>JANXZA010000213.1 GCA_025355745.1 Rhizobacter sp. | reverse complement strand
CGACGGCGACAGCATCGAGTGCGAGACGAACTACGCGGTGTTCCGCACCAAGCTGTCGGAGCTGACGACGGTGTTCAACGTCGGCCGCTACCTCGACACGGTGGTGCGCACGCCGCAGGGCCTGCGGTTCGCGCGCAGGGTCTGCGTCTACGACAGCGAAATGATTCCGAACTCCATCATCTACCCGATTTGAACGGCGGCTGGGCACACACCATGGGCAACGACTGGATCGACGCGGCGGCCGAAGCCGACCTGTGGGACGGGGCGGGCATCAGCGTCGTTGTGCAGGGTCGCGACATCGCGCTGTTCCGGATCGGCGACGCGCACTACGCGATCGACAACCTGTGCACGCACGGCCATGCGCGGCTGTGCGACGGTTTCGTCGAAGGCTTTGAAGTCGAGTGCCCTTTGCACCAGGGGCGCTTCGATCTGCGCACGGGCGTGCCGACCTGTGAGCCGGCGAGCGAGGCGGTGAAGACGTACCCGGTACGAATCGAAGTCGGGCGAGTCTGCGTCATGCTCGAGTGAGCCCCGTCTTGCTCCCTCACCCCAACGTTGCGCGGGCCACGGCATGCTCGGCTATCAGCGGGCTCAGGCCAGCCGCGCGATCGTAGGCAGTGCGAGCCTGCGCATTCAGGGTCGCTGCCAGGGCCGGCTCAAGCTGGCCCTGCCACACCAGCGCCTCGCCCAGGTTCAGCCACAACTCGCGCGCCTCGGGGCTTTGGGATGACGCGGCGCGCAGGCCTTCACTGGCTTCGCGTGCCAAGGTCACGGCCAGTGCCCGCCGCCCCAGCGCCTGCTGCGAGCGCGACAGTTGGGTGCGCATCCAGCCGATGCGGCGCTGCGCGTTCGGGTTGACGGCCGGGCCGGCTTTGGCACGCGCCGTCCACGCCGCGATCGAGGCTTCGAACACCGGCACCGCCTCGGCATGCCGGCCGACTGCCGCCAACGCGCGGCCGTATTGATGGGCCAAGGTCGGCAGGGCCTTGCCCCAGCGGCTTTGCGCCCCTTCGCTCTTCGCCAGCGCGTTCGCTTCGTCCCAACTGCGCTGCGCCGCTGCCAACGCCGGCTCGGCCTGACCGAGGCGCAGCAGCAGCGTTGCCAACGTATTGCCCTTCGACATCAACCCGTCGTGCCACAGCACCTGCAGCGGGTCGAGCGCGAGCGCCTGCTGCTGCGTCAGCACGGCGGCCTGCGCGTCGGCCAGCGCAAGCGCCGGCTCGTCGTGCTTGAGCCGCACCAGTGCGCGCCCTTCCTGCGCGCTGGCCAGGCCATGCAGCAGGCCGGCGCGGGTCTTCGGTTCCTCGGGTCGGGCGGCCGCATCGAGCCCGTCCAGAACCTTGTCGCCTAACGCCAGAACTCGGCGGTAAGCGTGCTCGGCGTCGGTCAGTCGCAGCAGCGCCTCGGCCGGCCGGTTCAGGCTCGGCAGGTTCAGCGCGTCCAGCAGTTGCGCTTCCAGGAACAGCGTGCCGGCCAGGTTCGTCAGCAGCCAAGCGCGCTCGTCGTCGCGCGTCTGCAGCGCCAGGCTTTCCGAGACCAGAACCCGTTCCTGCACCAGGGTCTGCAGAGCAGGTTCCAGTTGACCGTCGGCACGCTGGCGCTGGGCGCGAATCTGGTAGGCGCGGGCCAGCCAGTTGGCGAACTGGCGGTCGGCCTTGCGCTCGGCCCACACCTGCGCGCCGAGCGCGATGGCCTGGTCGGCATGTGCCATGGCCTGCTTCGGCCGGTCGGTCGAAGGCGCGGTGTCGGCGCCCTGCAGCTCGGCCAGCCGGGCGTGCAGCGAGGCCACATCGGCGACGATCGCGGCGTCGCGGCCCGACGCATCGGCCAGGCGCTGCAATTGCGCCAGCGTGTCGTTCAGCAGGTCTTCCTTGATGTTCATGCCGCCGGGCAGGTAGGCGATGCCGTCGCCGAAGCGGAACACCAGATCGTGGGTCACGCTGCGCACATCGGCCAGGCGGCGGCGCGCCTCGTCGCGGGCCGCGCGCGCCTCGTGCGCCTGCCACAGCGCCACACCGGCACCGGCCACCAGCGCCAGCGTGGCCAGCCCGGTAGCGGCCACCGGCACGCGGTGCCGGGCGATGAACTTGCCGCTCACATAGCGCCAGGTCGCGGCGCGTGCGCTGACCGGGTAGCCGGCCAGGTAGGCGCGCACGTCGGCGATCAGCGCATCGACGCTGTCGTAGCGCCGTGCGACCGGCTTTTCGAGCGCCTTCAGCAGCACGTTGTCGAGGTCGCCAGCGAGGCGCTTGCGCGTTGCCAGCCACTGCGGGTCATTGGTGATGCGGCCGGGCAGGCTGCTCGGCCGCGTCGGCGTCTCTTCGAGCACGCTGCGCGCGGCCTGCGCCGGGGTGGTGGCGTCGCGGCCGGTCGGGCGCACGCCGGTCAACAACTGGTACAGCAGCACGCCCAGGCTGTAGATGTCGGTGGCGGTGCTGACCGGCTCGCCGCGCACCTGCTCGGGGCTGGCGTAGTTGGGCGTGAACGGGCGCACAGTGCCGATGGTGGTGTCAATGCCAGAGCCGCCATCGCCGCCCTGCCCATCGATCGGATCCAGCGCCTTGGCGATGCCAAAGTCGAGCAGCTTCACCTCGCCTTCGGGCGTGACCAGCACATTGCCCGGCTTCAGATCGCGGTGCACCAGCAGCTTGCGGTGCGCGTGGGCGACGGCGTCGGCGAGCTGCAGGAACAGGCCGATTCGCTGCTCGATGGGCAGGCTGCGCGCGGCCTCGTCGATCGGCACGCCAGCGACGAACTCCATCACGAAGTACGGCAGGTGGTCATTGCTGAGGCCGGCGTCGAGCAGCGTCGCGATGTGCGGGTGGTGCAGCCGCGCCAGCGCCTGGCGCTCCTGCGCGAAGCGTTGCAGCACGGCCTCGCTGTCCATGCCGCGCTTGATGAGCTTGATCGCGGCACGGCCTTCGAAGCTGCCGTCGGCGCGGCGGGCCTCGAACACATCGCCCATGCCGCCCGAGCCGAGCCGGCGCACGATCTGCCATGCGCCGAGGCGCTCGCCCAGCCGTTCGCCGAGACGCTGCGCAGCGCCGGCACCGGCCTTCGCATCTACCTCCTGATCCGGCAGGCCTTCGCCGAGCACGGCAGCGGCCGCCGGCTCGTTCAGGAAGCCGCCGGTCGCGTCTTCGATGCCGGCCCGGTCGGGGTCGAATTCCAGCAGCGAGCGCACCTCCGCACGCACCGCCGGCGAGACCGCGGCCTGGTCGACAAGGGCCGTACGCGCCGGGTCGGCCAGCACTACGGCCGCGTCGTACAGGCGCTTGACGGCGAGCCAGTCGGCCGGGGTGAATGACGCGCGTGACGGCATGGGGTGGATGCTGGTGAAGCGATGGGTGGGGGCAGCACAGCCTTGCGCCGCTTTCCGGCGCGAAACGGCTCACCCGCCTTGCGAACGGTGGGCCGGGCCGCGGGGCCGAACGGAAATGCGTCGTCGGACGACGGCTTGTTTCAGGTGCCGCTCAACTCGCGCATTAGCCAGGAGCGCGCCAGGCTCCAGTCGCGCTTCACGGTGGCCAGCGACAGGCCCAGCGCTTCGGCGATCTCGGCGTTTTCCATGCCGCCGAAGTACTTCAGCTCGACCACCTGCGCGGCCCGCGCATCGATGGTTGCGAAGGCCAGCAAGGCCTCGTGCACGGCCACCACATCGGCGTCAGGCGCGGGCGCCGCCACGTGCTCGGCGGCGGTCAGCGACAGTAGCGCGGCGTCGCGCTTTTCGGCCCGCTTGGCCACGGCGTGCGTCACCAGGATGCGCCGCATGATGGTCGAGGCCACGGCGAGAAAGTGCGAGCGGCTGGTCCAGCGGGTGCGGGTCTGCTCGTTCATGCGGAACCACGCTTCGTGGGTCAGCGCCGTAGCACTCAGCGTGTGGCCGGCGTGCTCCTTGTACATGTGGCCGCGCGCAACGCGGTGCAGGTCGTCGTAGAGCCAGCCGAACAGCTCGTTGCCGACCGACGGCGGGTGCACGCCGGCCTGCGGGCCCAGCTCGTTCAGCCAGAAAGTGATGTCTTGCGAATCGTTGCGCATCGGCGGCCTTGTCGAGTGCGGATTTTTGCATTCAATCGGCGCCGCGCGGCCCGGTGCGGGCCGGTTGCGAATGCGCAGTCCGAATCAAATTGCACGCTTGATGAGCCCTTTGGCGGCGCAATCGCGCGCAAGCCTGTGCAGCCCCTGAACAACCCCTGAAGTTTGCGACCCCACCCGGAGACTCCGATGACCATTGCCTCGATCCTGACCAGCCTGCCCTTGACGCAGCCCCTGCTCGCGCTCTTCGCCGCCGCCGCCCTGGCCGGTTGTGGCGGCGGTGGTGGTGATGACGCGGCGAGCGCCGCGCCTGCACCCGGGCCTGTCGTTCCGGTCGTGCCAGCGGCCCTTACGCTGACCGGGCTGGCCGCCACCGGCGCGCCACTGGGCGGGGCTGCGGTCACGGCCAGGTGCAGCGGCGGCGCCGACATCAGCGGCACGACGGCGGCCGATGGCTCGTTCACGCTGGCGCTGGGCGCCGGCCAGCTCGCGCCCTGCATCCTGAAGGTCGGCTCGGTGGCACCGGCGTTGACCCTGTACAGCTACGCCGCCGCCGCCGGCCGCGTCAACATCACACCGCTGACCGACCTGATCGTGGCACGCGCCTTCGCGGGCACCCCGGCTGCAGCTTTTGCTGGCTTCAATGCGAGCGAAGCTGCGGCCCTCAACGCTGCGCTGGCCACCGCCAAGAGTTATGTGGCGAGCGAGCTGGCGGCGGTGGCCGGCGGCACGCCGTTGCTCGACCCGCTGACCGGCGCCTTCGTGGTCGGCGATGCCGACGACAAGCTGCTCGACCGTTTGGCCGCGGCCATCAAGGCCGGCGGCAAGACGCTCGACGACCTGCTCAGCGCGGCAGCGACGGGTGCGAGCCTGAAGAACGCGCTCGTCGCCGGCCCGCCGCCCGCACCCGCACCCGCACCCGCACCCGCACCCGCACCCGCGAACGCCTCGAAAGGCATCCTCGGCGAAGCGCTCGCCACGGTGTTCGCAGGCGACTACGTCCTGAGCTGCCGGCCGGCCGATGACTTCCTGCAGCAGACGGTGCCGGTGACCTACAAGTTCACCGTCAACACCGATGGCAGCAGCGTGTTGAACGGCAAGCCCTGGCTCGACGCGGCCCACCCCGGCCAGATCGAACTTGGCTATCAGCAGAAGACCGGCATCGAAGCCTTTGTTCCGTACAACCTGAACTTCCTGCCCGACTCGAATACCTTCAACACCATCTCGCTGTTCTGGAAGGCCAACGGCAGCCTGCAGCTGGCGAATGTGACGGTCGACGGCAAGGGCTTCAACTGCCCGGGTGCCGGGCAGGTCGTTCCGGCCTCGACCGTCAACGTTGCGAATGCCAATTTCAACAGCGTCTTCCTGAAAAAGCTGGCCCACACCGAAACCCTGGCCAATTGCCCGGTCGGTGGCCCCCAGGTGTTGACACTCGGCACCGATGGCGCGGCGGGAATCGTGGGCAATGCGTTTGCCGCCGACCAGCTTTTCAACGTCAAGGACAACATCTTCAAGCCAGCCTTCAGCGGCCCGAACGGTGTTGCGTATGCCGCCTTGCAGTATTCGAGCGGTTTCATCAAGGCGGTCTCGACGATTCGCACCCTGCTGATCGCGTTCGACCCTGCCTACAAGACCACTGGCCTGTCGGCCGGGCTTGGCATCAACCCGAACGGATCGGTCGTCGGTTCGGTCGCCTGTCAGTAAAACGCGGCGCCGGATTCGCCGGCGTCTTCTTCAACCCAACCGGGTACTTTCATCATGACGCTTCAAAAACGAAAATTTCTTCAGCTCGTCGCAGCCAGCGGCGTCGCCCTCGCGCTGGCCGCTTGCGGCGGTGGCGGTGACGACGGTGTTGCCGGTGCCGGCGGTGCAGGGGGTGGCGGCGCCGGCGGCGGTGCCGGAACGTTGACCATCACGGGCGTCAACAACTTTCCCGCCGCTGCCAGCGGCCTGAAGCCCGACGCCGGCCTGCCGGCGCCCGGTCAATCATTTGCGTCGGCGCTGGGCCTCAACGGCCTGAACCTGGGCATCTCGAGCCTGGTAAGCAACAGCCTGCAGTTCATGTCGGCACCGCTGGTGGGCAGTGCGCCGCCGGCAGTCGGCAAGACCTACAACGTCGTTGTCGACGGCGGGCCTGTCGAAGGGTCGGTGATGGTGCTGACGTCGGTCCCGCTCGGCAATGCGAGCGGCTATTTCTACAGCTCGGTGTCGGGCAGCGTGAAGATCACCGCGCTGTCGGCCACCAGCGTGGACCTGCTGTTCACCGACGTGACGCTGACAGCCACCCCCGGCGCCGCCGGCCAGTTGGCCACCGGCAAGGTGATCCTGAACGGCACGGTCACCGTGAAGCGCCTGTAGGCTCGGCGCCGCGCTGCCCTGTGCGACGCCCGCCACGGCGCTGAGGTCAACGAGCGCCGTCATGTCGCCGATGTTCGCGTCATCGCTTTCGAGGCAGTGGCGCCAGCTTTTCGCACCGAACGGTTCATCGTCGACATCGGAGGCATTGATGTGCGGGCACCTGGGCGGGTCAACGGCCACCGTGCCTTCGACGCCGCTGCGACGCGGCCCGTCATTCCCACTGCGATCGCACCCGGGCCGCGACATCGAAGCTTTCGACGCGACCGCGTGCGGCCTCGGCCGGTGTCGGTGCACCCACCGGCTCGCTGCCGGCGCCTACAGCGCGGCCGGCGACGCGCTCGAAGCATGCCGCCACCTCGGGCGGTATGAAGCGCGTCAGCGCGCCGTACAGATGGCGGTCGCCGAAGGCGCGTTGCTGGGTCACGTAAAAGCGCTGCGGCACCAGCAGGTGCAGATGCTGCTTCGCGCGCGTCATCGCCACATAGAGCAGGCGGCGCTCTTCCTCGATGTCGGCCGCGTTGCCGGTCGCCATGTCGGACGGGATGCAGCCATCGACCACGTTGAGCACGAACACCGCGCTCCACTCCTGGCCCTTCGCGGAGTGGATGGTCGACAGGATCACGTAGTCGTCGTCGAGCAGTGGCGGGCCCGATTCATCGCTGGTGGCTTCGGGCGGATCCAGCGTCAGCTCGGTCAGGAAACGCTCGCGGCTCGGGTAGTTGGCGGCCAGGCGCGCGAGCTGCGCCAGGTCGCCCTGGCGCACTGCTGCGTCTGCGTGCAGGCGTTGCAATTGCGGCTGATACCAGTCGTCGACCCGCGCCAGCTCGGCCGGCCAGGGGCTCTCGTTGTGGTGCAGCGTTTCGAAGGTATCGAGGAAGCCGCGCCACGCGTCGGCGGCGGCAGGGGGCGGCTTGAAGGCCCGCAACGCGTCCATCGGTTCGGCCGCTGCTTCGATCGATTTCATCAGCCGTTTCGCGCTCGCGGTGCCGATGCCTTCGACGAGCTGCGCCACGCGCAGCCCGGCCATCCGGGCGCGCGGGTTCTGCGCCCAGCGCAGCAGCGAAAGCACGTCCTTCACATGCGTGGCTTCGAGAAATTTCAGGCCGCCGAACTTGACGAACGGAATGTTGCGGCGGGTGAATTCGAGCTCGACCGCCGCGCTGTGGTGCGAGCTGCGGAACAGCACTGCCTGGCGCTTCAAACGCAGGCCGGCTTCGCGCTGCCGCAGCACTTCATCGGCGACCCAGACCGCCTGTTCGGTGTCGTCCAGCACGGCCACCAGGGTCGGCTTCTGCGATGCCGCTGCATCGCTCCACAACTGCTTCGTGAAGCGCTGCGCGGCCCGTGCGATGACCTGATTCGAGGCTTCGAGAATCGGCTGCGTCGAACGGTAGTTGCGCTCCAGCGTGACGATGCGCGCAGGCGGTGTGAAGGCGGCCGGGAAGTCGAGGATGTTGCGCACCTCGGCAGCGCGAAACGAGTAGATCGCCTGCGCGTCGTCGCCCACCACCGTCAGGCCGCGGCCGTCGGGTTTCAGCGCCAGCAGGATGGCGGCCTGGAGCCGGTTCGTGTCTTGATATTCATCGACCAGCACATGCTGGAAGCGCGCCGACAAGGCGTGCGCGAGCGCGGGCTCCAGCATCATCTGCGACCAGTAGAGCAGCAGGTCGTCATAGTCGAGCACCTGCTGGTTCTGCTTCTCGGCCACATAGGCGCGGAACAGGCGCTTCAGTTCGCTTTCCCATTCGCGGCACCACGGGAACACCGTGCCCAGCACGTCGGCCAGCGGCGCACGGCTGTTGACCACGCGCGAGTAGATGGCCAGGCAGGTGGCCTTCAGCGGGAAGCGATTCTTCGTGTCGCCAAAGTCGAGTTCATGGCGCAGCAGGCCCATCAGGTCCTCGGCGTCGCTGCGGTCGTGGATCGTGAAGTTCTCGGCCAGGCCGATGCGCGTGGCGTGCTCGCGCAGCAGCCGCGCGGCCACCGAGTGGAAGGTGCCCGACCACGGCAGCGAGGGCGGGCGCTGTGCGGCCGGCAGCCCCAGCGCCTGGTGCAGCAGGCGGCCGACGCGCTGGTTCATCTCGGCAGCGGCACGGCGCGAAAAAGTGAGCAGCAATATGCGCTGCGGGTCGGCGCCATTCAGCATCAGCCGCGCCACGCGGGCGGCCAGGGTCAGGGTCTTGCCCGAACCGGCACCGGCGATCACCAGCAGCGGGGCAGTGGGGGTGGGTGTGCCCGCCGTTTCATCGCCGAGCCCGTGTTCGACGGCGGCGCGCTGCTGGTCGTTCAGCGTGGCGAACGGGTCATGCCTGTGGGGCTTCGGGGGGTGGGGTTTCGGATGGGATGGGGCGCGCATCCGGGGACTGTAAATCCATCCAGCCCGCTGCCACTACCGAGTCAGCAGTCTTGCGCCCGTGACCTTCGCGGCCGCCTTGTCAAACGTCCAGAGGGGTGATTCACCGGCGGTGCTGGCCAGTGCCGTGTGCAGGCAGTCCGAAAAGCCGGCTGGGCCGTCGCGGTACAGCATCAGGGCGAGTTCGAGCGAGCGTTCCGACTCGAAAACAAGCTCGAAGGTGGACAGCAGTTTCGACAAGGTTGCCACCACCGCCACCTTGTCGAAGCCGAAGCTGGAGCGCAGCACCCATTCGAGTTCGAGCGCGACGGTGATCGGGATGAAGAGCGCCTCGCCGGCGTTCAGGCACCGGCGGATCAGCTTGCGGGCCGCCGCGAGTTGCGCCGCGTCGTCTTCGACGAGCAGGCGCACCAGGACGTTCGTGCCCAGCGCCGCCATCAGCGCCAGGGGTTCATGTCCTTGACCGTCACCCTCTTGCCCTTCGGCGCCTTCAGGCTGCCGACCAGGTCGAGCACGGAGCGCGTCTTGGCACGCACCACGATGCTGCCATCGGGCATCGCATGCCACACCAGCCGCGTGCCGGCGACCGCGCCGATGTGGTCCCGAATCTGCATCGGCACCGTGGTCTGGCCCTTGCTCGTGAGGGTTGATTCCATAACGCGTGCTCCTTACCGTTCAATGAAATGTAATGCGCTCGCCATGAGCCTGAATGGCCCGCATGGCCCGCATGGCTCGCATCGGCATGCGCTACGCTCGCCCCAACCCCAAGGAGACATGCATGACCGTGCTGGTTGGCACTGCCTCGTGGACCGACAAGACCCTGATCGCTTGCGGCCGCTTCTACCCGCCAGGCACCCACAGCGCCGAGGCGCGGCTGCGCTTCTACGCGTCGCGCTTCCCGCTCGTCGAGGTCGATTCGAGCTATTACGCGATGCCCTCGCCCGCCACCGCGCAGCTCTGGGCCGAGCGCACACCGAATGATTTCACGTTGAACGTGAAGGCGTTTCGCATCTTTACCGGCCACCAGACTTCGCCGATCGTGCTGCACAAAGACATCCGCGCCGCGCTGCCGCCATCGACCCGGGCCAACCTGTACTACAAAGACCTGGCGCCGGAACTGCGCGACGAGTTGTGGCGGCGCTTCACCCTGGCATTGCAGCCCTTGCGCGCGGCCGGCAAGCTCGGCCTGGTGCACTTCCAGTTTCCGCCCTGGCTGGTCTGCAATGCGGCCGGGCGCGCGCATGTGACGCACTGCGTCGAACGCATGGCCGGGCACACGCTGAGCGTCGAGTTCCGGCATCAAAGCTGGTTTGCAGATGCGCAGACCGAGCCCACGCTGGCCTTCGAGCGCGAGCTGGGCGTGGTGCACACGGTGGTCGATGGGCCGCAGGGCTTCACCAACAGCGTGCCGGCGGTCTGGGCCGCCACGCACCCGGCGTTCGCGCTGCTGCGCCTGCACGGGCGCAACACCGGCACCTGGAACGTCAAGGGCGCGACAGCGGCGTCGGACCGCTTCAACTACGACTATCCGGATCAGGAGCTGGGCGGTTTGGCGGAGCAGGTGAGACGGGTGTCTCACGGCGTGCTGAAGACGCATGTGGTGTTCAACAACAACATGGAAGACCAAGGGCAGCGCAATGCGGCGACGATGGCGCGGTTGATTGCCGAGCTGCGGTGACTTTCCCGTCCCCGCAGCGCTGCTCGCCCGACTCGCGTGATTCAGACCGCCATCAATCGCGCCGTCAGAAAGTCGATCAGGGCGCGCGCGCTGGCCGGCTGCATGCATGACGACATCACGGCGTGAATCGACAACTTCGGCGCAGCCTATTCGGGCGGCACCCGAAGCAGCCCGCCGTTGGCCAGCAGCTCGCGCACCAAGGACGGGTCTAGCATCGCGATGACCATGCCGCGCTCGGCCAGCAGGCGCATCAGGCCCACGTTGTTGGCCGTGATTCACGCCCCGCCAGGTCGGCCGGCCGGGTCGGCCGTCCGCACAGCCAGGCAGGTGGGCGAGGCGAACAGTTGTTGATCGACACTGCCGATCCGGCGTGCGACCAGCCTTTCGTTCTTCACGGCGCTTTGCCAAATAGCCACGTCCGGGTCACATCTTCAAAGACATGCTGGCCTGTCTCAGCACAGGGTTAGCACTCGGGTGACTGCATCTTGAACGCTCCCTATAGTCAGAACTCTTTTGATTTTGCGTACAGGTAAATTTTTGATCAAGCAAGAGATTCAATCCGTAACTTACCGAAGAGGTCGAGACATGCAGCACCGTTTCCTATCCCTAACCGTTGCCCTTCCATTGCTCTGCGTTGTCGGACAAGCGTCGGCACAGGACGCCGAACCCGGCTGGGCGAAGGGTCGGCCCAAGACCGACACCGCCATGAAGATGGCACCGGTTCCGGCCTTTCCGATCCCGACTGCGGCGGCCGATCTGCCAACGAAGAAGTTCAAGTTGCCGCCGGGCTTCAAGGTCGAGACCTGGGCGTCGGGCGTGCTGGATGCACGCGACCTGCGTCAGGGTGACAAAGGCAACGTCTTCGTCAGCACGCTGTTTGTCGGCAACAAGGTCTATGTGCTTCCCGAGAAAGCGGTCGACGGCAAGCGCGAGCCGAAGGTCATCATCGACAAGACCGAGCAGGCGACCGGCATCGAGTTTTACAAGGGCTCGCTATTTTTCGCCACCAACAAAAAGATCGTGCGCTACGACAATGTCGAAGACAAGCTCGACAAGCTCGGCGAACCGACCGCAGTACTGACCGACAAGCTGCCGGGCGGCAGCGACCACAGCTGGAAGTACCTGCGCGTTCACGACAACAAGCTGTACTACAACATCGGCGCGCCCTGCAACATCTGCGACCCCGGCGAGTTCGCGAAGATCTATCGCATGAATCTTGACGGTTCGGGCGTTGAGACCATCGCGGCTGGCGTGCGCAACACCGTCGGCTTCGACTTCAATCCGAAGGGTGGCGATCTCTGGTTCACCAACAACGGCCGCGACTGGCTCAGCGAAGAGCTTCCGAACGACTCGCTGAACCACGTCACGAAGCCTGGCAAGGAGCACTTCGGCTTTCCGTTCTGCCACCAGGGCAACATCCCCGACCCCGAGTTTGGCTGGGGCAAGTCGTGCGACGACTACACCAAGCCGGTCGCGCTGACCGGGCCGCACGCTGGCACCCTGGGCCTGAAGTTTTACACCGGCAAGATGTTTCCGGCGAAGTACCAGGGCGCGATGTTCATCGCCCGCCACGGCCCGTGGAACCGGACCAAGAAGTACGCTGACGTGATGGTCGCGTTCCCGGACGGCAAGGGCGGCGCGAAGCTCGAGCCGTTCATGACTGGTTTCGTCGAAAACAACGGCTACCTCGGCCGCCCGGTGGACTTCCTTGTGATGAAGGATGGTTCGCTGCTCGTCAGCGATGACCACGCTGGCGCGATCTACCGCGTCAGCTACGCGGGAAAGTGAGTTGATGTCCTGGCGACCCGCCGCAGTCGCCGTCGCATTGGCGCTGCTCGGGTCGGCAGTGGCCCTGCCAGCAGGTGCGCAGGCGAAAAAAGCGGCTGCCGGCGCGAGCGCTGCTTCAGTGGCGCGCGCTACCGGCGCTGCCGCCTCCTCGGCCTCGGGCAACGCGCTCTACGCTGAGCGCTTCCGCAACGTCTGCGCAGCCTGCCACGGCCCCGACGGTCGCAGCGATATGGTCGGCACGCCGGTGCTGGCGGGACAGCATTCGCTCTACACGATCACGCAGCTGTTCCTGTTCCGCGAGGGCCGTCGCAGCAATCAGGCGATGGTCGCACTGGCCAAGCCAATGACCGACGCAGACTTGCGTGGCTTCTCCGACTTCATCGGCACGCTGCCGCCGGTTGCGCCACCACTGCCCGCCGCGCCGCCCGATGCCGTGCGCATGAGCAAGGGTCAGGCGCTCGCACAGCAACACAAGTGCGTGTTCTGCCATGGTGCCGCTCTGGATGGCGGACAGGGGGTGCCGCGCATCGGTGGTCAGAAGGAGGATTACGTGCGCGCTACGCTGCATGGCTTCAAGTCGGGTGAACGGCCAGGCTACACGCGCGCGATGCCCGAGGCCTTGAGCCAGGTACCGACCGAAGATCTGGATCTGCTGGCCTACTACGTCGCGAACTTCACTGGCAAGTAGTTGCGCGCTGGGCGGCTGTCGTTAGGCCCGAGATTGGCAGGAACGCAGGCCGCTGGTCTATTGCAGGCGCTGGCAGCGGTCTTAGCCCCCGAGCATGAGCATGAGCACGTGCCTCAAGGTCGACCTTTGTGGCGGCGGCGGCTGGGCCAGACCGTCTGTTCCCCACGCCGATCAGCGTATCGGGATCGCGGGAATGATGACAGGCAATTTTTCGTTCACTTCATCAGACCTTCGGATAAAACAGCGGCGCTCCTTCGCAGGGGACGTCGAGCCACTCGACTTGTCCCTTGGACACTTCGGTGACGAAAATCTTCTTGCCGCTGCGCGCAAAGCAAAGGTTCGTGGGGCACGGACCATCGAGCGGCAAGCGCTCGGCAACATTGCCGCTCCGGTCCAGAACAGTCACGTTTTTCTGACCGTAGACGGCACAGTAAAGCCTTCCGTCTGTTCCAAACTTCATGCCGTCCGGGCCTTTGAAACCTGGCTGCTCGTCATGCTGAATGACGTTCCCGAATCTCTCGCGAGTTGCGGACTTGGACAAGTCGTAGCGGTAGACATCACCGGTGAACGATGCGTTCGCGTAGAGGGCACGGTCGGGCCCGAAGGCTATGCCGTTCGTGAAGCGGATCTTGCTGTCGATCAGCCGAACAATTCGCATCAGCTTCGGGTCGATCTCATAGACCCGCCCGTCCCAGTCGAAGTCCATGAAGCCCTTGGCAAAGTCTTGACCGTCGAGAAAATCCGTCATGGCCATGCCCGAGTCGGTCATGTAGAGATTCCCATCAGGACCGAAAGCCAGGTCGTTGGGAAAAAGGAATTGGCCGTATCGCTCGTCGCCTTCCAGTCGCTTGACTTCATTGCCCGCTGGGTCGATGCAGATCAACGCTCGAAGGCCCGCCTCTGCAACCCAGAGCATGCCGTTGCCGTCGATCGCAAGTCCGTTGGGACGGCCTTTCGTGTGTCGCACGACCTTGCGCTCGCCCTTCGGACTGAGATGGGTCACGTTCAGCGTGCTGTCGGACATCTCGGTCACGAACAGCGAGCCGTCCGGCAGCGCGACCGGTCCTTCCGGCGCGCCAATGTTGGTTGCAAAAATTCCTGAGGCCATTTCACACTCCTTCTCGTGTCAGAGCACTTGGTCGGTGCTGGGATCAATCAGAACGCAGCGGTTCATGTCGACTGCAAATTCCAGTGGCTCGTTGACCTCTGGCAGATCGTGTGCACCCAATTCGGCAGTCACTTCGGTATCGCCGATCCGAGCAGTGACGTAAGTACGGGTGCCGGTTGGCTGGACGATCTCCGCTTTTGAAGGCACCCGCTCCACACCTGGCGGTAACAGCGCCGGCCCGGCGAGGGCAAGGTGCTGCGGCCGCAGGCCAAGAAGAACGGCGCTCCCGGCCGCGGTACTGGATATCCGGCGACCCGCTGGCAATTCAAGTTGTACGCCCGTCTCGAGCACGACCACTTGCTCGAGCCCGCGACTGACGAGCCTGGCGCGCAACAGATTGATCGAAGGAGATCCTAGAAATCCTGCGACGAAGCCGGTACGAGGTCGTTCGAAAAGGTCCAGCGGTGCGCCCTGCTGCTCTATGCGGCCGTCACGGAGCAGAACTATTCTGTCGGCCAGGGTCATCGCTTCGACCTGATCGTGCGTCACATAGATCATCGTGGTCGAGATCTCCTTGTGCAGACGCTTGATCTCGCCGCGCATCTCGTCGCGCAGCTTGGCATCCAGATTCGACAGTGGCTCGTCGAACAGGAAGAGTTGCGCTTGCCGCACGATGGCCCGGCCAATCGCCACGCGTTGCCGCTGACCTCCGGAGAGCTGGCGGGGCAACCGATCGAGCAACGCGGTGATGCCCAACATCGATGCGGCCCCGTCGACGCGCTTGCGGATTTCAGCCTCGGCCACCTTGCGCGCCCGCAAGCCGAATGCAATGTTGTCGTACACCGAAAGGAAGGGATACAGCGCGTAGTTCTGAAACACCATCGCGATGTCGCGGTCGCGTGGCCGCAAGTCGTTCACCACGCGGCCACCGATCGAGATTTCACCGCTGCTGATGTCCTCGAGTCCGGCGATGCTGCGCAGCAACGTGCTCTTGCCGCAACCCGATGGACCGACGAAGACCACGAACTCGCCATCGCCGATCTGCAGATCAATGCCCTTCAGCGCTTGCACCGACCCGTAATACTTTTGCAAATTTTCGATCTTGACGTCCGCCACTGAAGCTCCTTGTCCGACCGGTCGTCAGCCCTTCACGGCGCCAAGCGAAATGCCGCGTACGAGATAACGCTGAAGCAGCGTGACCGCGATGAACACGGGCAGACTTCCGAGCACCGACATGGCGGAGATCTTCGACCAGAATTGCGACTGACCGCCCATGTAGTGCGTGAGCTGCACGGGAAACGTGATGACTTCGGTGCGGGTCAAGATCAGCGCGAAGATGAAGTCGTTCCAGGCGAATACGAATGTGAATACCGCCGTCGCCATGAGCCCTGAGCGAGCCATGGGAAACACGACCCGCCAGAAAGTCTGCCAGCGTGTGCAGCCGTCGACCAGCGCACTCTCTTCGAGTTCGAGCGGAATATCGACGATGAAGCCGCGCATCATCCAGATCACGTACGGCAGATTGAATGCGGTGTACAGCAAGATCAGGCCGCCGAAGGTGTCGACGATCCGGAAGAACACGAATGCGAGAAAGACCGGAAAGACGATGACGATCGGCGGAATCATGCGTTGCGAAATGATCCACATTGCCAGGGTCTCGCCGCCGGTATTGAAGCGCGCAAGGCTGTAGGCGCAAAAGGTTCCCAGTCCCATCGCCAGAACCGAGCTGACGCCTGCGATCACCAGGCTGTTCCAGATCGTCCAGGCATCGCCCTCGGTGAACAACACCAGATAGTTGTCCAGACGCAGCTGACCCGGCACCCACACGGGTGGCGACGAAAAAATCTCGTCTGGCGTCTTGAAGGAGATGGCGAACAGCCAGTAGACGGGGAACAGGAAAACCAGCAACACGAGAACGGCCACCAGGTATCGCAGCGCGAGCGTTGCACGGCGCCGCCCTGCGGTTTGGGCAAAGTTCATTTCACCAACTCCGTTCGCCGCAGCACCCACGTCACCACCACCGTCAGTATCGCGATCACGAGAAACGCGACCGCGGCGGTGTAGCTCGTTTCGAACTGGACGAAGCCGATGACGTACGCGTAGAGCGAGATCGTCTCCGTCATCGTGCCGGGCCCGCCTTGAGTCAATGCCCAGACGATGTCGAAGATGCGAAACAGATCCAGGCCCCGGATCAACAGTGCAATCGCGATGACGGGTTTGATGGCAGGGATGATGATCTGACGCAACACTCGCCAATACGAAGCGCCATCCAGCTCAGCGGCCTCGAGCTGCGACTGGTCGACATTGGACAGCGCCGCCATGAGCAGCAAGAACATGAACGGCGTCCATTGCCAGACTTCGCAGATGATGATGGCGGGATAGACGAGGTTCGGATTGACGGTCCACAGCATGGTCGTGGGCGAGCCGACGATGAAGTTGATGATCTGCCCGATCGGGCCGAAGCGGACGTCG
Organism: Rhizobacter sp.; assembly: GCA_025355745.1. Taxonomy (GTDB): domain Bacteria; phylum Pseudomonadota; class Gammaproteobacteria; order Burkholderiales; family Burkholderiaceae_C; genus LMDS01. The sequence goes on along the minus strand of JANXZA010000213.1, from coordinate 37,532 downwards.
AACATCAACCTCCAGGTCGCGCCCGCGACGATCGGCGACAGGACGGTCGGCAGAACGATCAGCGAGATAAAGATTTGTCGGCCGGGCATCTTCTCCAGAAAGAGCAGCGCCAGCAAATACCCCAGCACGAGTTCCAGCGGAAGGGCGATCGCAGTGATCGCTGCGGTATGCGCAAGCGCCCACCAGAGCCTGGCGTCCTTGAACAGTTGCTTGTATTGAAGCAACCCGTGGAACGCTGTGTCGGACTCGGTCATCGTGAGGTTCTGAAAGCTCACGATCAGCGAGTAGATGAGTGGAAAGACCCCGATCAACAACAAGATGAAGATGGCCGGTGCGACCATCAGGTACTTGAAGTGTCGATCCACGAAGATCGAGGTGCGGTGCGCCAGCGAAGATCGATCGCTCATGTGGCAAACCCACGCAGACATGCATGAACGAACACGCTGCTGAACACCCCGCTTCCAGGTCCGGGGCCTTGCCATGCACGGAGCAACGCCACCCGTGTGTCTGCGCTGACACCCCGGTGGGTTGCAAGACGTGCGCAGTGCCGATCGATACGCCGCATTCCTATCGTCTATTTGGTCGGGTAGGCGCCAGGCTTCCTGGCCCAGGCGGCGTAGATCTCTTTTTGTCTTGCCATTCCAACCTTCTCGGTGATCGCATCGAACTCGCCGGCCAGATTGTTCGCGACGGTTTTCGGATCCATCCCTGAAAAGAGGCTCGACAACGACTTCGACATCGCCTCGTCGTACTTGTCCTGTTGCAGCAGCGACAGATCGAGCAGGCCGCGCTCACCCGACAGCTTGATGGTGTCCAGATAGGCTCCCGCATCGGGCCACAATTTGCGGTATTCAGGGCTGGCGTAGTGAGAGGTTCGGAACGGATCGCGAAGCGTGTAAGGCAATTGAACTCGCTCCAGACTCGTCTGCTTGCTGTTCAGCCATTGAATGAAGAGATATGCGGCCTCCTTCTTCTTCGAGGTCGATGCGACCGACAAGGCAAATCCGACACCGAGTTCGGGCCGGCCGAGCGGATTGACCGCATACCCGACCTTGCCGACGACTTGCGACTTCGGTACCCACTTCATCGCTTCCTCATTGGTACCGTAACCCGCTGCCCAGCGGCCGTACGGTGGCCATGAAATCGTCATCGCGGTGGTGCCTTGAAGGAAGGCCGCCAGGTTGTCGACGAAGTTCCATTGCTCCACCCCGGGTGGCATCCACTTGTTCTCGGCCACCATCTCCTGCAGCACCCGAACTCCGACATCGCTGTTGACGGTCGCCTTCATCGTGCCCGCATCGAAGAACTTTCCGCCTTCCATGCGCAGCCGTTCCTGGTACATGTACTGTGGATAGGGAGGCGTTCGGAAGAAGCCCGCGCCGTATGTCTTGGGCGCCATCTTCTCCGTGATGAACTTGCCGATCTCGGAGAACTGCTTCCAGTTCTTGGGTGGCGCGAGTTCATAGCCCAGCTTGGCCTTGAACTCCGTCTTCATCTTCGGGTCCTCGAAGATGTCTTTGCGGTAGTACAGGAGCATCACGTCGCCGTCGTCGGGAAACCCGTAGATCTTGTCGTCGACCTTCATCTGGTTGTCGCGATACGCAGGCGCAATGTCTTGCAACTCCTCGCGATATCCGAACTTGTCGACGAACGAATCCAGCGGTTCGAGTGCGCCGGCTTTCACGAGATCGGGCATCCACGACGGAATGACATTCAGCGCGTCGTAGGCGCCGGCCTTGGCGCGATAGTCTTGCATGATCTTGGTGAACATCTGGTCGGTCGGCACCTCGACCACCTTGACCTTGATGCCGGTGAGCTTTTCCCACTTCGGACCGGAGTACTTCAACGGGTCGAGTGACTGCAGGCCCGCCTCCCAGACGATGCTGATCTCGGTGCCGGCGAACTTCTTGGCCGCCGCTACAGCGGTTTCCGCGGCATTCTTCGATTGGGCAAAGCCCAACGAAGGGGTTAGAAACGCGAGCGATGTTGCTGAAAGGACCTTGCGTCTGCGAATCATTTGTCTGTCTCCAAAGGAGCGTTTCGTCCGTTCAGAGAATCTGCCGGATCGAAATCGCGGTGGTCTTCGAACTTCCTGCTAGTAGTGAATCATCTTCCCTCCGTTCATGTCAACTGTTGCACCCGTGGGCTGCGCGGATGCCCGTCGATGGTCGGCTCGCCTGCGTTGCGGTGGAGTGCTGAGGGCAAAGCAGTGCGGATTCAGACCAGCCAGCTTTTGATGCGGCCCGCCAGCGCCTCGCGGCTGATGCCGTAGCGATCGTGCAGCGTTGGCAGCGCGCCCGCATCGAGAAAGGCGTCGGGGAGGCCGGCCAGTTCGAAGGCCGCCGGTTGCACGCGATGGCGCAGCAGTGCGCTCGCCACGGCCTCGCCCAGCCCGCCGACGACCGAGTGGTTCTCCGCGACCACGACGAGCCGATGCTTGTACTTCACGGCTTCGACGATCGCCGCCTCATCGAGCGGCTTGATCGTCGGGCAGTGCAACACGGCCACGCCGATGCTGTCGGCTTGCAGCGTCTGCGCGACTTCGAGCGCGCGCATCGTCATGAAGCCGCTGGAGATCACCAGCACCTCGTTGCCATCGCGCAGCAGCTTGGCCTTGCCGAGTTCGAACTGGTAGTCGTACTCGTCGAGCACGAGTGGCACGTTGCCGCGCGCAAGTCGCATATACACCGGCCCCTTGTGCGCCGCGATTTGCGGCACTGCCTGCTCCAGGTCCAGCGCATCGCAGGGGTCCACGATGGTCAGCCCGGGGATGCCGCGCATCATCGCGATGTCGTCCGTCGCCTGGTGGCTGGGCCCGTAACCCGTGGTCAGGCCCGGCAGCGCGCAGCACATCTTGACGTTCAGGTTCTCCTCGGCAATCACCTGGTGGATGAAGTCATACGCCCGCCGCGTGCCAAACACCGCATAGGTCGTCGCGAAGGGGATCAGGCCTTCCTTGGCCATACCGCCGGCGGCAGCCATGAGCAGTTGTTCGGCCATGCCCATCTGGTAGAAGCGCTCAGGGTAGGCCTGCGCGAACAGGTGCAGGTCGGTGTACTTGGCCAGGTCGGCCGTCATGCCGACGACTTCTGGCCGGTTGGCGGCCAACTCGACCAGCGCCTTGCCGAACGGCGCAACCTTCACGCGCTGCCCTTCGGCGGCGATCGAGGCGATCATCGCCGAGGTGGTCAGGCGCGGCTTCGCGATCGTGTTCATGCGAGCACTCCTTCGGTCTGCGACTGGTCCAGGATTCGCAGGGCTTGCTGCCACTCCGGTGGGTCGACACGGATGAAGTGGTTCTTCTCGCGCGTTTCGAGGAACGGCACACCCTTGCCCATCAATGTGTCGAAGAGGATCACACGCGGCTTCGCATCGGCCAGACTCCGTGATATGTCGAGGGCCTGCAGCACCGCCGGCAGGTCGTTGCCGTCAACGCGCTGCACGTGCCAGCCGAAAGCCGCCCACTTGTCGGCCAGCGGCTCGAAGCCCAGCACCTTGCTCGACGGGCCGTCGGCTTGCTGGTTGTTAATGTCGATGAGGCAGATCAGGTTGCTTAAGGCGTGGTGCGCTGCGCCCATCGCCGCCTCCCACACTGAACCCTCGTCGAGTTCGCCATCGGACATCGAGTTGTAGACAAAGGCCGGGTTCTTTTTGTGGCGCAAGCCGAGCGCCATACCGACTGCAATCGGCAGGCCGTGTCCGAGCGAACCACCGGACATCTCCATGCCGGGCGTGTAAGTGGCCATGCCCGACATCGGCAGGCGGCTGTCGTCGCTGCCATAGGTTTCCAGTTCCGACTCGGAAACGATGCCGGCCTCGATCAAGGCAGCGTACAAGGCGATGGCGTAGTGGCCATGCGAAAGCAGGAAGCGGTCGCGGCCTTCCCACTCGGGCTCGGCGGGTCGCAGGTTCAGCGCGTGGCCGTAGGCCACGGCCAGCACGTCGGCCCAGCCGAGCGCTTGTCCGATGTAGCCCTGGCCCTGGACTTCGCCCATGCGCAGCGCGTAGCGTCGGATCCGATAGGCGACTTTTTCCAGCTCGCCCAGATCGGCTGGCACGGCGGTCGTCGTACTCATTCGAAGTCTCCTTGAAGGCATCCGCCGACCGCGTTGCGACGCTTCCGGTGGTGGCTGCGGCTTGGCGCGCGTCAGTGAATCAACATGCCGCCGTTCACGTCGAGCGTGATGCCGGTGCAGTACAGCGACAGGTCGCTGGCGAGGAAGACGCAGGCGCCGGCGATGTCCTCGGCACGGCCCAGGCGGGCCAGCGGGATCGTCTCGGCGATCTCGGCCTTCTTCTCTTCGGTGAGCTTGCCCTTGATGATGTCGGTGCCGATCAGGCCCGGTGCGATGCAGTTGACGCGGATGCCTTCGGGGCCGAACTCGCGTGCCATCGCGCGGGCCAGGCCGAGCACGCCAGCTTTGGCCGCCGAGTAGTGCGGGCCGCCGAGGATGCCGCCACCGCGCTGTGCGGACACTGACGAGATGCACACGATCGAGCCGCTGCGCTGCTGGCGCATCGCCGGCAGCACGGCCTGCGACATGTACAGCGTGCCGCGCAGGCTCACGTCGAGGATGCGGTCGTAGTCGGCGCCGGTGATATCGAGTGTCTTGGCCGGCTGGGTGATTCCCGCGTTGTTGACCAGAATGTCAACACGACCGAACGCTTTCAACACTGCGGCTACCGCAGCATCGCACGAAGCCTTGCCGGTCACGTCGGCAACGATGCCGAGGTGGCCCGCGTCGAGCCGAGCGGCTGCGGCTTCAGGCTCGGCCCCGGCGAGGTCGAGCACAGCGACGCGGGCGCCGTGCGATGCCATCAGCCGCGCGGTGGCGAAGCCGAGGCCGTTGAGGCCGGCGCCGCCGGTGACGATGGCAACTTTGTCCTTGAGCAGCATGTCTTTCGTCTCCAGTGGGCGCGATGTTTCGGGAGAACAGGCAGATCACGCGGCAGTGCCGGATCCTGGCTCAGAGGTCCTCGGTGGGTGACTCGGCTTGAGTGCCCGCAGCCTGTTTGCGGTTGTACTTGGGACGAATACTCGGCCCTCAACTGCAAGACGACAAGCGATGAGTCTTCACCCTAAGATGACGGTTTGTCATTCAACCCTAGGGTTCACCCCATGGCCTCGCTCCCGCCCATCACCAACCTGCGAGCCTTCGAGGCCGTGGCACGGCGTCGCAGCTTTGCGCTTGCGGCAGCGGAACTTCACCTCACGGCGTCGGCGGTCAGCCACCAGGTGGCACGGCTCGAGTCGCACCTGGGTCTGCGCCTGTTCGAGCGAAGCGCGCACGGCGTTCGGATCAGCGCTGCCGGTGCGCTGTACCTGTCTCGCGTCGGGGGCGCGCTGTCTGCAATTGCGACGGCGACGGAGGACTTGAAGCAGGGCGTCAGCAACAGCCTTTACGTTCACTCGGCACCCAGCATCGCGAGCCTGTGGTTGATGGCGCGTCTGCATGCGTTCGCGCAGGCGCATCCCGATATCTCGCTGACCTTGTCGGCTGCGCACACGCCGAGCGACTTCGAACTCGGCCAAGTCGATGTCGACCTTCGCTACGGAGTTCCGAACTGGCCGGGCCTGGTGGTCGAGCCGCTGTTCGAGGAGCGCGTGGTCCCGCTCGCGAGTCCGGCATTCATTCAAGAGAACCGTCTGAAGCGACCCGAGCACCTGTTGGGCGCCAAGCTCATTCAGAGCAACGTCAGCGTCGTTCAATGGCCCGACTGGTTCAAGGCGTTCACCGACAAGCGCGCGCCGGACCGTTTCGCCCTGCGCTTTGACCGCGCGCAGATGTCGCTTGATGCCGCCTCGCAAGGGCTCGGCGTCGCCCTCGAAAGCACGACCATTGCAGGCCGACACCTGGCCGAACGCAAGCTCCGTCCGGTGTTCGGGCTCAACAAGGCCATCAAGGTGAAAGCGCATTTCGCCGTTTATCCGGCGCGGCACGCCAAGCGGCCGCCGGTCGAGGCGTTCCTGGCATGGCTGCACTCGGAGGCATCGAAGGGCTAGCTGTGCCGGGCCGGCATGGCCGAAGGCCGAACCGGGTTTGCGCGCAGGCTCTGGCAGCGCGCCCGCAACGCTCACAGCGCCCGCCATACTTCCCGTCTTTCAACTGCATGGAGATGCTGCAATGGGAACGATGGTGGAGTTCAAACGGCCGGACGGCCAGGTGGCAACGGGGTGGTTGGCCGAAGCGCCGAACGCGGTGGCTTCGGTGGTCGTCATCCAGGAATGGTGGGGCCTGAACGACCAGATCCGCGGCGTGGCCGAGCGGCTCGCCGGCGCCGGCTTCAGTGCCCTGGTGCCCGACCTGTACAAGGGCAAGAGCACGGTCGAGGCCGAAGAGGCACACCACCTGATGACCGGCCTCGACTTTGCCGACGCGGCGGCCAACGACGTGCGCGGCGCAGTCCAGTTTCTGAAGGCGCGCCGCATCGGCAGCGGCAAGGTCGGCGTCACCGGCTACTGCATGGGCGGCGCGCTCACGGTGCTGGCCCTGACGATGGCGCCCGAGGTCGATGCCGGTGTGGTCTGGTATGGCCTGCCGCCGCTCGAATACGTCGATGCGTCGAAGATCGGCGCGCGCCCGGTGCTGGCGCATTGGGCCTTGCAGGACCAGGCGTTTTCGATCGACAAGGTCGATGCGCTCGAGGCCCGGTTGCTCGAAGCCAAGGTGCGCTACGAAGGCCACCGCTACCTGGCGCAGCACGGCTTCGCGAACGAGACGGCACTCGGGCCGCGCCGCATCCCGATCACCCAGTACGACCCGGTCTGGGCCCAGCAGGCCTGGGACCGCACGATGCGTTTCTTCGGGCGCGAGATCGGCTGAGGGTCGAGCGCGATGCATTCAGCGCGCGCCGCGCCCGGGTGGCCCCAATGTGGGCGCAATGGAAACGTTAGGCGACGGGGCCACGCGGTGTGCATCATCAGCCCCGGCCCCGCACGTCGCCTTTTCGGCCGCCTGGTTCTAATCGCCTCATGTCTGTTCTCGCCCTGGGCTGGGTCGGCGGGCCTCGAACCCCTTTCGACTGATCTGCAAGCGATCATCGAACGTCAGGCACGCAATCATCATGTGGGCGCAGTCTCATGCGCAACGCCACGCCACGCCACGCCACGGGCCGGCAAGCTCTTGAGTCAATGGTGCGTTGCTACTTGACTCAAATTTCTGCCGGGACGGGCGCCGCGATGCGGCGTCTTTGGGAGGCTGTCAAGGTCGGGCGGCGCCAGCGGGTGTGATCGGACGCTTACGCCGACTGAAGCGTCTGTTTTCAAAACAGCTTCTCTGAGCAAAGCGTTCGAGTCCTGCTGGTGGGGCCGCAGTGCACCGACGCCGCGATATGTTAGGCCGACACATGCACCTGCCCACGGCTGGCGCTCCGGGCCACGGCGGCGCAGGTCGTGCCGAACATCGCCGACGTTGATGACGGGCGGCGTCGGGGGCCGACGCCTGCCGTCAGCCGGCCACCGGCCGTGCGCGCACCACGGCCAGCCGCCGCGCCATTTCAGCCTTTAGCCAGATCGCGTCGTGCCCCGGCACCACCAGTTGCAGGCCCTGCGTCAGCATGTCGCGCGCCATCTCGGCGCTGCCACACCAAATGCCGGCTACCTTGCCGGCCGCCTGGCAGGCCTGCTGGATGCGCGCAATGGCGGCTGCCAGCACAGGGTGAGTGTGCGCTGCGGCGGGGCCCAGGCCGAGTGCGATGCCCAGGTCGCTGGGGCCGATGAACAGGCCGTCGATTTGCGCCACGGCAGCAATCGCTTCCACCGCGTCCAGCCCGGCGCGGGTTTCGATCATCGCCAGCGCCAGCATCTGCGCATTGGCATGCTGCGAGTAGTCAGCGCCGCCCACCAGCAGGCCGCGTGCGGGGCCGAAAGAACGGTCGCCCTGCATGCCGTCAAGCGGGTAGCGGCAGGCACGTCCGAAGGCCACGGCCTCGGCGACCGAATTCACCAGTGGGCAGATGACGCCATACGCCCCGGCGTCGAGCGCGCGGTTGATTTCGCCCAGGTTGTTCTGGCTGACACGCACCAGCGGCACTGCGGCGGTGTGCGACAGCGCTTGCAGCATGGCCAGCATCTGCGCGTGGCCGGCCATGCCGTGCTGACAGTCGATGACGACGGCGTCAAAGCCGCTGGCGCCCACCAATTCGGCGGCGTAGGCCGAGTCCAGGCTCATCCAGCCGGCGACGGCGCCCTGGCCGGAGTGGAAGAGGTCGAGAAGGCGGTTGGTCTTCATGTGCGGGTCTCCATCAAGCGGTGAGTGTGGACGGCTTTCCGGGTCGGGTCGCGGCCCCGGATCCGCGGTGAACAGCGGCCGTAAACAGCGGCCGAGGTGCTCACACCATCATGGCGGGCGGCAGCAGGCTGCGGCGCGCCAGGCGGCCACCGGCGTCCAGCGTCAGGTCCAGCGCCGCCGCCGCCGCGGACACATCGCTGTCGAAGCGCGGTGTCTTGCGGCTGTCGCCATTCACCATCAGCAGGGCCTCGGCGTCTTCACTGCCGGTGTTGATGAACTGCCGCCAGCAGCCGCCCGGCAGCGACAGCGTGTCCCATGCGCCCAGGTCGGCCAGCAAGCGCTGTTCGCCCTGATTGAAAGCTACCTGCAGGGGGCCGCGCGCGTGCACCAGCACCGCAGTCTCATCGAGCTTGAAAGGCGCGCTGCGCTGACCCGCCGGCACGCGCAGCCATTCAACCGAGAAGCCCTGCGGGTCGGCCACAGCGGGGCGGTGATCGCGGTGCTGGCTGATGCCCCAGCCGATCACCGGCGCCAGGTGCCAGGCGTGGCCGGGCAGTGCGGCGTCGAGCGTGGCGGCACGAAAGTCACGCTGCGCCGGTTTCACGCAGCGGGCCATCAGGTCGGATGCCGACCAGCGGCGCAGCGACGCCACTTCTGCCGGCGGCATCAGCGGCAGCAGGGTGTCGTCAGGTGGCGGCGTCTGGCCTGCGGGCACGTCGATCAACTGGTTGTCGCGCCCCAGGTACAGGCCGGTGGCGCGGGCGCGGCGCATCACGTCGGGGCTCCAGATGATGCCGCCGGTGTCGTCACCGCCCAGCACCGTCATCAGGAAGCCGTGCGTACTGCCGCTGTTGGAAAAGCCGCGAAACATCCACGTCGGCATGCACATCACATCGCCTTCTTCCAGCACCGCTTCACCCTCGTCGCCAGCCGCGCCCCAGCGCAGCGTGAAGCGGCCTTCACAGGCGATGAAGACTTCACTGGTGAAGTGCAGGTGCTGGTTGTTGGTGATGCCCGGCGCCATGCCCGCCGCACCGATGTTGAAGCCGTGCGGTTCGCGCAGGTTCACCACCTGGTCGGGGTTCTGCGTGACCCCCGGGCCGACGATGGAATAGTTTTCCTTGGGCGTGCTGCCGGGCAAACGCACGTCGATGAAGGCGTCGTCGCAAGACCGGTACTGGCTGCGGCGGATGTGGCGGCGCTGAAGTTCTTCGGGGGTCAGGATCATGTTGATGGATTTGGTGATGAGTGCATCAGCCCTTGACGGCACCTTGGGTCAGGCCGGAGACGATCTGCTTCTGGAACAGCGCCACCAGGATGATGAGCGGGATGGTGATGCTGACCGCGCCGGCCACGCCCTGCATCAGCAGCGTGTCGCTTTCGGCAGTGATCGCTCCGGCGATGGCTGCGGGCATGGTCATGCGGTCGGCGTTGGTGAGCGCCGAGCTGAGCATGAAGTCGTTGTAGGCCAACAAGAAGCTGAACAGGCCGGTGGTCACCACCCCCGGCCACATGACCGGGATGATGACGCGCCTGAAGGCTTGCAAGCGGGTGAAGCCGTCGACCATCGCGGCTTCGTCCAGCTCCTGCGGGATGTTGACGAAGAAGCTGCGCAGCATCCAGATGGTGAAGGGCTGGTTGATGGCCACCAGCACGAAGATCAGGCCGAGCGTGGTGTTGCGCATGCCGACCGCATCGAACAGCGCATGGAAGCTGGGCAGCAGCGTGGCATGCGGCAGCGCGCGGAACACCAGCGCAACGATCAACAACCAGAAGCCCAGGCTGCCCCGATACCGCGCCAACGCATAACCCGCCAGGCATCCCACGCTGAGCGAGATGCACACCGTGCCGAGTGTGACCACCACCGTGTTGCTGAAGTTGCGATAGAACTCGCGGTCCAGCCACAGCCCCCGGTAGTTCTCGAAGGTGATGGGCGCCAGCCATTTCAGCGGCGCCGAGAACGCATCGACGTAGCTGCGCAGCGAGATCACGGCCGTCCACAACACCGGCAGCGCAGCCAGCACCAGCCACAGCACCAGGGCGGTGTAAAGCAGCGTTTGGCCCAGGGCGGACTTGCGCATCTCAACCCCCCTGCCTTTGTTCGCGCCACGTCTTGAGCAGCAACGGGATCAACAACAGCGCAATGCCGATGATCGTCAGCACCGACGCGGCGCTGGCGTTGTACGGGTTGTCTTCTTGCAGCAGCACGTGGTAGGTAAGGTACTGCACGCTGGTGGTGAAGGCGCCTTGCGTCAGCACCATCACCGGCTCGAAGACGCGGTAGGCGTCCATCAAATGCATCATCAGCACAAACACCAGCAACGGCATCAGGTGCGGCAGCGTCACGTAGCGCAGCTTTTGCCACGCCGTGGCGCCGTCGATGGTGGCGGCCTCCAGCGCGTCCTGCGGCACGCCTTGCAAACCGGCATAGAAAACGATGAAGGCAAAAGGCAGCACATGCCAGATGCCGTAAAGAATCACCAGCAACTGCGCTGACCAGGCCTGGGCCATCCAGAACACCTGCACGCCCACACCGGAGAGCAGGTGCGGCACCAGGCCGTTGTCGCGGAACAGCCATTTGATGGCCAGCGCACCGACCACCGGCGTGATGATGAAGGGCAACAGCGACGCGGCAATGAACACCGCCTTCAACCGCTGTGTGACGCGGTTCATGGCCAGCGCCAGCAACAAGCCGCCGCCCAGCACAAAGGGCGTGGTCGCGGCGATGTAGAGCAGGGTGAAGCGCAGGGCCGAGAAGAACTCGGTCGGCTCGCCTTGCGCGGGCGCTGCCGTTGCAGGTGCAGAAGCCGGCGCTGCCGTTGCTGCCGCGTCCAACCCCAACACCTTGCGGTAGTAGTCGAACCCGACCCAGCCGCAGCGCTGCACCGCCTGGCCGTTCGCGTCGACCCGGGCGCGCTGCGTGGTGACTTTATGGGCTCCAAACGGCCCGGTCTGCTGCACGGTGACGAGTTCCATCTGCAGCGCGCAGTTGCGCACCGACAGCAGCACCGTCATCACCATCGGCAGCGCCAGCAGCGCCAGCATCAGCAGCACCGAAGGCGCCACGAAGCCCACAAAGCTGCGCAGCTTCATGCCGCAGCCCCCGCGTTGATGAAGCCTTTTTCAGTGGCCGAACGCACGTAGGCGGCCGCAGCGGCGTCCAGCACGGCCTGCGGCTTGCGGTCGCCCACCAAGGCGTCGGGCAGCCATTTGCCCACCTCGGCATGCGCCAGGCTGAAGAACGGCTCGCTCGACCACACCGGTGCGCCGGCGGCTTGCGACAAGGCCACGCCGGCGCCGAAACGGCCGGGCTTGAACACCGAGCGAACCCACAAGCCCAGGTCGTTGCCGCTCTTCACGGCGGCCTCAGACAGGCCTTCCATCAGCACATGGAAGGTGGCTTCGCGCTGGCGGGGGTTGTTGCGCGGCAGCACGGCGGCGTCCCACCACAAATGTGCGGCCGTGCGCCCGCCGGGCCGCGCGGCCGGGGCCGCGGCGAACCGCATCTTGCCGACCACGCGCGAGGCAGCAACGTCGTCCATGCGCGCCGCGCGGCTGGCCCACAGCACGCCCATCGCGGCCTTGCCTTGCTGGAACTGGTTGACGACATCGTCGGCATTGCTGGCCAGCACGTTGGGCGTCATGTAGGGCATCAAACTGCGCATCACCTCGATCGCCTGCACACCCAGCTTGTCGTTGAAGGCAGGCAGGGCGCGACCGGGTTGAAAGAAGCGCCCGCCCAGGCTGGTCAGGATGTTGGCGAATTCGGTGCCGCAATCAAAGCCCTTGGCGAAGCCCTGGGCGACGGGGAAGCTGATGCTCGGTTCCCGGCGTTGCAGCACGGCGGCGGCTTGCACCATCTGCGCGTAGTCGGTGGGGACGGTCAGCTGGTGTTTGGCGAACAGGTCGGCGCGGTAGTACAGGTTCTGCGTGTTCTGCAGGAAGGCGATGGCCATCACCTCGCCGTCCACGCGCACCAGCATCTTTTCTTCCAGCCGATAGCGCGCGCCGTAGGTTTGCACCAGGTCGTTGAGCGGCTGCAATTGCCGCCGTGCGTAAAGGTTGGCGAACACCGTCATCGACACGATGGCCGCGTCGAAGGGCGAACGGCCGGCGGCGCCAAAAGCTTGTTCGGTCTCGACGCTGGCCTGGGGTGTCAGCTTGAAGACGACCCGAAACCCCGGCCGGGCGCAGCCCTCGGCGATGCGGGCAATGTGCGCCACGGCCGGGAAGCTGTTGCCTATCAGATGCACCTCGCCCGCACCGGCCACGCCGCTGCAAGCCAACGCGGCCGTGCTGCCCAGCGGCTGCGCCATGGCAGGGCTTGCCGCCGCGGCGATCAACAGCGAACGGCGGCGAAACCTCACGTCGGCGGTCATGCGTGGCCCTGCAGCGCGATGCGCGCCTGTGTGCCGGCATCGAACAAGTGGCAGCGCGCCGCGTCCACGCTGAAGCCCACCCGCGCACCCATGGCGCTGCGGTAATCCTTGCCGGCCTTGGCGGTGACCATCAAGTTGCCCTGCTTGAGCGTGACCAGCGTGGCGTCACCCGTCAGTTCGAAGGCAAACACCTCGGCGGCGATGGCGGCTGCCGGGTCGTCGGCCGGCACCACGCCCAGGTCTTCGGGCCGCACACCCAGCACCAGGTTGGCGTTGTCGGCCGTGGCGAAGCCGGCGATGCGCACGCCCGGCGCGCTGAACACACCATCCGCAAGACTGCCCGGCACCAGGTTCATGGCTGGCGAGCCGATGAAACCGGCCACGAACAGATTGGCAGGCCGTTCATAAATGTCCTGTGGGCTGCCGATTTGCTGCACCCGCGCCCTGCTCATCACCACCACGCGGTCGGCCAGCGTCATGGCCTCGATCTGATCGTGCGTGACGTAAAGGGTGGTGACACCCAGGCTGTGGTGCAGGTGCTTGAGGTGGGCGCGCATCGTCACGCGCAGCTTGGCGTCGAGGTTGCTCAGCGGCTCGTCCATCAGGAACACGGCAGGTTGACGAACGATGGCGCGCGCCAGCGCCACCCGTTGCCGCTGTCCGCCCGACAACTCCTTCGGCCGGCGCTGCAGGTAGTCCATCAGTTCCACCTGCTGCGCGGCCTTGTGCACGGCGGGTTCGATCTGCGCTGCAGGCAGGCCGCGAATCTTCAGCGGGAAGCCGATGTTTTCAGCCACCGTCATGTTGGGGTACAGGCCGTAGCTCTGGAACACCATGGCCACGTCGCGGTCCTTGGGTTCCAGCTTGTTGACGCAGCGCTCCCCGATCCACACCTCGCCGGCGCTGGGTTCTTCCAGCCCCGCGACCATGCGCATGGTGGTGGTCTTGCCGCAGCCGCTCGGCCCCAGCAACACCAGGAATTCGCCGTCGGCGATGTCGAGTGACATGGGCTCGACGGCGGTGGATGAACCCCAGCGCTTGGCGACACTTTTCAACTGGATGCGGGCCATCGCAGTTCTCTCGTCAGAGGCTTGACAGCTGCATCCACAGCGCGACCTCGTCGACCAGCACCCATTCGCGCAGGATGCGGCCACGTGCGTGATCGACCTCGGCGTGGGTGATGCCCAAGATTTCCACCGGCTGCTGCGTGGCCGCGCCAAAGCGCCCGCCGCCAGTGTGCCGGCCGGTCAAGCGCCAGCGCATGGCCACGCGCGGCGTGCGGCCGGGCTCGATGCGCTCAGTCAGGCTGTCGATGTGCAGCGTGGCGCCGCTGAACGCGGCGGTGTAGCCGAACCAGAACGCCTCGGCCGCGGCCACGCCCAGCGCAGCCTGGCCGTTGGGCAAGTGCAGGGCAATGGCCTCGTCGGCGGTGTCTTGCAACACGGCCAGGTCACCCGTCCACAGCGCGCGGTAGGTGTCGGCCAGCAGTTGTGCGCCGGCCGTGGTGCTCATCGGGTCCGACCACGGTGCGGGTGCTGGCGGCTGCCACAGCGGCAGCGTGGGCGCGCCCTTGCTGGCCAGCCAGGCGTGCGCCAGGGCTTGAGGTGTGCTGCCCAGTTGCAGGGCGATGGCACCGTGGTCGCGCACCAGCCATTCGTGGACGATGCGGTTGCCGATGCACACGCAGTCGGCCACGGTGCGCACCAGCACGGGCCGGCCGGTGGCCGCACCGAACGCACCCTCGCCGAGGTGCGTCATGGTGGACGCGATGCGATGCGACGACAGGTAGCCGCCAATGCCATCACCGGCCGTGACGATGTCTTCGCACAGCAGCCGCCGATCCGGGAATTGCTGCAACGTTTCAAGTGTGCCGCGCACGACGCTGTCCACGCCCTGGCTGGTGCCGCCGGGCGTGATGACGGCACAGTCGGCGCTGTAGTAGCGGTGGATGGTGCTCACCTGCCTGCCCTCCCAGATGCGCGCGGTGATGACGCGGATGTAGTCGTCCAGGCTGGAAAATTCGGCGTCGAAGCCGGGCAACGTGCTGTCCACTCGGGTGTTCACTCGGGTGTTCATTCGCTTACTCATTTCGGCAATCTCGCTGACGACCGCAGCACCAGCTGAGTCGGCACCACCACATGGTCGCGTGTCACGGCGTCGTCTTCCAGTTGCTGCAACAGCATCTGCACGGTGGCTTCGATCATCGGCACGGCGTCTTGCTGCACGGTGGTCAGACGGTAAGCGCCCCAGTCGGCTTGCGGCACGTTGTCAAAGCCCACCACCGACACGTCTTCGGGCACGCGAAGGCCCAGGGCGCCGCGCAAGGTGTCGATGGCAGCGAAGGCCATGTGGTCGCTGGCCACGAACAGCGCATCGGGTCTTTCGCGGCTGGTCAGCAGGCTGCCGAACAGCTCTTGGGTGGCCAGCGCTGCACGCTCGAATTCATAGTCGCCCACGGCGCGTGCCACCACCCGCAGGCCGCGTTCGGCCAGGCCGGCACGCAGGCCTTCTTCACGGTCGTGGTTGGTGGATGAATCTTCCGCGCCGGCGATGTAGGCCACCCGCTGGTGGCCGCCGTCGGCCAGGAAGTGCGCCACCGCGCGGCCGCCGCCCAGGTTGTCTGAGCTGACCGTGCTGATGCGGCCCTTGTTGCTGGTGCGGTTGAACATCACCACGGGGATGCGCGCATCGGCGATCTGCTGCGCCAGGCTGGACGACAACTGCGTCGACGCCATCACGATGCCATCGACCTGGTAGCGCAGCAGCTCCACCAGCAGCTCGTCAGCGTCTTCGGTCTGGGTGACGAACAGCAGCACGTGGTAGCCGTCTTTCTGCAAACGTTGCGACAGCGTTTCGATGACGACCGGGTAGAACTGGTTTTGCAGGTTCGACAGCACCACCGCAATCATGCGGCTGCGCCGCGTGCTGAGCGTGCTGGCGATGGCGTTGGGCCGGTAGCCCAGCTTGCGTGCGGCTTCCAGCACCCGGGCGCGGGTCTTGGGCGCGACGCTGGCGCCGGGCGTGAAGCTGCGGCTGACGGCCGACTGCGACACGTCGGCCAGGCGGGCCACGTCGATGGAGGTCACGTTGGTTCGGGTCACGGTGCGTGCTGGGGGCGGTGGCAAGGCGCCGGGAGTGCGGGGGCTGGCCATCATGCCGCCGTCCGGCCGCCGGTCACCCTTGGGGCCGAGCCCGTGACCCGCGCCGCCGCGTCATCGGCCAGGAACAGCATCGCGTCCATCACGTCTTCTTCCCCCTCGACGCACGACTGGCTCGCAGCGCCAGCCTTTTTGCAAAGCCGCGCCCGGCGAGTGTGACGAGCGCCCGGCGGCCCTCCAGGCGCAGGCGGGGGGCGCGCGGCAAAGTCGGCAACATCGGTTCGGTCAGGCCTCGGCCAGCACCGGCGGGCAAAACTGGCGCGAGCGGTGGCGCGAGCGGTGGCGCCGTACAGCGCATCGACCCCCTCGTGCGTCGAACGGCTGATGATGCGATGCGAAGAGTAGAACAGCCCCGGTGCGTCTTCGCTCCAGATCACGTCTTCGGCGACGACCTGCCGGTCGGCAAATGCCGACAGCGCCGACAACGTGCCTTGCACGACGTTTTCCACACCGCTGCTCGGGCCGTTCAAGGTGTGCATCACGCAGCTGTCGGCGTAATGGCTGCGGCACAGGCCGATGTCTTTCTGTTCCCAGATGCGGTGGGTGCAGCGCACGATGTGGTCGACGATGTCGCGGTACACAGGCCCGAAACCGGGCAGGGCCTGCCGGCGCGGCCCTTCGGCCAGCAGGTCGGCTGCGGTTCGACCGACCGGCGAACGCACGTCGGGAAGCTGGTTCCAGGCGACCGAGCTCATGCCCGGCAGGCCTCACGGGGCGTGCCGACTTCGGTGTTCAGTGCGGACATTCAAGTAGTCTATCGCCAGGCTTGCATGCGTATGCATACCTGAAAACCCGCATGACGCAGCGGCCTGTGCGCAAAGCAGCGCAACGCGGCGCAACCCAGCACGGCGGCCCGGGTTGCGTCAACCGAATGCGTTCAGTCACGCAAGCGGGCCAGCAGGTCCACGTCCATCTGCAGCATCAAGTGCGGCAGGTCGATCAAGACCCAGTTCTCGGTCAGCAGCTTGCCGTCGTTGCGCCACCAGTCCATCACCCGCATGTTGATGGGCCGGCCCGTGGCCTTGACGCCCAGGTAGTCGCCGGTGAAGGTGGCGCGCACACTGGGCCAGCCGGTCGAGCCCACATACGGCCCCTCGGCGATGCGCGCGCGGTGGCCGCGGGGCAGGTGGTTCGGGCTGCCGCGGTCGGGAAATGCTTGCAGGAACGGCGCCTGATGGTGGCGCTGGAAGCCACCCACGCCACGCATGCTGCCGATGCCGCACGGTCCGTACCACATCATGTTCGGGTGCCAGTAGCGCGGCATGTCCATCGAATCGAGGTTCTTGCCATCGAAGCGCCACAGGCCGGCGAACATCTCCAGCGTCAGCCCCATGCTTTCGGCACCGAGCGCCGGGTCGGTGGGGCCCAGCAGCAGGCCGTCGTGCGGTGCCGGGCCGGGCACCAGCCATTCGAGCCCGCTGCTGGGCGGCAGGATGCGGCGCCCGGCCTGGCGCGCCAGGTCGACGATGTCGAGCAGCACGCGGGCTTCGGTGATGCGGCCCACACCATCGGGGGCCGGTTGCCAGCGGTAGAACTCGCCGAAGCGCAGCGCGGCGGGCTCGCCGGTGGCCGGAATGCCGAGCCACGGCTGCTTGAAGGTGCCGAGGTAGTGGCCCGTGGTCGTGACCCACCAGCCCTCACCGCGCAACTCGGGCGGTGCATGCCCGACCACGCCCGGCGGCGGGCTGATCCACTCGCCGCCGAAGAACAGATCGGTCCGGCGCTCGAGGTCCGGAAACGCCGCTCGCAGCGGGGCGTAGAACTGCTCTGCCACCGCAGCCGGGCCGACCAGCTCGTTGACCGGATGCGACACGAACCACGACGCATCAGGCGCCACCTGTTCGCGCAGTGCTGCGGCTGCGTCGGGGCCGGGCGCGCGCTGCAGCAGTCGCCAGACATCGGCCTTCATCTGTGCCAGCGTGGGATCGGGTTTGCTCGTCATCGCTTGGGGTCCGGTTGCGGGTTGCAGGGTGCGGGTGCAGTGGCCATGCAGGGGCGTCGCGCGGGCGCTTGCAGACGCGGGGCCACGCGGCTGCACGGTTGCGGCGCTTCGGGTTTTCAGCGAGGCAATTCTGCGCCAAGTTGCATACGCTTGCAACCTTGCCGGGTTGGCGCTGTGCCTCACCCTCCCCAACATCGCGCTCGGAGAATCTCGATGATGAATGCGTCCCGTTTGATGGCCACCCCGCTGTCCCGCGCCATTGCGCTGGCCTTTGGTGCTTGGGGTTTGGTGGGTGCTGATGCGGCGTTTGCACAGGCCACCCCGGCTGTCCCTGCGGCCGAATCGGTCGAGCTGAGCACCGTCACCGTCACC
Source organism: Rhizobacter sp. (assembly GCA_025355745.1). Taxonomy (GTDB): domain Bacteria; phylum Pseudomonadota; class Gammaproteobacteria; order Burkholderiales; family Burkholderiaceae_C; genus LMDS01. The sequence continues at coordinate 19,450 of JANXZA010000213.1, read as the reverse complement.
GCCAACCGGCGCATCGAAGACCAGCAGAAGGTCAGCACATCGGTCACCGCCCTGTCGGCCGAAAAGCTGGCCGAACGCAACATCTACGACATCTCTCAGCTCGAAGGCCTGAGCCCGGGGTTCACCTTCGGCCGTTCGGGGTCTGATGCGCGCCCGGCCATGCGGGGTGTGCGCACCGAGGCCGTGCAGCAGAACGCCGACACCCCCGTCGGCTTCTTCATCGACGGCATCTACAAGAGCCGCCCCAGCGAGGCCCTGGCCAGCTTCGTCGACCTTAAGCGGGTAGAAGTGCAGCGCGGCCCGCAGGGCACGCTTTTCGGCCGCAACACCTTTGGCGGCAACATCGTGCTGACCACCGCACGGCCCGAACTGGGCGAGACCAGCGCCGCAGGCAGCGTGTTGCTGGGCAGCTTCAATCGCTCGCGCCTGGAAGTCGTCGGCAACATTCCCGTGGCGCCCACCGTGGCCATCAGGCTGGCTGCGGCGGTCGACAAGTCCGATGGTTACGTGAAGAACGATTTCAACGCCGCTGCCGACCTGTTCGATCAAGACCTGCGCTACTTTCGCGCATCGGTGCGCTTCAAGCCCGACAACCGCTTCGACGCCATCATCAAGATCGACAGCACCGAGCAGCGTGGCAACGGCGCCGGTGGTTTCAGCTACTTCCAGAAGGGCACCTATCTCAACGGCACTTGCCGGCCGCTGCTGAACAGCACCTTCTATTCGCTCAATGGCCGCGGCGGCCTGGTTGACGGCGTGCCCGATTGCACCCGCACCGTGGGCATTCCGGGTGGTGCAGGCGTGGGCACCACCGCCGATGTGGGCCGGCCCATCTACAGCCCGGGCAACCCCTGGCGCGTCGAGAACGACTACCAGACCCAGCTGAAGCTGTCGGACAAGAGCATCACCGCCGATGTGTCCTACCGCTTCGACAACTTCACCCTCAAGTCCATCACCGGCTTCTCCGACTTCTCGGTGCTGCGCACGGTCGACCAGGACTTCTCGCGCGAGGCCATCGCCATCAGCTACGAGCGCACCAAGAACAAGAGCTTCTCGCAGGAGTTGCAGGTGCTGTCCGAAGGCAAGGGCCCGCTGGGCTACGTGGCCGGGGTGTACTTCTTCAAGGACAAGACCGACAACTTGGCCGTGTTCCAGTCGCTGCGCCGCGCTGTGGGCAATGGCACCGCCGACACGGCGGTGTCGGAAACCCAGTCGACTGCGGGCTACGCGCAGCTGAGCTTTGCCCCCGTCGACCTCCTGAAGCTCACTGCCGGCGTGCGCTACACGGTGGACAAGAAGAAGTACAAGTTCGCCAACCGCAATTCGGTCGTGCCGGTCAGCGCCAACCTGGCCGATCCCGACCCGGTGTTCACGTCGCTGGACAACCTGGTGGCCGGTGATGCGGCGTTCGGCAGTGCCGGCGTCACGAACTGCGGCCCGGCGGTTACGGGCTTCCCCGCCGGCACGGTGGCGCCGGGTGCCAACTGCGGTGGCGTCGGCAACAACACCTTCTTCGGTGCCACCTACACCCCGGTGCAATTCAAGAAGTTCACCGGCCGCCTGGCCGCCGAGTACAGCCTGAGCAAGAGCCAACTGCTCTACATCAGCTACAGCACGGGCTTCAGCTCGGGCGGCTTCAACGGCAGCCAGACGGCGCTGATCACCGAGGCCACCCGCACCTTCAACCCCCAGGAAGTGACTGCGATCGAGGTCGGCTCGAAGAACCGCTTCCTGAACAACACGTTGCAGCTCAACGTGGCGGCCTTCATGAACCGCTACACAGACCAGCAGGAGCAGCGCCAGGTGCCCGTGGGCCTGACCACCACGTCACTGCTGTTCAACGCCGCCAAGTCCAAGGCCAATGGCCTGGAACTTGAAAGCGAGTGGCGCGTGACGCGCGACCTGACGCTCGGCGCCAATCTGTCGCTGCTGGACGCCAAGTACACGAACTTCCCCGACGCACCGGGGCCGATTGCCATCACCCAGCTGATCGACAGCCCGGGCACGCCAGCCACCGTGGTCAATGGTGTGACGATTGCGCCGGCCGGCCAGACCCGTGTGTACGCACCGGGTTACAGCTGCGGGCTGGTGAACGGAACCGGCGTCAACGGCGTGCCGCAGGCCTACGGCTGCAACCTCACGGGCAACAAGATTCCCTACGCCGCCAGCCGCTCGGGCTCGCTTTCGGCCGCCTACACCTTCGGCCTGGGCGCCATGGGCACGATCACGCCCATGGTGGTCTTCAACTTCAGCAGCGGCTACTTCGGCCAGATCTACAACGTCGAAGCCGAAAGACAGGGTTCGTACACCAAGACCGACCTGAAGTTGAACTGGAAGGTCAACGACGCGCTGAATGTGCAGGCCTTCGTCGACAACGCCAGCAACACCGTGGTCATCAACCGCTTTGTGTGGGGCGGCGGCAGCACCCTGCAGAACAGCGCCGCATCCCCGCGCACGTTTGGCGTGAAGCTGGGCTACAAGTTTCTGTGACGGCGCAGCGCCGATGGCCACGCCCCGCATCCTGACCACCCACGTCGGCAGCCTGCCGCGCAGCCAGCCGGTGGTGGAGCAGATCTTCGCCCGTGAGAAAGGCGAGCCGGTGGACGAGGACACCTTCGACGCCATCATGGCCGCGGCCATCGACGCCTGCGTGGCGCGCCAGGTGGCGGCGGGGGTGGACATCGTCAGCGACGGCGAGATGAGCAAGATCAGCTACGCCACCTACATCAAGGACCGCTACACCGGCTTTGATGGCGACAGCCCGCGCCGCACCCCCGCCGACCTGACCGACTATCCCGGCTTCATGGGCCGCCTGCGCGCGAGCGGCGGCACCCCCGAGTACCGCCGGCCGTGTTGCGTGGGGCCGATTGCGGTCAAGACCCTTGAGCCGCTGCACAAGGACATCGCGCACCTGAAGGCTGCTGCCGCGCGGCACGGTGCGCAGCAGATGTTCATGAACGCTGCGTCGCCCGGCGTCGTGGCCTTGTTCCAGCCCAACCAGCATTACGCCAGCGAAGACGCCTACCTTGAAGCCCTGGCGCACGCGCTGCGCCACGAATACCACGCCATCGTCGATGCGGGTTTGATTCTGCAGATCGACTCGCCCGACCTGGGCCTGGGCCGGCACATGATGTACAAAGATCTCGACGAGGCGGCGTACCTGGCGCGCATCGAACAGCACATCGAGGCGCTGAACTTTGCGCTGGTCGCGATCCCTGCCGAACGTGTGCGCATGCATGTGTGCTGGGGCAACTACGAAGGCCCGCACCACAAGGACGTGCCGCTGGCGACCATCCTGCCCACGGTGTTGAAGGCCAGACCACAAGGCCTGCTGTTCGAAACCGCCAACCCGCGCCATGGCCATGAGTGGGCCACCATCCGCGCCATGCGCGCGCAGATTCCGCCCGACAAGGTGTTGATTCCTGGCGTGCTGGACACCACCACCAACTTCATCGAGCACCCCGAACTCATCGCGCAGCGTTTGCAGCGTTTCGTTGACGTCGTCGGCGCCGAGCGGGTAATTGCCGGCAGCGACTGCGGCTTCGGCACCTTTGCCGGTTTTGGCGCGGTAGACGACGACATCGTTTACGCCAAGCTGGCATCGATGGCCGAGGGTGCGGCGCGTGTCACGGGTGTGGCTGCTGCCAGGACGGCCTGACTGCAGTCATCCAGAGCCCATCAACGCCGCCCGCGAGTTCGCACCTGCGCCAGCGGGCGCTGGCTTTGCAGGTGCCGCTCAATGCTGTCGTTAAGCCGATTGCGCAGATCGATCACTGCCTCGACATGTCCGTACACACCCGGGAAGCGCAGGTCGAGCCAGAGCCACAGCGTGCAGGAACGCAGCGCCTGTTCCATCTTCTCGAGCCGGCTGTGCGCATCCACTTCGTCCAAGAACCACGGCGTGCCGGCCTTGCCGGTGCGGGCATGGCTGCTGCTCCATTCGAGAAACACCTGGACTTGTGACTCGGTGCGGCTGTCGACCGGTGCCTGTGCATAGGTGAAGCGCTCGCGCAAGGTCAGCGTGGCGGCACTCTGGTCGAGCCCGGCGGCGAGTTCGAGCATCTGCTCCAGCTCGGCGACCTGGAAGTGCGCGTCGTCCAGGCGCAGCTGGTCCATGAACACATCGAGCACCTCGCGCAGCGCGGTCTTGCGCAAGCGCCGCGCGATGGTGTCGATGTGCCACGGGTTCGGTGCCACCGGCGCCTTGAAATGGCGCGGTGCGTGCGGCACCTTGGCAAGCAGATCGGCGAGCAGGCGCTCGGCTTCGGGCTCGGCGTCTTTCAGCACGCCGACGAAGCCTTCTTCATGAATGCCGAAGCGCCCGGCGCGCCCGGCGATCTGGTGCACTTCCGACTCGCCCAGCGGCCGGTCGGCCACGCCGTCGAACTTCGTCAGCGTGCTGAACAGCACCCGGCGAATCGGCAGGTTCAAGCCCATGCCGATGGCGTCTGTTGCGACCAGGATGTGTGATTCGCCCTGCGCAAAACGCTCGGCCTCGCGCCGCCTCACCTCGGGCGGCAGCGCGCCGTAGATCACCGACACCGGGTGGCCGCCAGCGGCGATGCGATCGCGCAGCGTGAGCACATCGCGGCGGCTGAAGGCCACCACCGCGTCGCCCTTCATCAGCGCGCCGGTGGGCACCGGGTGGGGCAGCATTTCCACGTCCTGCTTGCGCTCGAAGTGGCGCACCGTGCAGCGCTCGCCGCACAGCGCCAGCAGTTGGCGGATCGCATCGACCGCGTAGGCCGAGCAGATGATGATCAGCTCGTTCGCCGGCACGCCGACGATCGCCTGGGTCCAGGCCCAGCCGCGCGACGGGTCGAAGATCATCTGCGCCTCGTCGATCACGGCCACGTCGATGGGCCGGCTGGTGCCCACCATCTCGATCGTGCTTGACACCGCCAGCGCACCGTCGGCCGGCACGTTCTCTTCGCCGGTCAGCAGCGAGCACGGCACGCCCCGCGCGACGAGCCGGTCGCGGCCTTCAAGCGCCAGCAGGCGCAGGGGAGCGAGGTAGGCGCCGTCGTGCGCCAGCGCCAGGCGCTCGAACGCGGCGTGGGTCTTGCCGCTGTTCGGCGCGCCCACATAAAGCGTGACGCTGCGCTGCAGCTTGCGCGCGATCTCGAAGGTGTCAGGGTAGCCCTGGAACGCGAGTTCGGCGTTCAGGCCGTCGAGCGTGTCGAGCTCGGCGACGCGCAGCTCCCAGCGTTCCTGCGCGCGGCTGCACGCGGCCTTCAGTTCAGCCAGCGGCTGCGGCCGGGCGCACTCGGCTTGCAGACGCGGCAACAGCGCGTCGAGGTGCCGGGTCTCGTTCGAGGCGCTGCGTGCGACCAGCGCTGCAAGATGCGCTGCCAGCTCGGCGGCGTGGGGGTACGGGGGCGCCAGGCCGAGCGCGCGAGTCAGCGCGGCGGTGTCACCGCTGCGGTAGAAATCCCAGACCGGCGCGGCCTGCACCGGCGCGCGGAACACCACCGGCACGCGCCAGCCGTGCGCGCCCTGCGCAGCATGCGAAGCCTGTGAACCCTGCGACGCGTTGGTCGCACTCGATGCCAGCGCGATCGATTGCGTCAGCGTGCGGCCCCAGTCGCTGCCCTCGCGCGACACGCCCATCGCATCGAGTGCGGCGGTGCGTTCGACCATCACCGCGCGCACGCCGGCGGCACTGCCGACAGCCTCCAAATGGCGCAGCGCTTCGTCCATCAACAGCGGCGCGATCCAGCGGCTCGGGCGTGCGCCGGCCACCGGCTTTTGCAGCAGCACGTAGCCGAGCTGGTCGAGGTGGTCTTCGAGGCCGGCGGCGTCATCGTCGATGAAGTCGGCCGGCTTCACGACCTGCGGCAAGGTGTAGGCCGCGTGGCGGATGCGCGCCAGCTGCGCGGCGCTGATGTGCGGCGGCATGCGGCCCGCGTGGCGCGGGTTGGCGAGCTTGAAGGCGTCGGGCCGGGGGGTCGGGGCGGTCGGGGTGGGCAAGGCGGTCGGGGCGGTCATGCAGTGCGAATCAGTCTTTCAAAAGGGGCGAGTTATTTTTCGACGAAGGCGCGTTCGATCACGTAGTGGCCGGCCTGGCCGATGCCTTTCGAGATCTCGAAGCCGAGTGCATCGAGCACCACGCGCAAGTCCTTCAGCATCGCCGGGCCACCGCAGATCATCGCGCGGTCGTTGGCGGGGTTGAGCTGCGGCAGGCCGACGTCGGCGCAGAGCTTGCCGTCCTCGATCAGGTTCGTCAGCCGGCCTTGATTGCGGAACGGCTCACGCGTCACGGTCGGGTAGTAGATGAGCTTGTCGCGCACCTGCTCGCCGAGGTAGTCGTCGTGCGGCAGTTCGGCCTGGATGAAGTCAGCGTACGCCAGCTCGCTGCCGACGCGCACGCCGTGCACCAGCACCACCTTCTCAAAGCGCTCGTAGGTGTCGGGGTCGCGGATGATGCTCATGAACGGCGCCAGGCCGGTGCCGGTCGAAAAGAGGTACAGGTTGCGGCCGGGCAGCAGGTCGGTCAGCACCAGCGTGCCGGTCGGCTTGCGGCCGACGAGCACTTCGTCGCCGACCTTCAGGTGCTGCAGGCGCGAGGTCAGCGGGCCTTCGGCGACCTTGATGCTGAAGAACTCCAGCGTCTCTTCGTAGTGGGCGCTGGCGATGCTGTAGGCGCGCAGCAGCGGCTTGCCATCGACCATCAGGCCGACCATCACGAAGTGGCCGCTCTCGAACCGCAGGCTGGCGCCCCGGGTACAGGTGAAGGTGAAGAGCGAGTCGTTCCAGTGGTGCACGCTCAAGACGTGCTGGGTATCGAAGGCGGCCATGGAGGGTTGGGTTGGTGAAGCAGGAATGCAGGGAGGCAGCGCCTATTTTCGCCGCAACGGCGGTCGGGCCGATGCGAATGCTCTTAAGCTCGCCCACGCGCCGGATGCACTGCCCGCGACGGCCGCCACTTGATCGGGAACCCGCCATGAAAATTCTGCTGCCGGTCGATGGCTCGGAGCTTGCGCTCGAAGCGGTTCGAGAGGCGCTGTGCCTGCTGCACGGCGGGCTGCGCGCCAGCTTCGTGCTTGCCAATGTGCAGGAGCCGGCCACGCTCTACGAAATCGTGCGGGCGCACGACGCGCAGGTCATCGAACACGTCAGCGACGCCGCTGGGCGGACCGCGCTCGAAGTCGCGCAGCAGATGCTGCGCGCCGGCGGCGCCGACTTCGAGAGCGAGATCGGCTCCGGCGACCCGGGTCACACGCTGGTCGAGATCGCCGAGGCTTTCGACTGCGACATGGTGATCATGAGCGCGCGCGGCGTCGGCATGCTGGGCAGCGCTGTGCTTGGCTCGGTCGCGAACTCGGTGCTGCACGCGGCGCAAATGCCGGTGCTGATCGTCAAGCAGCCGGAGGCTTGACCTGCGCCGGTGCGGTCGCAGGGCCCGCATCACCAGCACCACCATCATCACCACGGCGCTCGATGCGCCGGCTGATCGGCATGATCACCATCATCAGCATGAAGGCGATGTTGCCCAGGGTCGGTATCACGTACTGCAGCGCCACGGAGACGGCGCTGATCAGCATCAGCCCGAACAGCCGGAACCGCGCGCTGCGGTAGGCGGCGGCCCGCGGTGCAACGCGCGACAGTTCGGGGTGGCGGTAGATGTAGCGCAAGGTCAGCCAGGCCAGCGTGGCCAGCGCCGCCATGTTCAGCGAATAGACGATCTGCGACACCAGCGCGCGGCCGTGTTCGCCCACCAGCGCGGCCGAGAACGGCATCACACTGACGAACGCGAGCTGGCCGATGTTCAGCGCCACCAGCTTGCCGTCGGCGCTGCGCACCTGGTTGAAGGCGCGCTGGTGGCCGAACCAGAAGAACGCCAGCACACCGAAGCTGATGAACCACGAGATCGCCTTGGGCAGCAGCGAGGCCAGCGCTTGCGCCAGGTCGTCGTCGTTGTGGATCAGGCTGTGCTCGGGCAGCCTCAGGTCGATCACCAGCAAGGTCATCGCGACCGCGAAGACGCCGTCGGTGAGGGCGTCGCTGCGGTGGATCGACAGGCCGTGCGCCGTGTTCGCATGACTCGCATCACTCATGTCTGGATCACCCCGCGCTCGATCTGGTCGCGTTCCAGCGACTCGAACAGCGCCTTGAAATTGCCCTCGCCGAAGCCGTCGTCGCCCTTGCGCTGGATGAACTCGAAGAATACCGGGCCGAGCATCGTTCCGGAGAAAATTTGCAGCAGCAGGCGGCTTGATTTTGCGTCTTTGGCGTCGTTGGTGCTGCCGTCGAGCAGGATGCCGCGGGTCTGCAAGGCCTCGACGTTCTCGCCATGGCCCGGCAGGCGGGCGGCGAGCATCTGGTAGTAGGTGGCGGGCGGTGCCTTCATCAGCGGCACGCCGGCACGGCGCAGGCTGTCGACGCTGGCGAACAGGTCGTCCGACAGCAGCGCGATGTGCTGGATCCCTTCGCCATTAAAAGCCATCAGGAACTCCTCGATCTGGCCGGTGGTCTTCGAGGCTTCCTCGTTCAGCGGGATGCGGATCAGGCCGTCCGGCGCGGTCATCGCCTTCGAGGTCAGGCCGGTGTATTCGCCCTTGATGTCGAAGAAGCGGATCTCGCGGAAGTTGAACAGCCGCTCGTAGAAATTGGCCCAGTACGCCATGCGGCCGCGGTAGACGTTGTGCGTCATGTGGTCGACGAGCTTGAGGCCGTGGCCGCGCGGATGGCGGTCAACGCCGTCGATGAAGTCGAAGTCGATGTCGTAGATCGAGCGGCCTTCCTCGAAGCGGTCGATCAAGTACAGCGGTGCGCCGCCGATGCCCTTGATGGCCGGCAAGCGCAGCTCCATCGGGCCGGTCGGCACCTCGACCGGCTGGGCGCCGAGTTCGAGCGCGCGCTTGTAGGCGTGGTGCGCATCCTTCACACGGAAAGCCAGGCCGCAGGCCGAAGGCCCGTGCTCGGTGGCGAAGTACGAGGCCACGCTGTGCGGCTCGCTGTTGACGATGAAGTTGATCTCGCCCTGCCGGTACAGCGCGACCTTCTTCGAGCGGTGCTGGGCCACGCGCGTGAAGCCCAGCAGCTCGAACACCGGCTCGAGCAGGTTCGGGGTCGGGGAGGCGAACTCGACGAACTCGAAGCCCATCAAGCCCATCGGGTTCTCGAACAGATCGGCCATGGCCATGCTCCTGGAAACTTGGGTGCCGCAATGGTGCCTCAGATCGAAACCCGGTCTTGCACGACGGCGCAGTGTGGAAATGCGCGAAGATGGATCGCATGCAAAACGCGCCGCCGTCGCCGCTCACACCACCGCCTCGGGAGGCCGCTCCGGCGGCGATGGGTGGCGCGCCGCCAGCCGGTACGCTGGCACTTCGCGGCCTGGCCTTGCTGCTGCTGTTCCAGGTCGCCGGCGAGGGCCTGGCCCGCGGCTTCGGGTTGCCGATTCCCGGCCCCGTCGTCGGCCTCGTGCTGCTGCTGCCGGGCCTGCCGTGGGCTGCGCTGCGAACACCCATCGCCGCTGCCGCCGATCTGTTGCTGGCCCACTTGTCGCTGCTGTTCGTGCCGGTCGGCGTCGGCGTCATCACGCACCTGGCGCTGGTGTCGCGCTACGGGGTGCAACTGTTGGTGGTGATCGTGCTGTCGACCTGGATCGGCCTGGCGGTGACGGCGTTGGTCATGCGCTTTTTATTGCGAAGCGATGGATCGCGAAATGATCGGGAGCCAAGCGATGTCTGACTTCGTGCAACTCTGGGTCTATCTGTCGGCCACGCCGCTGTTCGGCCTGACCGCCACGCTCGTGACCTACGTCGTCGCCAGCGCCCTGTACGACCGGCTCGGCCGCGCGCCGTGGGCGAACCCGGTGCTGTGGTCGGTGCTGTGCCTGGGCGCCGGTCTCGTCGCCACCGGCACGCCGTACCCGACCTACTTCGCAGGCGCGCAGTTCGTCCATGTGCTGCTTGGCCCGGCCGTCGTCGCGCTGGCGTGGCCTCTGTGGCAGCGACGCGCCGAAGTGCGGCGGCGCGGCCTCGCGTTGACGCTGGCCGCGCTGCTCGGCGGTCTTGCGGCGGGCGGCAGCGCAGTGGCAATCGGCTGGGGCCTGGGCCTGCCGGACGAGGTGCTGCGCTCGCTCGCCTCGAAGTCGGTCACGGCCCCGGTGGCGATGGGCATCGCGCAGCGCATCGGCGGCGTGCCCGCGCTGGCGGCGGTGTTCGCGGTGCTGACCGGGCTGGTCGGCGCGCTGTCCGGAAAGTACCTGTTCAAGCTGCTCGGCATCGGCTCGTGGGCGGTGCGCGGCTTTGCGCTCGGCACGACGGCACATGGCCTGGGCGCGGCGCGCGCCTTGCAGGTCGATGCCGATGCTGGTGCCTATGCCGGCATCGCACTCGGCCTGCAGGTGCTGCTGGCATCGTTGCTGATTCCGCTGCTGTTTCGCTGGTTCGGGTGAAGCACGGTGGGGGCGCACCAGCCTCGGGCCACGCTGCACCCGGCTGGTATCTCGGCTCACGAAGGCTGCATCTGCATTCCGTATGGCTCACGGCCGCAAACCCTAGGGGAGGGCGCCGATTCGGTCCGCAAGAATTGCCACCAGCCATCTTCCATCGAGCCCGGACCCAACGTGAACACTTCGATCCCACCGACCCCCCGGCTGACCTTGCACAGCATCCAGTTGCGCGTCGTGTCGGTGCCGCTGCGGCGGCCCATCGTCTCGAACCCGACCGTCGGAAGGTACACCGAGTGGCCGTTCATCCTGGTCGATCTGCTGACCAACCAAGGCATCACCGGGCGCAGCTATCTGGAGCCTTACATCGTCAAGTCCGCCGCCTACATCCTGCCGGCGATCCAGGCCATCGCGGATGCGCTCCGGTCGAAGCCGCTTTCGCCGCTCGACTGCTACAAGGCGGCGGTGCAGGCGATGCACATGTCGGGACGCGAAGGCATCGGGCTGGCCGCAATCTCTGCGGTCGACATGGCGATCTGGGATGCGGTCGCCAAGGCGGCCGGCCTGCCACTTGCGCAGTACCTGGGCGCGAGCACCGGGCCGGTACGTGCCTACAACACCAACGGGCTGTGGCTCCTGCCGCCCGACCAGTTGCGCGACGAAGCCCTGTCTCTGGTTGCGGAGGGCAATTTTTCGGCGATCAAGATGCGCCTGGGACGGGAGAACATCCGGGCCGACATCGCCGCGCTGGATGCTGTGCGCAGCGCCGTTGGCGCCGACGTGCGCATCATGACCGACTTCAACCAGGGCCTGGATCTCGGCGAGGCGTTGGTGCGCCTGCACGCGCTGGACAATGAGGGTCTGCAGTGGTTCGAAGAGCCGATCGTCTACGACAACTTCGATGGCTGTGCCCAACTGGCGCGTGAACTCAAGACGCCGATCCAGATCGGCGAGAACCTGTATGGGCCGCGCAGCTTCTACAAGGCGGTGCAGGCACACGCCGCCGACCTGTACATGCCCGATCTGATGCGAATCGGCGGCGTGACCGGGTTCATGCGCTGCGCCGCGATTGCCGGCGCGGCTGGCATCCCGCTCTCGAGCCATCTGTACCCGGAGGTTTCGGCGCACTTGCTGCGCGCGTCGGAATCGACCCACTGGCTTGAGTGGCGGGACTGGGCGCACCCTTTCATTGCCCAGCCGTTCGAGGTGAAAGACGGAGCGGTGCACGTGCCCGACCGCCCGGGCAGCGGCATCGAGTGGGATGAGGCGGCGGTCGCAAAGTTGCTGGTCCATTCGCGGTAGCGCAGCGCCGCCGCTCCTTCGATCACACGGCGTCCCTGGGGCGCTGTCATGCCATCATTCCGGCTTCGGGGAACTGCCATCACGAGGTGGTTGCAATGGAGCTGAGACAACTCAAGTATTTCGTGGCCATCGTGGAGAGCGCGAGCATCTCGAAGGCGGCTGCGAAGGTGCACGTCGCGCAGTCTGCGCTGAGCCTTCAGATCAGCCACCTCGAAGAAGAACTCGGTGCGAAGCTGCTGCACCGATCCGGCAGCGGCGTCACCACGACCGAACGTGGCGAGACTTTTCTGCGTCACGCGCGCACCGTGCTGCAGCAGGTGAGGGACGCCCGGATGGCGGTTCGTGCCGGGCTCGACGAGCTCGACGGGCCGGCGGGCGAAGTGACGCTGGCGATCCCGCAAAGCGTGTCGAATGCGCTGGCGCTGCCGTTGATCAACGCCTGCCGGGCTCGCCTTCCCCGCGTCTGGCTTCGCATCACCGAGGAGCTTTCGGGTCATCTTGCGGAGCAGTTGCGCCGCAGTCAGACGATGCTCGCGATTCTGTTCGACGATGGCGAACTCGCGGAATTCGAAGTTCAACCGCTGGTGCGTGAGCGCCTTGCGGTGGTGGCGGTGCCGGGCCTGTTCACGCCGATTGACGGGCAGCTTGCGCTGCAACAAGTGTTGGCCTTGCCGCTGATACTGCCCGGAGACGGCCATGGTGTGAGGCCGCTCGTCGATGGCTTGATTCGGGATGCCGGCTTTCCTTTCATCCAGGTCGTTGCCGAGATCACGTCGATCAACATCCTGAAATCGACGCTGCTGGCGGGCATCGGCGCCACCATACAGGCGCGCGCGCCGCTGAGTGACGAACTCAAGGCCGGCTCCCTGATCGCCGCTGACATCACCGAGCCGGACGTCTTTCGCAACATGGCGCTGTGCAGTTCGCGCACGGCAGGGATGTCAGAGGCGACCCAGGCCGTCTCCCGGGTTGTCTTCGACACCGTCAGAAACCTGTGCAGCAAAGCGCAATGGCAAGGGGCGACACCCCTGTTTGCGACGACGCCCGACGGTCACCGGAAGGATTAGGCGAGCGGGCGCCCGGCGGCGCCAAGAACCGAGCGGTGGGGCGGGCTTTGCCGTGCCGCTCAGGCAACGGCAGGGGCGGGCGCAGCGGCTTCCTCGTGGCACCGTCCCTCGGCCAACATCAGACGGTGATGGCCCTGCCCGGATGCAATCATCGGAAAGCAGTTCTCCTGCGGTGCGACCCGCACGTCAAGGAAGTACGGCCCTTCCGATGCCAGGCACTGCGCCAGCGCCCCGGCGAGTTCGGATGGGTGCGACACCGTCTGCGCTTGCCACCCGAACGACTTCGCGAGCATGACGAAATCCGGCAGCGCCTCGGTCCAGCTGTGACTCAACCGGTTGCCGTGGTTGAGCTGCTGCCATTGGCGCACCATTCCCATGCAGCCGTTGTTGGACAGCACGACCTTGACCGGTGTGCGGTGTTGCATCGCCGTCGACAGCTCCTGGATGTTCATCAGGATCGACGCGTCACCGCTGACGCAGATCACCAGCGCTTCGGGGTGCGCGATCTGCGCGCCGATCGCTGCCGGCAGGCCATAGCCCATCGTCCCGGCCCCGCCCGAGGTCAGCCAGCGCCTCGGTGCATCGAAGCGCAGGTACTGCGCTGCCCACATCTGGTGTTGGCCCACGTCGGTTGCGATGATGGGATGGCGTTGCGCACTCGCAGTCTGAAGCAGGCTCATCAGGTGCTGCGGCAGGATCACATCGGACGGCGGCTCATAGGCCAGGCAGCGGGCGGCACGCCAGCCCTCGACGCGGGACCACCAGGGCGCCAGTCGCTCGGCGGCCAGCGGCGCCGCTTGCAGCACCTCGAGCAAGGCCTTCAGGACCGGCCCGCAGTCGGCGACCATGGGCACATCGACCTTGACGATCTTGTTGATGTTGATGGGATCGATGTCGATGTGAATCTTGCGCGCGCCCGGACAGAATTCCGACAGCTCGCCCGTGACGCGGTCGTCGAAGCGCGCGCCGACGCACACGACGAGGTCGGCGTGGTGCATGGCCAGGTTGGCTTCGACCGTGCCGTGCATGCCGAGCATGCCCAGAAAGCGCGGGTCGCTGGCCGGAAAGGCGCCCAGGCCCATCAGCGTCAAGGTGCAGGGCGCATTCAGGAGCCGCACCAGTCGGGCGAACGCCTGGCACGCCTGGGGGCCCGCATTGATCAAGCCCCCGCCACCGTAAAACACGGGTCGAAGCGATTCCGACATCAGTTCGGCAGCGCGCTTGAGGCTTGACCTCGGCGGCATCAACACCGGCGCTGACGGCGTGCGGCGCAGCGGCGTCGAATCAGCCAGCGAACGCGTGAACCGGGCCAGTTGCACGTCCTTGGGAACGTCGATCAGCACCGGCCCCGGGCGCCCCGTGCTGGCGATCTCGAGGCCCTTGCGCACGGCCAGGGGAATGTCCTGCGCAACCCGGATCTGCTTGTTCCACTTCGTCACGGAGCGCGACATGCCGAGTGCGTCGCTCTCCTGGAAGGCGTTGGTGCCGATCACCGTGGTGGCGACCTGACCGCTGATGCACAGGATCGGAATCGAATCGCTCATCGCATCGAGCAGACCGGTGATGGTGTTGCTGACACCTGGCCCCGACGTGACCAGGACGACGCCGACCCGGCCCGTGGTGCGCGCGTAACCCTCGGCCGCGTGCACCGCAGCCTGTTCGTGGCGAACCAGGATGTGGCGCAGGCGCGGCTCGCTGTAAAGCGCGTCATACAGCGGCAGCGCAGCGCCGCCGGGATAGCCAAAGATCGTGTCCACGCCGCACTCGACGAGCGTTTCGAGAAGTGCCTGGGCGCCGGTCCGCATGGCCAGGCCGACCGGCGCACATTCCGAGAGATTTGGACGGTCAAGTGTCACTTCCATCCCATGTTTCCTTCAGTCAAGCCGCATGTCGTGCCGCGCGTACTCAGGCTGAGCGCTCCCCGTATTGAAGGCGCACCAGCCCCAGTGCGCCGAAGTCGGCGGTCACCCCATCGCCCGGTTCGACGGGCAGCGGCGTCATGCAGGTGCCGGTCGAAACCAGTTGCCCTGCGCACAGGCCGATGCCGAGCCGGGACAGTTCGTTGACCAGCCACGTCAATGCGATGCGGGGATCGCCGAGTACCGCCGCACCCGTGCCGGCGCTCTGCGCAACCGCGCGCCCGTTGCGGTCGATGCGCGCACGCACTTCATGGCGGCTCAGGTCGATCGAACGCCAAGCCTGCGACGCCGGCGCGCCAAAAACAAAGCGGCCCGCGCACGAGTTGTCGGCAATCAGCTGCGCTTCACCCGCGTTCACGAAGTCGGCAAAGCGCGAAGCGGGCAGCTCGATCGCGGGGCGCATGGAATCGACCGCAGCCAGCACCTCGTCAACCAGGTACGGCGCGCTGCGTGCAGGGATGTCGCGCCCAAAACCAAATGCGAACTCCGGCTCGGCGACCTTCATGCGGTTGCCCCACGTCGGCACGATGTCGTGCTGAGGATGTACCTGCCGTTTGAAGATCCGTCCCGCGAGCGGGCCGTCAACCCCGATGTGCTTCTGACCGCCCTGGCTGGTGGCCGCGATCTTCCAGCCCACGACCTCATCGCACAACGCGCTGCTCAGGCGGGCCTGAATCGCGTAGCCCGCATCGCGCGACGCCGGCCGGCAGGCCTCGGGCAGCGCATCGATGGGCCGGCCGGTGCGCATGCTCTCGGCCAGGATGAGCGCGCATTGCAGCGGCCTGTCATCGGCCTCGCCGGCGCCTTCGGCGCTTAACCTTGCGGTGCCATGCGTTCGAGATGATGGTGTCGACAATTCGATTGCTCCTTCGTGCCATCGCGGGCGGTTGTCGGGCCTCCGGCCGTGCGGGCGCTGCTATCGACGCCCGGTGCGCACGCCCAGCACCAGCATCGCGCCCAGTACCAGCAAGGCAGCGAGAAGATGCAGCCCGGCGTCGGTGCTGTGGGTGATGTCCTTGATGACGCCGATCAGGAACGGCGCGCTGAAGCCGGAGAGGTTGCCGAACGAGTTGATGAAGGCGATGCCGGCTGCTGCCGCGGTACCGCCGAGCAGGGCAGTCGGCAGGCCCCAGAAGACTGGCAGCGTCGTCATGATGCCCATGGTGGCGATGGTCAGGCCCACCATCGCCACCACCGGGTTGGCGTGGAAGCTCACGCTCAACACCAGCCCCGCGGCGCCGGTGATCGCCGCCAGTGCGGCATGCCAGCGGCGTTCCTGGTGGCGGTCTGCGCTGCGTGCCGTCAGGTACATCGCGACCACTCCGAACGACCAGGGAATGGCGCTGAGCAGGCCGACGTCGAGCGGATCGGCCACACCGATCGACTTGATGATGGTGGGCAACCAGAAACTGATGCCGTAGAGCCCTGAGACGAAGCAGAAGTACACCAGCGCCAGCAGCCAGACTTTGGGGTTGAACAGCGCGTCGAAAACGCCGCCCTCGGCCTTGGTCGATTCCTCGGCCGCGATGTCGCGAGCGATCAGGTCGCGTTCGGCCGGCGTGAGCCACTTGGCGTCGCGAACCCGATCCTCCAGATAGAACAGCACCACGAAGCCGAGCGCGATCGAGGGCAGGCCTTCCAACAGGAACAGCCATTGCCAACCGGCCCAGCCGTTGGTTCCATTCATGCTCTTGAGAATCCAGCCCGACAACGGCCCGCCGATGATGCCGGCGAAGGCAACGGCCGTCATGAAGAGCGAGGTCGCCCGCCCGCGCCGCTCGGCCGGGTACCAGTAGGTGAGGTACAGGATGATGCCGGGGAAGAAACCGGCTTCCGCAGCACCGAGCAGAAAGCGGATGACGTAGAACGACATCGGCGACCAGACGAACATCGAAGCCGCCGACAGCAGCCCCCACGAAATCATGATGCGTGCGATCCAGCGGCGAGCGCCTGCTTTGTGAAGCACAACGTTGCTCGGTATCTCGAAGATGAAGTAGCCGATGAAGAAGATGCCGGCACCCAGACCGTAGATCGAATCGCTGAACTGGAGCGCACTTTGCATCTGCAGCTTCGCGAAGCCGACGTTGACGCGGTCCAGGTAAGCGGCGATGTAGCAGATGAAGAGCAGCGGAATCAGCCGCAGGCCGACCTTGCGGTAGACCGCGTCCGCTTCTGATTTGGCCACTCCCATGTCGAGTGCGCTGGTGGAGGTGTTCATCGACGGGTCTCTGTAAGAAGCGAAGGGTGTTGTCACCTTCCACTGTGTCGCAAGGCAACCGGTTGTTTTCAGAGGGTTAGCGCTCGGTCGCCATAGGGCTTGCAGAACCGGGCATCTGCAATGCAGATGGGGCGCAGGCGCCAAGCGATTTGCTGCTGAATGGCCGGGGTGCCGAAGGTGTTGCTGAGCTCGCCCGCCCGCCCTGCGGGGACAACGCCTTTACGCCATCCCATGGACGACCGTTGCCACAGGCCGGACGGACCGATTGAGAGTCGGTACGCAGTTGCCGACCTCGTCGGGTGTTTACCGAGCATCCTTGGGTTCCCCATCCTTGGGGACCCGGTCTGACCCCTTGAAGTCGAAGCGAGTGCTAGGTCATTGATTTAAAAGAGGTTTTTTCTGTTGACGGAAGCGGTGCCCGATTTGAGGTCCTGAACTAGTTTTGCGCAGTATGAAAAGCTACCGGCTAACTTACGATCTGGCTCGTGAAGTGCGCGCACTCGGTGCGAAGGCCTGAGCCCGAAATCTGCATCCATCCCTAGGCTACTGCAGTTCGCTGAGTGCATCTTGGAGTTAGCAGTCAGTCAGCTCTCGCCCAAATCGGGGCTGATGCATACGAGGTGTGCAGTACAAAGCGCGTGGCGCACCGAGTGATTTACAAATTCCTACGAGAACGTCCACGGCCTCTTGGCCCCCAGGAAAGCGCGCAGCAAGAGGTGCTGCAGCGTGCTCGGGGTGCCTTGGATGTTTGTCAGGAGTGGCTTGAGCCACTCCTTTCGTCCTACCGAGTTTTCCTCGCACCCGTTTTGCTTCAGCCAATAGGTGAAAGTCCAGTGCACCCCGGAGAAGTTGAGGGTTCCGGTAGAAGATCTAGCGCCGTCGATCTTCCGGATGATCTTGCGGTAGTGGACGACACTCCCAGTCGATGGCGCGACGAGCCTGCCTTTCAGAGCTGCGAGACTCGGCTCGATCAGCGCACGTTCTAGACTGCGATTGAAGAGTGGTTTCACCTCACTCTCTGCGGAGAACTGGCACGACACAGAAAGCGGGGTCGCGGGATTTGCTGCTGGCGCGCAAGCGAATGGCTGCGATGTCGCGTGAAGCCTCCGGCCATGCCGCAAGCAATGCGCGATCCCCGGCATGTGGTGAGTACGGCGCCAGTATGGCGTCCGCGCGGATCCGACGTCGTCCCTTAGGCAGGCTGGACAGAGTTGCATCGTGCGCGGCCAACAGTGACGACTAGCCGGCAGGCGCAAAAGCGTGATCGAAGAAGCCCCCGTGTCCTGAGAAATCCTTGCGAGGATGTCTTGCTGTTTCTCCGGCGGATCGAACGCCATCGCGTAGGTGAGCAGTGTGTGGCGCCGCACGAAGATGGGGACTGGGTGTTCTTCACCCGGGAAGGCTGCTGCCGCAATGCGCGCTAGACCAGGGACGGTGGCTGGGTGCGTGTTGTGGATTCGCCGCTGCGTTAGATCGTCCAGCAGTCCCTGTCGATCGAGGTCCGACCACTGCCCAAAGTAGCGTGCAACTAGGCCATAGCCCAGCTCGTCGGCCCAGGGGGTTGGAAATTCCCACCCACTCATGCGAACTCCTCTGCCAGAACGCCAAGGTGATTGGCTTCGTGAAGTGCTGCTTCAATACCCTCACAACCTGACGATTCGCGACTTGCCACGAACAAGATCCTTCTCAGATCCATCGCATCGAAGCCCAGAATGGCTTCAGCGACCTCCTGTTGACGCTTGGCGGACTTTGATTTTGTGGGCCTTGGCGCCAGCGCAGTCGTTTCAGTGAGGATCTGTGCGACGTGATCTGAAGCAGGCAGATGCGGAGCTGCCTCTACGGAGGCCAGGGCCAGCGCTGCGGCATCCTCCGGTCCCACGTTCTGGGTGGCCTCAAGACTTGCGGCGACTGCCTCCGCGAGTCCGACTTTCCGTGCCGCATTGATTGCGCTCCGGTCCCACCCACGACGTACCGTGACTCGCGCCTTCGTCGCAAAGGCCTGCATGTAGTCGTTGAGATCAGAAGGTTCAAGGTCCCAAAGAACCGGATCGGTTTCACGGCGACCTTCTCGCAACATCCGAACTACGGGCGCTATGAGGGAGAAGTGCCGCACGGCAGACGCCTCCACGCTGATCTCGGAAAGACACTCGGTTTCGTCGAGGATGGCATCGATCTGACTGGCAATCATCAGCTTGACCGCGAGGTCCTGAACACCCTGAGTGTGGAAGTAGAACTTATCTCGCATCTCGGCGGTCAGTTCGACAACCTTCTGGGTGAACTGATAGCTAAAAAGGACGTCCATGAACGCCTCCCACTCTTGGTCGTCCCGCATACGGCGGTACTGAGCGTCCGCTGGTCCCGTGGCGCGTCGCGCGATGCGAGCTTCAAGGCCAAGGAGGCCCATGCACTCCCAAGTGCCGACCAGCAGAACAGGGATACCAATGCGATTGATAACGCCGGTCAGAAACTTCATCGCGTCGTTGTCGCTACCGTCCGCGCCGCGATAGAGAGGTGGCCCCGGTTGTCTGAACACCGAACGAGCTTC
>JANXZA010000229.1 GCA_025355745.1 Rhizobacter sp. | reverse complement strand
TACAAGAAAGATCTGGCCGACCAGATGCGCATCGTGGAAGAGGACGTGTTCACCCGTCTGGAGAAACTCCTGTTGGGCAAGGTTGCCAACGGTGGGCCGAAGAAACTGGCCAAGGGAACCAAACTGGACAAGGCTTATCTCTCCAGCGTGGAGCACCACCAGTGGTTCGACATCCGCCTCGGCAGCGAAGAGGCAGCTGCGCAACTGGAGCAAGTGAAAGAAAGCCTGGCGCAGAAGCGCGTCGAATTCGACGCGGCATTCGAACTGAAAAAGCGCAAGCTGACCCAGGGCGATGAACTGCAAGCGGGCGTACAGAAGATGGTCAAGGTGTATGTGGCGGTGAGACGCCGCCTGCAGGCCGGCGACAAGATGGCCGGTCGTCACGGTAACAAGGGTGTGGTGTCGCGCATCGTGCCGGTGGAAGACATGCCGTACATGGCGGATGGCACCCCGGTTGACGTAGTGCTGAATCCGCTGGGCGTGCCGTCGCGTATGAACATCGGCCAGGTGCTGGAAGTACACTTGGGTTGGGCGGCCAAAGGTCTGGGCAAGAAGATCGGCAATATGCTGGAGTCGCAGGCCAAGATCGCCGATGTGCGCAAACTTCTTGGCAAGATCTACAACACCAGCGGGCAGACCGTGGATATCGCCGCATTCAGCGACGACGAAGTGCTGGAGCTGTGCCGCAACCTGAAGAGCGGTGTGCCGTTCGCCACGCCGGTATTCGACGGCGCGGACGAAGAGGAAATCAAGCACATGCTGGAACTGGCGGATCTGCCGCGCTCTGGCCAGATTGTGTTGCATGATGGGCGCACCGGCACCGCATTCGACCGCCCGGTCACCGTAGGTTACATGCATGTGCTGAAACTGCATCACCTGGTGGACGACAAGATGCACGCGCGCTCCACTGGCCCGTACTCTCTGGTGACGCAACAGCCTCTGGGCGGCAAAGCGCAGTTCGGCGGCCAGCGCTTCGGCGAGATGGAAGTGTGGGCGCTGGAAGCGTACGGCGCGGCTTACACCTTGCAGGAAATGTTGACGGTCAAGTCCGACGACGTCAATGGACGTACCAAGGTTTACGAGAGCATCGTCAAGGGCGACCACAAGATCGATGCCGGCATGCCGGAGTCGTTCAATGTGTTGACCAAGGAAATTCGCTCCTTGGGTATCGATATCGATCTGGAACGTCACTAAGACTTTTGAGGAGCTACGAATGAAAGCATTGCTGGATTTGTTCAGACAGGTAACGCAAAAGGAAGAGTTCGACGCGATCAAGATCGGGTTGGCCTCACCGGAGAAGATTCGCTCCTGGTCCTACGGCGAAGTGAAGAAGCCGGAAACCATTAACTATCGCACCTTCAAACCGGAGCGCGATGGCCTGTTCTGCGCCAAGATTTTCGGCCCGACCAAGGACTACGAGTGCCTGTGCGGCAAGTACAAGCGCCTCAAGCATCGCGGCGTGATCTGCGAAAAATGCGGCGTGGAAGTGACGCTGTCCAAGGTGCGCCGCGAGCGCATGGGTCACATTGAACTGGCTTCGCCGGTTGCGCACATCTGGTTCCTGAAATCGCTGCCGTCGCGTCTGGGCATGGTGCTGGACATGACGCTGCGCGACATCGAGCGCGTGCTGTATTTTGAAGCCTATGTGGTGACCGAGCCAGGCATGACTCCGCTCAACCGCGGCCAGTTGCTGTCCGAGGACGATTACCTCGCCAAGCTGGAAGAGTACGGCGATGAGTTCCAGGCCGTGATGGGCGCGGAAGGTGTGCGCGCACTGTTGCGCGCGCTGGATGTGCCCGCCGAAGTGGAAAAGCTGCGCGCCGAACTGGAAGCGACCAGCTCCGAAACAAAAATCAAGAAATATGCCAAGCGCCTGAAGATACTCGAGGCATTCCAGACTTCCGGCATCAAGCCGGAATGGATGATCATGACGGTGCTGCCGGTGCTGCCGCCGGAACTGCGTCCGCTGGTGCCGCTGGATGGTGGGCGCTTCGCGACCTCCGATCTGAATGATCTGTATCGCCGCGTGATCAACCGCAACAACCGGTTGAAGCGCCTGCTTGAACTGAAGGCGCCGGAAATCATCGTGCGCAACGAGAAGCGTATGCTGCAAGAGTCCGTGGATTCCTTGCTGGACAACGGTCGCCGCGGCAAAGCGATGACCGGCGCGAACAAGCGTCCGCTGAAATCGCTGGCCGACATGATCAAGGGCAAGGGCGGTCGTTTCCGCCAGAACCTGCTGGGCAAGCGCGTGGACTACTCGGGTCGTTCCGTGATCGTGGTGGGCCCGCAGCTCAAGCTGCACCAGTGCGGCCTGCCCAAGCTGATGGCGCTCGAGCTGTTCAAGCCCTTCATCTTCTCGCGGCTCGAGGCGATGGGCATCGCCACCACCATCAAGGCGGCGAAGAAGGAAGTGGAATCGGGCACACCGGTGGTCTGGGACATCCTCGAGGAAGTGATCAAGGAGCACCCGGTGATGCTCAACCGCGCGCCGACCCTGCACCGCCTGGGCATCCAGGCGTTCGAGCCGGTGCTGATCGAAGGCAAGGCGATCCAGCTGCACCCGCTGGTCTGCGCGGCCTTCAACGCCGACTTCGACGGCGACCAGATGGCGGTGCACATTCCGCTGTCGATCGAGGCGCAGATGGAAGCCCGCACCTTGATGCTGGCGTCGAACAACATCCTGTTCCCTGCCAACGGCGAGCCGAGCATCGTGCCGTCGCAAGACGTGGTGCTGGGCTTGTACTACGCGACGCGCGACCGCATCAATGCCAAGGGCGAAGGCATCATCTTCTCCGACATCGGCGAAGTGCACCGCGCGCTCGACAACAACGTGGTCGAGATCACGACCAAGATCAGCGTGCGCCTGACCGAGTACATCTTAAACAAGGAAACCGGTGAGTTCACGCCGGCGACCACGCTGGTGGACACGACGGTGGGCCGCTCGCTGCTGTCGGAAATCCTGCCGAAGGGCCTGCCTTTCAGCAACATCAACAAGGCGCTGAAGAAGAAGGAAATCTCGCGCCTCATCAACACCTCGTTCCGCAAGTGCGGCCTGAAGGAAACCGTGGTGTTTGCCGACAAGCTGCTGCAGGCGGGCTTCCGCCTGGCCACGCGCGCCGGCATCTCGATCGCCATCGACGACATGCTGGTGCCGAAGGAAAAGCCGGCGCTGATCGAGCGCGCCGAGAAGGAAGTCAAGGAGATCGAGCAGCAGTACGTCTCGGGTCTGGTGACGGCCGGTGAGCGCTACAACAAGGTGGTCGACATCTGGGGCAAGACCGGCGACGAAGTCGGCAAGGTCATGATGAGCCAGCTCTCGAAAGAGAAGACCATCGACCGCCACGGCAAGACCGTGGACCAGGAGTCGTTCAACTCGATCTACATGATGGCCGACTCGGGCGCGCGCGGTTCCGCCGCGCAGATCCGCCAGCTCGCCGGCATGCGCGGCCTGATGGCCAAGCCGGACGGCTCGATCATCGAAACGCCGATCATCGCGAACTTCCGCGAAGGCCTGAACGTGTTGCAGTACTTCATCTCCACCCACGGCGCCCGCAAGGGCCTGGCGGACACGGCATTGAAGACCGCGAACTCGGGCTACCTGACGCGCAGGCTGGTTGACGTGACGCAAGACCTGGTCGTGATCGAGAACGACTGCGGCACGCAGAACGGCATGAACATGCGCGCGCTGGTCGAAGGCGGCGAGGTGATCGAGTCGCTGCGCGACCGCGTGCTCGGCCGCGTCACCGCCATCGAAGTGCAGCACCCCGAGACGCAGGCAACCCTGCTGAACGCCGGCGAGATGCTCGACGAAGACGTGCTCGATGTGTTGGAGGCGGCCGGTGTCGACGAGGTCAAGGTGCGCACCGCGCTGACGTGTGCGACGCGCTTCGGCATCTGCGCCAAGTGCTATGGGCGCGACCTCGGCCGCGGCGGGCTGATCAACGTCGGCGAGGCCATCGGCGTGATCGCGGCGCAGTCGATCGGCGAGCCCGGCACGCAGCTGACGATGCGCACCTTCCACATCGGTGGTGCGGCGTCGCGTGCGGCGGTGGCCTCGAGCGTGGACGCAAAGAGCGACGGCATCATCGGCTTCAACGCGACGATGCGCTACGTGACCAACGGCAAGGGCGAACTGGTGGTGATTTCGCGTTCCGGCGAGATCGTGCTGGCCGACCTGCATGGCCGCGAGCGCGAGCGTCACAAGGTGCCGTACGGCGCGCTGCTGAGCATCAAGATCGACCAGCAGGTCAAGGCCGGCACGGTGCTGGCCAACTGGGACCCGCTGACGCGCCCGATCATCACCGAGTTCGCCGGCAAGGCGAAGTTCGAGAACGTCGAAGAAGGCGTGACGGTGGCCAAGCAGCTGGACGAGGTCACTGGCCTGTCGACCCTGGTCGTGATCGACCCGAAGCGCCGCGGCGCGATCAAGGTGATCCGCCCGCAGGTCAAGCTGCTGGATGTGGCCGGCAACGAGGTGAAGATTCCCGGCACCGACCACTCGGTGACGATCAGCTTCCCGGTTGGTTCGCTGGTGCAGATCCGCGACGGGCAAGACCTGACGCCAGGCGAGGTGCTGGCGCGCATTCCGGTCGAAGGCCAGAAGACGCGCGACATCACCGGTGGCCTGCCGCGGGTGGCCGAGTTGTTCGAAGCCCGCAGCCCGAAAGACAAGGGCACGCTGGCCGAGATGACCGGCACGGTGTCGTTCGGCAAGGAGACCAAGGGCAAGGTGCGCTTGCAGATCACCGACCCGGAAGGCACGGTCTACGAAGAGCTGGTGCCGAAGGAAAAGAACATCGTCGTCCACGAGGGCCAGGTGGTCAACAAGGGCGAGTCGGTGGTCGACGGCCCGGCCGATCCGCAGGACATCCTGCGCCTGCTGGGCATCGAGGAACTGGCGCGCTACATCGTTGACGAGGTGCAGGACGTGTACCGCCTGCAGGGCGTGAAGATCAACGACAAGCACATCGAGGTGATCGTGCGCCAGATGCTGCGCCGCGTGCAGATCACCAACCCGGGCGACACGGCTTACATTCTGGGCGAACAGGTCGAACGTTCCGAGTTGCTGGGCAAGAACGACAAGGCGCGCGCCGAAGGCAAGCTGCCCGCCACGCACAGCGATGTGCTGATGGGCATCACCAAGGCGTCGCTGTCGACCGACAGCTTCATCTCGGCGGCGTCGTTCCAGGAGACCACGCGGGTGCTCACCGAAGCGGCCATCATGGGCAAGCGCGACGAGCTTCGCGGCCTGAAGGAAAACGTCATCGTCGGTCGTTTGATCCCGGCCGGTACCGGCATGGCGTTCCACGATGCGCGCAAGGCGAAGGAAGCCATGGACGACGCCGAGCGCAAGGCCATCGTGATGCAGGAGGCCGAGGAATTGGCGGCCGTGCAACTGGCGCAGGTCGATGCGGCGACGGACGCGGCGGCAGCTGCGGCTTCGGCTTCGGCTGCGGCTGAATAGACGCTGAACGAGTGCGATTCGCTGCGGTGCAAACCGCAGCAGAAAGGCGGCCTGCGGGTCGCCTTTTTTACGCCGCGACTTGTGTCGCGACGCGCGGGTTCAGGTTGATGCCGATCGGGCTGCCGCCCAGTCGGACGGTGTTGTGATGGTCAGGCCGAACGGCCGGGCGCGGCGCGCCAGCTTCAGCACCGCACGGTCGCGGCTGAGCAGCCAGCAGGCGCCGTGGGCCAGCGAGAAATCGATGAACATCTGATCGTCTGCATCGGTGCAGCGCAGCCGCATGGCGGGCGCCAGAAAGGTCGGGGCCGCCAGCTCGATGCACTCACGTTCCCACACCGTCCACAGTGCCGCGAGGTCCGGGTTCCAGGCCTGGGCAGCGCCTCGGCCGAGAACATGTGCGAGTTCGGCGCGCATCGCGGCGCTGGCGCACCAGCGCAGGGTCGCCGCTGCGAGTGCGTCACCCAGAGCAGCACAAACCGGGTTGCGAAACACCAGCCAGTCGAGCACAACGTTCGTGTCGAGCACGACGAGGGGCAAAGCGGCGTTGGCGACAGCGGACATTGATCGAGTGTTTCACAGGCGGATCGACCTTCATCGAGCGCAGCGGGAGTCGCGAGCCCAATCAACGGTGTTGCAGTTGGCGACGCGCCGTGGAACAGTCGAGCGCTGATGTCCTGGATCATCTGCGCCGCGGTGGCACCCTGTCACAGACACCCGTTCGCTTCGACCCACCGGAGAACCTTCATGCCGACACCAAAGAGCATCACCAACCAGGTCGGGCGGGCGCCGGCGCGCAACTCACCCGACGACGCCGACATCGTCACCGATCTGCTGATGCGAGTGACTGCCGGTGACGGCGGGCCCGATCAGCCGATCTTTTCAGCGCCCTTCCCCGGGGTCAGCTCGCCGTCGCTGGTCACCGCCATCGAAAAGTTCCAGCGCCGCCAGCTCGGCTTCACCGATGGCCGCGTTGACCCGGCCGGCGCGACGCTGGCGCGGCTCAACCGGCTGACGAACAATGGCGCCACAGCGAAGCGCACGGTCACGCCGTTCACATCGCTGCTGCGCGGTGCGGTGGGCCGACCGCCGGCGCCGAACAACCTGGGCCATGTCGTCAAGCTCATCGCCCTGCTGAAGCTCGTTCCACCGGGCGAAGGCGGCGCTGGCCCGGCGCTCTTGCCCCCGGTGATTCCCGGGCAAATGCCGGCGGCACTCATTCCGGCCATCGAGACCTTCCAGCGGCGCCAGTTCGGCAGCAGCGACGGCCGCGTCGACCCCGGTGCGAAGACCGAAATCCGCCTTCAGCAGATCGTCACGCCGGTGGCGTGAGCGGCAGCGGCTGCGGCTGCGTCCGAGCCGCGCTACTTCCCCGCCTTGAAGCTGGTGAAGATGCGCGTCTGGACGCGCCGGATGTCTTGCGGCGCGGCGTCGGGTGGGGTCATGCGCTGCTGGTCGGCCTGGCTCAGGAAGATGGTGGTGTTCCCGGCCACGTCCTTCTTCACGAACTTCAGCGAGGCGGCGTTCGGGTTTGCATAGAACACCTTGTTCGTCAGCGCTGCCGCCACCTCGGGGCGCAGCATGTAGTTGATGAACTTGTGCGCATTGCCGGGGTGCGGCGCGTCCTTCGGGATCGCCATGCTGTCGAAGAACAGCGTGGCGCCACCTTTGGGCACCAGCGCCTCGATGGCCGGCGGCGCCTTCGGGTTGGCCTCGACGGCGCGCGCGCGGGCAATGTTGATGTCGCCCGAGTAACCCATCACCGCGCACAACTGGCCAGCGGCAAGGTCGTTGATGTAGCCGCTGGACGAGAAGCGCGTCACGTAGGGCCGCACGCTTTGCAGCACCCTGGCCGCCGCATCGTAGTCGGCTGCCACCTTGCTGTAGGCCGGCTTGCCGGCGTAGAGCATCGCCACCGGCAGCACTTCGGAGGCGGAGTCGAGAAAATTCACGCCACAGCCCTTCAGCTTGGCCGCGTACTTGGGGTCGAACAGCAGGCTCCAGGCGTTGTCGGGCATCGGCAGCGGCGTGGGCCCGGCCGCCAGCGCGGCCTTCACTTTCGCGGTGTTGATGCCCACCGTCACATAGCCCCAGAGCCAGTCGACCAGGTACTGGTTGCCGGGGTCCACGGTGGCCAGTTGCGCCAGCAGGCCCTTGTCGAGGTTGCCCCAGTTCGTGAGCTGGG
>JANXZA010000126.1 GCA_025355745.1 Rhizobacter sp. | reverse complement strand
GAGTCAAACACCCACCTGTCGTCACCCGCGCATAAAGGTGCCAGCGCTGCCGTCACAAGTAGCACAGCCTATCGCAAGACTGTCGTCAATGTCGCCGGCGTTCAGCTCACCGCACCAGCCACACCGATTCTTTGGGCCCGAAGATGTCAGGCAGCTGCTGCACACGCATTTTCCGCCGTGGCGGACGAAGGTTCGGAAGCTGGGAGGCGGAGGTTGAAGAGATTGGGGCATAGGATGCCGGGCCCAGTTGTGGCTAAGTCGTGGCCCGTCGACTCTCCAGCGGATCCTTCGATTGAGCCCCAGCCAGTTCATGGCAATGTCGCCAGTCCGCCTCGACCAGTCAGGCGAGCGTTCTGCAGTCTTATTTGAGCCGGTCGCGCGCCATGGACTTCTGTGCGCGCTCAGGTGTCACGAGTCAGCACTTCGACGTACGCGGCATAGCTGAAGCAACGGTTCTTTTTTTGCCCGGTCAGCTCCGTCACGATGCCTTGCTCTTCCAAGAGCTTCACCGCGGCTGTCGCGGTAGGGAACGTGGTCTCCAGCTTTTGACGAACTTGCTCGATGGTGAAGCGTGGCATCAGCGGGAGCAGTTCGAACAGTCGCAGGGCCACGACGCCCGCGCGCGGCGCGCCCAGCAAGCGGCGGCGGTCGGCGTTGATCAGGCTGGCCATGGCGACGATGGCGCGCTCGGCTTCGACGGCAGCGGCCTCCACGCCATCGAGGAAGAATGCGATCCAGCCTTCCCAATCGCCATCGGTCCGCACGGCCGACAGGCGCCGGTAGTACTCGTTTTGATGTTGCTTGAGATAGCCGCTCAGATAGACCAGCGGTTCTGATAGCAAGTCCCACTGTTCGAGCAGCGCCGCGATCAGCAAGCGGCCGATGCGCCCGTTTCCGTCCAAGAAGGGATGGATGGTCTCGAACTGAACGTGCACCAGAGCGATCCGCACCAGCGGTGGCAACTTCGGGGCGACGTCATGAATGAAGCGCTCCAGATCGGCCAACAATTCCGGCACGCGGTCCGGCGGTGGCGGCACGAACGCGGCACGCCCCGGCCGGGTGCCACCGATCCAGTTTTGCGAGCGGCGCAGCTCGCCGGGCTGCTTGCCGGCACCCCGGGCGCCTTTCAGCAACAGCCGATGCGCGTCGCATAGAAGGCGGACCGAAAGAGGCAGGCCGTCAGAGCTTCGCAAGTTGTCCCGCACCAGGCGGAAAGCACTCAAATAGTTGGTGACCTCCGCCACGTCGTCGACATTGGCCACCACGAGGCCGGCCTCTTCATCGAATAGATCGGTCAGCGTAGCCTGCGTCCCTTCGATTTGAGAAGTCAACAGCGCTTCCTTGCGGAGGGCGCTGTAGAGCAGCCAGTCGATCGATGGGACGAGGCCTGCCATGCCCGAGAGCCGAGCCAGCGCCATCTCGGAACGGTGGGTGGCCGCGGAGTAGCTGTCGGCTTTTAGCGGTGGCTTGGTGGGAGGCAGCGGATGCGGCACGAACGCGCGCACCGGTTCGCCGAGCGTGGTGGTGGTGACGTAGGTGCCGGTGGCGCGCATCGTATCAAAGGCCGCTTGAATAACTGACGGTCATAGTAAATCATTCTTTAATATGGGGCGAGTGTTTTAACGCGCTGTTGACGCGGTATTGCGTAAGTCCTTCGAAAGGACTTCCGACTTGCCGGCCGCCAGATCATCGAGCAAATTCGCCCACGCCTGAATCATTCGGCGGCGTTGGTCGAGATGCGTCGTTCGGTCGTAGCTTCCGCCCAGTTCCTCGTCAGACACGTGGGCCAGATGTCGCTCGATCACCTCGCGGTCCCATCCCAGCAGTTCACGAACCAGCGTTCGCGCCGTCGCTCGGAAACCGTGTCCCGTGATCTCCTCTTTGGTGTCGTAGCCGAGGGTCCGCAGCGCACTGTTGATCGTGTTGTCGCTCATGTATCGCGTCGCCTCGGATCGCTTGGCCATGCTTCGAAAGATCGGCCCGGCCGGGCCCGTCAACGGCAACAGGTCGCGGAGTATGTCGATCGCCTGTGTCGGCAACGGCACGAGATGGGCGGGGGTTCGAGGGTCGCGCTTCTTCCATTCCCGCAGCTTCATCTTCTCCGGCGGGCAGCGCCACAGCGCTCCTGCGAGGTCGACATCCTCCCAGTGCGCCAGCCGCAATTGCCCAGGTCGTTGAAAGAGCATCGGAGAGAGCTGAAGCGCTGCTCGCGTGATGACGTTGCCGTTGTAGGTCTGGATGGCGCGCAACAGTTTCGCGAACTGCTCGGGATCGGTGATGGCAGCGTAGTGGCGAGTCCGCGGAGCCGGCAGACCACCGGTCTTGCTGTTCACGAAATTCTTGGCCGGCTCGAGTGCACCGACATCCACTGCGTACTGGAAGACATGCACGACGGCTTCGCGAACGCGCTGGGCGGTCTCGAGGTGACCGCGCTCCTTGATGCGATGCAGGCAGCGGACGAGCTCGGTCGGCAAGACGGCGGCCATTGGGCGGTCACCGATCCACGGAAAGACGTGCAGCTCCATGTGCCGAAGGACCTTGGACGCGTACCCTGCCGACCAGAGGTGATCCTTCTGGGCCTGTCCGTGCCAGGTGCGGGCCATCAATTCGAAGGTGTTGCAACGCGCGACGCGTGCACGCTCCCGTTCGACAAGCCGCGCATCGCGGGGATCGACCCCCACCGTCAACTTCTCGGTTTCTTCCCAGGCCCTTTTCCGCGCCGCCGCCAGTGAGACCGTCGGGTAAGGCCCGAGGCTGACCTTGGCGGGCCTGCCGAACAGCCTGTACCGAAAGAACCAGGCCTTGCCGGTTGGCCGCACCCGCAGGTACAGGCCATCGCCGTCGGCCAGTAGGTATTCCTTGTCGCCCTGCGGCGTAGCTTTGATCAGCGAATCGTTGAGTTTTGCCACGATGTACCCCAGAAAATTGACTGCTGTGAAAAACAGTCTGGGGTACACAAAAGGGGACCTGCAAGCAGAAGACGAACTGGGATTCTGCGGGTCCGCTTGAGACGCTTTTTCGAGTTAAGTCCCTGATACTCAAGGGCTTTTTCGATTAGCTTGGGACCGTTTGAAATCGCTTGAGACTAAGAACCTATCCGTAAATAATGTTGATTGTCAGCGACACCTTGCGGAACGCGATGATCGCTGCAGCGATGTGGTTGAGCGCGAGGAAGCTGCGCTCGAGCTTCTCGTATCGAACGAGCAGCTTGCGGAAGCGGTTGAACCAACTGTGGCAAACCTCGACCACCCAGCGGCGCGCTTTCTTCTCGGGGTTGCGCCGCTTCGCTTGGGCTTCTTTGCCGCGACTGACAACATGAGGGATGTAGCCGTGCGACTCGATGATCTCCAAGGCGCGACGGCCTCGATAGCCGGCGTCGGCGCACAGATGCTTGCTGCGGCGAACGCTCGGCGTCTTGCGCTTGACCATGATGGCCTGCAGCACTGCGCCGAGTTGCGTCACGTCATGCTGATTCGCCCCGGTCACGACGAGCGACAACGGGACGCCACGCCCGTCCACCAGCAGATGACGCTTGCTCCCCTTTTTTTCCCCGATCCGTCGGGTTGGGGCCGACGGACTCTTGCGCCAGCGGCGCTTTGAACATGGCCCCGTC
>JANXZA010000124.1 GCA_025355745.1 Rhizobacter sp. | reverse complement strand
CCGCCATTGATGAATACGTCGTCCATCACAACATCAAACCAAAGCCGTTCATCTGGACGAAGAGCGCTGCCGACATCCTGCAGAAGGTAATTCGGGCCAATGCGCGTTTAAGTTCCAAACAGAACGCAACACTACACTAGTAGCTCACCTTCGAGGTCGAGTGAACCACCCCGGCTTTCGTGGAGGCCAGTTGGTGTGAGTCAGACCGGCGTGGTCTGCTGAATTCGGATGTTTGGCTGTTCGGTCTTCCTTTCTTCCAGCCCCCCGCAGGGGCCGCCGGAGGCCCCCGGGTTGGGCCATGTACTCATGGTTCAACTCCCTGCACCGCTGTGGCCGCGCGATGTTCGGTTGCAGCGACGACCTGGCCTTGTTGTTGTCGCCAGTAGTTTGCCTCGGCTTCGGCGGGCGGGATGTAGCCGATGGGCTCAAGCAGTCGATGGTGGTTGAACCACGAGACCCATTCGAGCGTGGCCAGCTCGACCGCCTCGCGCGTCTTCCAAGGGGCTCGACGATGGATCAGCTCGGCCTTGTACAGCCCGTTGATTGTCTCGGCCAGCGCGTTGTCGTAGCTGTCGCCGATGCTGCCCACCGAGGGCTCGATGCCGGCTTCGGCCAGCCGCTCGGAGTAGCGGATCGAGACGTACTGCGAGCCCCTGTCGGAGTGGTGGATCAACTCGCCCTGGCGCCGCGCAGCGCGTGCATACAGCGCCTGCTCCAGCGCGTCGAGCACCAGCTCGGTCTTCATCGACGAGCTCACGCGCCAGCCCACGATGCAGCGCGCGAACACGTCGATGACGAAGGCCACGTAGACGAAGCCCTGCCAGGTGCTGACGTAGGTGAAGTCGCTCACCCACAGCTGGTTCGGCCGCTCGGCGCGAAACTGGCGGTTGACCAGGTCCAGCGCACACGCTGCCTTGGCATCGGGCACCGTGGTGCGCACGCTCTTGCCGCGAATCACGCCGCGCGGGCCCTGCCGGCGTATCAACCGCTCCACCGTGCAACGTGCCACCGCGAAACGCTCGCGGCGCAGTTGCTTCCAGACCTTGTCGGCGCCGTAGACGCGCATGTTGTTCTCCCAGACCCGTTCGATCTCGGGCAGCAGCGCCGCGTCGCGCTGGCGTCGCGCTGGCGCCGGGCTGGACACAGCGCCGGCTCGCGCTTACGCGCAGCTTCGCGCCAGTACGCCGACGGGGCGATCTGCAAGGCCTTGGAGACCGGCTCGACCCCGAAGCGCTCGCGATGCTCATCAACGAACGGCGTCATAACTTCAAGCGGCGGTCGAGCTCCGCCTGGGCGAAAAACGCGCTGGCCAGCTTCAGGATCTCGTTGGCCCGGCGCAGCTCTCGCACCTCGCGTTCGAGTTCCTTGACGCGCTGCTGCTCAGCCGTCGTGGCCCCCCCACGCGCGCCGCCGTTGCGCTCGCCCTGGCGCACCCAGCGCCGCAGCGTCTCGGCCGTGCAGCCAATCTTGCCGGCAATGGATTCAATGGCCGCCCACTGCGACGGGTAATGGTCCTTGGCGTCGAACACCATGCGCACCGCGCGCTCGACAACCTCGGGGGAAAACTTCGGTGACTTCCTCATGATCGCTCCATCCTCTCAGTCGAAGGAGCCTCCTTAGAAGCCGGGGCGGTTCATACTCGCGGCGACGAAGCCGCCGACCTTGGGCGTGGACGTCGAAGCCGACACACCGTCCAGCCGCGCCTGCCAGCGCTGCGCATGGACACACCAGCTCGACAACGCCCTCAGCGGCACACTGTGGGCCTCGGCCCACGCGTTGCCCCTCAACCCCGACGCCCGATACGACGCCACCTGTTCCAGACAGCGCTCCATCCGCTCTCGATCCATGCTCACCTCTCTTCGTCCGGTGAAATCACGAGCGCAAGGTTCTCAGCTTCGTCGGCTATGCGAAAGATGGGTTGCCAGAATGTTTACGGTGCGGCGTCATCAGCGGCACGGTCTCGAGGCAAGCAAGTTGCGGCTGCCCCATTGGTTCCTGGCCATGTGGCTGCCGACCCAATCAAGAGCGACGTTGTCGCGTTCGAGCGATGCATCGCCGTAGCTCTGGCTACGGGACCGACTGACACCGGAAGCAGACGCTCATGGAGTCAATGCGAGTGCTTAGGGGCGATCGCCAGCTCGACAGCCCAATGAAGACGGAGGAGGCCTGCATCGTCGGCGAGCGCTCAGCAGGCGGGAGCGTGGTGGCACGAAAAACGCACGCCGAACCCTCAGCTCGGCGCGCCGGTTGATGCGAGTCGATCGTCAATCTATTGACCGCTCGGTGCCGCCACCTCGAGCGAACTAACGATGGCAGCGAACGTTTCTCGTTCCACGTCCGATATGACCCAATGGGTCATGCCACTGCGTGACCAATGGGCCATCTGAAATCCCTTGTCTGTTGAGAACACCACAGCGTCGTCAGCGGCAGGGCGAGCGGTAGGCCACATAAACGAGCTGACGACGTGCGCGCCTTGCCGATACACCAGCGCGGCGACCGGCCGGCCGTCTAGGTAATCGACCCGCCCGCCGAGGAACACCGAGCCCGGCAATAGCGCCTCTTGCACCGGCGGTGAAAAGTCGAGCTTCGACGACAGCCACGGCTTGACCGTGTGATGGTCTGACGACGCGATGTCCACCAGATGCAGGCCGAGCGTCGAGCGGACGTGACTGGCGATCACTTCCCGCCCCAGCCGATCGCCATCGCCCTGGCGCCAGCCCGTCAGGTTCAGCGCCGCGACCAGCAGCGCCATGGCGGCGAATGCGACCATCATCGGGCGCCAATCGAGCCAGTGCTGCAAGCTGCCCCGGCCCACCGACAAGCGGCTCGGCATGGCTGTCGCTGCGGGCACCAGCGCCTCGATGCGGCGGCGAAATGCATCCGGCGCGACATGGTAGTCGGCGTGGTCGCGCACGCTCTGGCGCAACTGCCGCAAGGCTTGCACCTCGTCGCGCAACGCATCGTCGTGCTGAAGGCGGTCTTCGATCTCGCGTTGCGCGAGCAGGTCCAGTTCGCCGTCGACGAACGCGTTCAATTGTTGGGGTTCGAGCTTCATGGTTTCAACACCGCATCTATCGATGGCGGCACCGCGCGCAGCGTGGGCCGGACACTCGGCGCCAGCGCCTGTTGCAGCAGGCTGCGGGCGCGCGCCAGGCGCGACATCACGGTACCGATGGGAATGCCGGCGACGCGCGCGATGTCCTTGTACGAAAGCTCCTCCAGCTCGCGCAGCACCAGCACCTCGCGGTACGCGATGGGCAGGCCTGCGATGGCGCGGTTGATGTGCACGCGCTCGGCGCTGCGCATCGCGATGGCGGGCGGCTCGTCGGCCGCCGGCGCGGCGATCTCGTGCAACACGCCATCGGCGTCATCGAGCACGAGCAGCTCAGTCGGGCGGTTCTCTTTCAGCCACGAGAAGCAGGTGTTGCGCACGATCTGCAACAACCAGCCGCGCGGGTTGTCACCGCGAAACCCATCGATGTATCGAATCGCGCGCACGAAAGCCTCCTGCACGACATCCTGCGCGTCGTGGTCGTTGTGGGTCAGCCAGCGCGCCAGGTTCAAGCCCGCGTCCAGGTGCGGAAGCATCAGCTGCTCGAAGCGCCGGCGCTTCTCGTCATCCCTCATCCAAATTCCTCTTCATGGGGCTGGACTCAAACTGGCCGCACTTTATTCCCAATCCCGAGTGAATCGGTCGGGCGACGGCCCGGTCCGGAATATTCAGCACTGCCGGTGAGTCTTGACCCTGAGGCCTGCAAGCCGCAAGCCGCAAGCCACCGGCACACCCCGTGCTGCCCACCCAGGAAACACCATGAACCACGTTGACCGAAGACAGTTTCTGCATTTGGCCGGCATCGGCGGCGCCGTGTTCGCGTCCGGCCTCAGCGGCGCTGCGAACGCCGCCGACGCAACGGCCGCGATGGCCGCAACCGCCTACGAAGACTTCTTCTTCGTCCAGTTGTCTGACCTGCACTGGGGCTTTGAGGGTGCGCCGAACCCCGACGCCAAAGGCACCCTGCCGAAGGCGATTGCCTCGGTGAATGCGCTCACCCAGGTGCCCGACTTCGTGATCTTCACTGGCGACCTGACGCACACCACCGATGACCCGAAGGAGCGCCGCAAGCGCATGGGCGATGTGCGCGACATCATCGGCGGCTTGAGGGTCAAGACCGTGCGCTTCATTCCGGGCGAGCACGACGCCTCGCTCGACAACGGCAAGGCCTACAAGGAATTCTTCGGCACGCCGAATTACACCTTCGAGCACAAGGGCGTGCACTTCATCGTGCTCGACAACGTCAGTGATCCAGGTGCCAAGCTGGGCGACGAGCAACTGGTCTGGCTCGCCGATGATTTGAAAAAGCAGGCCAAGGACGCGCGCATCGTCGTCTTCGCGCACCGCCCGCTGTTCGACCTGTATCCGCAGTGGGACTGGGCCACGCGGGACGGCGCGAAGGCGGTCGACATGCTGATGGCGTATTCCAATGTGACGGTGTTCTATGGCCACATCCACCAGGAACATCACCACATGACCGGGCACATCGCGCACCACTCGGCGAAGTCGCTGATCTTCCCGTTGCCGGTGGCCGGCTCGCAGCCCAAGCGCACGCCGCTGCCCTGGGACCCGGCGCAGCCGTATCAGGGGCTGGGCTTCCGCGAGGTCGAGGCCGACAAGAAGCCGACCGAGTACGCCATCACCGAGTTCCCGGTTCAGAAAGCGTGACCCCATGAGCATCGACACCCACCGACGAACGCTGATGAACGCGGCCGGTGCGCTGGCCCTGAGTTCGGTCGCGGCGCTGGCGCTCGCGCAATCGAGCCAGAAATCGAGCAAGAAGCCGAAGGAGCGCGTCATCAAGGTCATCGCGAAGAAGTTCGTCTTCGTGCCGAACGAGATCCGCGTCAAGCAGGGCGAAACCGTACTGCTTCAGTTCACTGCACCTGAAGTGCCGATGGGCTTCAGCCTGCCCGACTTCGCGGTGCGCGCCGACATCATGCCCGGCAAGGTCGCGACGCTGCGGCTAACGCCCGACAAGAGCGGCAGCTTCGACTTCCTGTGCGATGTGTTTTGCGGCAGCGGACACGAGGAAATGAACGGCAAGCTGATCGTTTCCTGATGCGTGTGCGGCATCCTTGCTGGATGCAGCGACAAATTCACGAGGTGAAGACAAATGGATCAAGTTCAGTTTGACGGCCTGTCGCGCCGCGTTGCCTTGCAGCGCTGGTTCGGCGCGATCACGGGCGTTGCGCTTGCCGGCGTCGCTGGAACTTCGGCCTGGGCGGCCGAAACCAAACTTGCCAAATCAGCGGTTCAATACGTGGACGCCGGTAAAGATGAAGGCAAGGACTGTGACGACTGCGCGCAATTCGTGCCGGGCAAGACCGCCAGGGACAATGGCACATGCAAACTCGTCGAAGGCGTGATCAACCCGCATGGGCATTGCATCGCGTTCACGCCGAAGCCGAAGAAGTGAGCCTGTCGGGCGGCCCGGGTCCGGCCGACAGGTTCGCATTCACCTCAATGCAGTGGCGCACGCTGGCCAGCCTTCACCGTTCGCAACGCGCCTCCTCCCAGACGTAAGCGGTCGATCGTCGTGTGAGCTGCGACTGCGGCCTGGCCGCGGCGAGGCGATGCGCCGCGCGCGAATCCTGGAGTCTGCTTGGAAGCCTTTCTTGTTTCGACAGGTGTCGTCGCCCTTGGCGAAATGGGCGACAAGACGCAGTTGTTGGCGGTTCTGCTGGCGGCGAAGTTTCGGCATCCCGTGCCCATCATTGCCGGCCTCTTCGTCGCAACGCTCGTCAACCATGCGTTCGCCGGCGTGGTCGGGAATTGGGTGGCGCATGCCCTGGGCCCCAAGCTGCTTCAATGGGTGGTGGGCTTGTCATTCCTTGGCATGGCGGTGTGGAGCCTGATTCCGGACAAGTTCGACGGCGACGGCGTCGGCGGCACGCCGCGCTTCGGTGTCTTCTGGACCACGGTCGGGACGTTCTTCCTGGCCGAGATGGGCGACAAGACGCAGATTGCCACGGTCGCCCTGGCCGCGCACCATCACGATCTGGTTTCCGTGGTGGCCGGCACGACGCTGGGCATGCCGCTGGCCGACGTGCCGGACGTGCTGCTGGCGCACACGCTGGCAAGAAGGGTTTCGATGCGTTTGGTGCACGCGGTGGCAGCGTCGATCTTCGCGTCCCTCGGGGTGCTGGCACTGACTGGTGTCGGGCCGGCGATGTGAGGTGATCGTGTGTCGACATCTCCCGCCCTCAAAGGCCCGCTTCGATCGAGCCATAGCCCGGCATGAGCGCGAGCGTTCTTTGCGCACGAAGTCCCGAAGCTTCCAGCAGTTGGCGATACCTGACTTCGCTGCGCTCCCTGCCGCCGGTGGCGACCAGCATGTTGAGGTCCGAGCGAGCGATCGCTCGATCGATCGGCGAGGAGCCGGCTTGCTCAGGAGGCAGACGTTCGAGAACGAAGAGACGCGCCGATGGCGCCATTGCGGCAGCGACGCTGCGCAAAATCCGCACCGCATCGTTGTCGCCCCAGTCGTGCAGCACGCTCTTCAGCAGGTAGACGTCGGCGTTGCCGGGAACCGCGGCGAAGAAATCGCCGGCAACGAACGTCGCACGCGCCGTCAGGCCCCCCTCTGCGAATCGACGCGTGGCGGCGTCGGCGGCGTGGGCAAGGTCGAACACGCGTCCGGTCGCCTGTGGATGGCGCATGAGCAGTCCGGCCAGCAGCTCGCCTTCGCCGCCGCCGACATCGACAACCCGTGCGTTCGCTCCGAGATCGATGCGTTCCGCGAATACTGCCGCGATCGGCGCGGTGAGGTCGCGCATTGCCCGGTTGAACAGCGCCGCCGTAGCGGCATCATCGTCCAAGTGCGCGAAGCCCTGGCGACGGCGCTGGCTCGCGCCGGTCCTCACGCTGTCGTCCAGACCACGCCACGCGTCCCACGACGCACCGGCGCAGAACTCGGCCCACGCGGCAAGCGAGCCACCGACTTCCGGAAGGAGCAGCCAGCCCGCGCCAACGAGACACCACGAGCCGCGCCCGTCAACAGCGACCAGGCCGAGCGTCGCCAGCGCCTCCAGCAAACGCCGCAGCGACAGCGCATGCGTTCTCGTCGCTGCTGCTAGCGCGTCGACATCGCGCGCGCCTTCTGCAAGCGCCATCGGCAGTCCCAGGCGGACCGCCGCGCCGATCGCCTGCGTCGTCCAGCCTGCGTTGACAAGGCCAAGGAGGTGCTCGCGCTCTTCGGCTGCGGCTTCGGTTGTGGCGCTCATTCGATCCGGATCCCGGCGTCACGAATGACGCGTCCCCAGTGTGCGTATTCAGCGCGTACCACGGCCGCAAAGGCGTCGGGCGCGATCACGCCGGGCTCAGCGCCTACCGCCGCAAACCAATTGCGCGCCTCGGCTGTGGACTGGACAGCGGCAATTGCGCGATAAAGTCGATCGATGATCGCTGGTGAGGTAGCCGCCGGTGCCGCGACTCCGACCCAGCCAATGAATTCGTAGCCCGGAACGCCCGCCTCGGCGAGCGTCGGCATGTCGGGCAGCAACAGCAGTCGTGACGCGGACGTGACGGCCAAGGCGCGCAGTCGCCCGCCCTTGACCTGCGGTAGTTGCACGTTGAGCCCTTCGATCGTGAAGTCGATTTGCCCGGCAACGAGCGCCTGCGTCTCTTGCCCGCCGCCTTTGTAGGGAACGTGCAGCACGTCGATGCCAGCGAGGCGCTTGAAAAGCTCGCTGGCCAGATGCGGCGGCGTGCCGTTGCCGGGCGATCCAAAGCTGAACTGGCCCGGCCGCGCCTTCGCGATGCGGATGAGATCGGCAGCACTTTTCGCCGGCGAGTCGGCCGGTACGGCGAGCATCAGCGGACCCATCCCCAGCCGCGTGATCGGTACGAAATCGACGAGTGCGTCGTAGCCCGTGCGCGCGTACAAATGTGGGTTCATCGCCATCGTCCCCTGATGGATGATGGCGAGCGTGTAGCCGTCGGGCGCGCTCCGGGCGACGTGTTCCATGCCGATATTGCCGCCGGCGCCAGTGCGGTTTTCGACCACCATCGGCTGGCCAAGGACCGGACCGAGCCGATCCGCCAGCCAGCGCGCGCGAACGTCGATCACACCGCCCGGACCGCCGGGGACGACAAGGCGAATTGGCTTCGTCGGCCATGGCGCCTCCGCAGTGGCCGCCGTTCTGGCCAAGGCGAGGATCAGTGCGGTAACGAATCCAACGCTGAGACGACGGCGCGTTGCGTCGTGGCGTGTCGGCTGCATCAAGCTGGCTTCGACGTTCATCTGGCCTCCTGCGGCGGGAGAGAACTCTCTCGCCTGCGGATAATTGTTGTGGACAAGCTGCGGGACTGGAACACTGGCGTGGTTGAACTCGGTTTTAACCATCGGTTGCAGCTCCAATGGACAAGCTTCGCGCCCTGCGATACCTCGAGGCAGCCGCACGCGGCCACAGCCTGTCTGCGGCAGCGCGACATTTCGAGGTCAGCGCCGCTGCGGTCGCCAAGCTCGTCGGCGCCCTTGAGGACGAGCTTGGCGTCCGCCTAGTCGAGCGCGGGCCGCGCGGCTTGCGTCTGACTGCTGCCGGTGCCGACTATTTGGACGCCTGCATTCCGGCCCTGCGCCGACTCGATTCCGCCGAGAACGATGCGCGCGCGACCACCGTCCGACCGAAGGGTCGGATCGTCGTCGGTATTCAGCACGTGATCGCTCGTGGTTGCCTGGCCGAGGCGCTGCCTCGCTTCCATGCTCGCTACCCGGAGGTCGAGCTCGACATCCGGGACGTCCAGCTCGTCCCGGATCAGCAGAGGGACGGCCTCGACGTCATGCTCGTCCTTGGTTGGCCATCGAAGATCGAGAGCCTGATCCATCGCGTCATCGCCTCAAGCCACTTCCTGGTCGCAGCATCGCCGTCGTACTGGTTGGCGCACGAGATCCCACGACGGCCCTCTGATCTGCACGCACATGTCTGCCTGCCGATTCGCGCCATCGCCGGTGGCGTCATGCGGCGCTGGGAGTTTCGACGCGGCGGCGAAGTCGATCACGTCGATGTCTCGAGCTGGCTGACCACCAGCAACGCCCACCGGGATATCGTCATTGACCTCGCGCTCACCGGCCATGGCGTCGTTCGCCTGCTCGAGTGGACGAATCGGCCGGAGCTGGCCTCAGGGCGGCTCGTCCGCGTCCTGGACGACTGGGAGTCGACTGATGCGATCCCCGTCAACCTGCTCTATCCGCCCAGCGCCCGACGCCTGTTGCGCGTGCGCACCTTCATCGACTTCGCGGTCGAAGTATTCGCCGCCTTCGAGCTGCCTTCGTCACCCGTCTCGGCGCAGCCACCCGATTGGCTTCATCGTCGCTACGCCTCGCATGTTGGCACCACGGGGCGGAAATGATGCAGTGGCGACCAAAGGACAGCAGACCAGGCCGGTAGCACTTACGGCGAGACACGACTTGCTTCTGCGCTCGACATCGGCGGTGGCGCCCCAGTAGCCTACGGCAGGCGCGATGAAAAAGAACCGCCCCGGTGAACCGTTGGCATGGCGATATCGCGTACGAGATGCCGTTCGAGGGCCTCAACGTGTCTAGGTGGGCAGTCGATTCACGGCGACCCTCGCAGGTCATGGCGAGACTCAGCCGGTTGCGGGAACCGGCCGCAATTTTCGCGCACGCGAGAAGAACGCTGCCACTTGCCAGACGACAAAAATGCCGATCAAGGTGAGCAAAGTGCCGCTGATCGGACGCG
Source organism: Rhizobacter sp. (assembly GCA_025355745.1). Classification (GTDB taxonomy): domain Bacteria; phylum Pseudomonadota; class Gammaproteobacteria; order Burkholderiales; family Burkholderiaceae_C; genus LMDS01. The sequence continues at coordinate 3,359 of JANXZA010000124.1, read as the reverse complement.
TGAAGAACGCAGCGAAGTTCCCGCGGCTCAAGAGCAGCGCGCGCCGAAAATTTTCCTCGAGCATGGGGCCGAGAATGAAGCCGAGCATCAGCGGAGCGGGATCCAGATCCAGGCGCAGGAACATGTAGCCGATGAAGCCGAAGACAGCGGTGACGAAGATGTCGTCCAGATTGTTGTTGACGCTGAAGGTGCCGATGCAGCAGAAGAAGAGAATCGACGGAAACAGCACGCTGTAGGGGATCTTGAAAACCGACAGCCAGTAGCGCACAAGGGGCACGTTGAGAATGAGCAAGAAGCAGTTTCCCACCCACATGCTAGCCACCAGACCCCAGAACAAATCGGGGTGATTGGCGATCATGTTCGGTCCGGGTTGGACGCCCTTGATAATGAAGGCGGCCATCATGAGGGCCATGACCGCGTTCTCGGGAATGCCGATGGCCATCAGCGGGATAAAACTGGTGCGTGCTGCCGCCTCGTCTGCCGCAGCCTGCCCCGCCACGCCTTCGATGGCGCCGCTGCCGATCTCGTGCTTGTACTTGCTGACCTTCTTGTCGACGGCGTAGGCGGCGAATTGGGCGATCACGGGGCCACCGCCGGGAAGGATGCCCAAGAAAGAACCGATCACGCTGCCACGCAGAGCGCTGGGAATGATGCGCTTGAATTCTTGCCAGGTTGGGATCAAGTTGATCTTGCCGTTGAACGGCGTACGCTCGTCCTTGTTGTCGAGGTTCTTCGTGATCTCGGCAATACCGAAGCATCCCAAAGCGATGCTCACCAGGCCAACGCCGTCGGCCAGAAACGCGAAGTCCATGGTGAAGCGCGGCGTACCGCTGGTGACATCGGTGCCGATCTGTCCGAGCAACACCCCGATCAGACACATGGCCATGCCATTGAGCAGGCTTCCGGTGGTGACAAAACTCACACATACAAAGCCGACCAGCATGAGGGCGCAGTAGTCGGCTGGCCCGAACAGGAAGGCCACTTCGCCCAGCATTGGCGCGAAGAACGTAAGCACCACGATCGCCACCGTGCCACCGATGAAACTGGAAACGCCCGCTGTGAACAGGGCCAGTCCGGTCTGTCCCTTGAGCGTCATCTGGTAGCCGTCAATGCAGGCCACGATGCTGCTGGCGTGCGGGATCTTCATCGTGATGGCGCTCACGCTGTCGCCGTACTGCGCGCCATAGTAGATTCCTGCCAGCATGATGAGCGCGCCGCCCGTGGGAATGGAGTAGGTCAGGGGAAGCAAGATGCTGATGGTGGCCAGCGGGCCGAGTCCGGGCAGCAGACCCACGAGCGTGCCCACCGAGCACCCGATGGCGCAATACATGAGGTTCTGCCAAGTCAGTGCGACCCCGAAACCAAAGGCGAGGTTGTGCAGGACGTCCATCAGTAAAGGGGCAGGTTGAAGCCCAGCAGTTTTTGAAACGCCAGCCCAACCGCAATCAGGCCGGCCGACACTTTGAGGTTGCGTGTGACGGAATACGCTGCAGTGCCGGCAAATGAAGCACAGAACACCATGAACACGATGCCCGCGATCATGTTCAGATGCACTGAGATGACGGCGAATCCGCACAGGCTTGCCAGGATAACGGCGATGTTCTTCGTGTTGAAAGTCAGGTGCACGCGTTCGACGAAGCGCGATCGCACCACGGTAATCAACCCGATCAACAACAGAAGCGAGCTCACCATCAGCGGAAACAGGCCGGGGCCCGGCCGGCCGAATCCACCTATCGAGTAGCGCAGTGATTGCAGGCCAAACGCAAGCGCGATCGCCATGAGGAACAGGCCTCGGACAAGGGTTCGGTCATTCATGCGGGTCCAGATGGGTAGAGTTGAGAAGAGGGTGGTTGGCGAGGTGGCCGAACGTTCAAGAGTACAGGATCCACCCCGTCGCCACCCGGCAAAAGCGTCCGTAGAGATCGAGGTCGGTTCGCGCCACCGTCTGCGATGTGCCCTCGAGCACCCTGCCGCTCAGGCTCGATACGACCTGCCGGGACGCCTTGTACTTTGACATGCGCATGGCTCGTGCTTCGACATCGAAAATGAGGTAGTTGAAGACCTCGCCGACTTCGCGTTCATCCGTCTTCAAGGCTTCTCCAGCCCTCCCACCCACCAGCTGAGGGGTCAGGTCTCGCGCAACCTGCGATCGTGCCCGACTTCGGCCAGTCCGCCATCCGTTCGAGCCTTCCACCCTCGGTGCGCGGCGAGCCGCGCGACACCGTCATGTCGGGACATGTGGTCATCGCCGCTCGGAATTCACTTGCGACGTAGCCAGGCAAGAGTTGCAGGTCCCGATGCCGTGAACTGGAGGGTGGGACTTACCTTCGCCCGTTCTGAAGTTCGCCTGATAACGACGGCACACGTACAACCTCGAGTCCGACCGGAATTTTCGGTCAGGCTCTGACGCGGGCCGGGCTGCTGAATACTCTGCCTGCGTCTGACGAAGCTTGCTGGGTACTCTGCCACCATTGACGGGCGATGTCATCGATCGATACCGGCAGCTTGGAACGAATCTCTCAGGGGCATGCCTTGCCGTGATCGGCGTGGTTGCCCGCCGTCTTCGCGGCGGCCTCGGTCATGTACTCGCCCTGCTTGGTCTTGCCGTAATACTTGGTGCCCTGGCAGTGGTAGACCTTCGAGCTGCTGTTGACCCAGACCTGGCCCGCGCCCCCGCCTGCGGCCGCTGCCGTCGAAGGCGCAGTGGCCTTGGTGGCTGTCGGTGCGGTCTTTGCCCCAGCGACGGCAGGTGCCGAGGCCGGCGCGGCAGCTTTTGCCGGAGCCACCGCGTCGGCGGCCTTCGCACCGAACCAGTCCTTCACCCCCTTGTGCCCGGCGCACGCGCCCTTCTTCGTCTCGTTGGACGTGTAGGAGCCATCCTTGCAAAGACCGGTCGAGCCGCTGGGCGCTGCGGCTGTCGCTTGCGCGAACACCGTGCTTGTCACGACGAGGCCGGCAACCAGAGCGAAGGAGGTGATGGAGAGCTTCATGATGGGGTCCAGTGGATTGGGAGGGAGAATTGAGCCGAGTTGGTGATGACTAGCCTGGGTGTCGCTCGGCCATCTTGGCCAGAGCGATCGTGAGAGCTGCACCGCCGAGCGTCTTGATGAGGCCAGCGTGCTGCGCATAGAAGCCGCTCATCTCATCCACGATGCCCGGGTTGTGCTGCTCGGCATGGCTGGCGATGACCTGAACCTGTTCCGGAGTCAACTTCGAGGCTTGGTCAGGCGTGATGACCACTGGGGCTGCGCCGCCCTGGGTCAGCTGGCCAAGGATCGCACCAAGCCCGCTGCCCTTTGAGCCGTTCAGCAGCGATGCGAGCACACCCGGACCCATGCTGGCCAGGATCTGGTTGACCA
>JANXZA010000106.1 GCA_025355745.1 Rhizobacter sp. | reverse complement strand
GGTCGTCGAAGCCTGAGAACCGCCGAGTTGCCGGGGTCCGGCCAGCAGGCCACGCCACATCACCGTTTCACCGGCGGCAGATCAGTGCACGCGCCCTCGAAAGCCTCGGCCGCCAGGCCGATGGTTTCGCCGAGCGTCGGGTGCGGGTGGATGGTCTTGCCGATGTCGACCGCGTCGGCGCCCATCTCGATGGCCAGCGCGATCTCGCCGATCATGTCGCCGGCATGCGTGCCGACGATGCCGCCGCCGACGATGGCATGCGTGGCTTCATCGAACAGCAGCTTGGTGAAGCCTTCGTCGCGACCATTGGCAATCGCGCGGCCCGAGGCGTTCCACGGGAACAGGCCCTTCTTCACCTTCATGCCCTGCGCCTTGGCTTCGTCTTCGGTAACGCCGACCCACGCCACCTCCGGGTCGGTGTAGGCCACGCTCGGGATCACGCGGGCATCGAACGCCGCCTTGCTGTCGCCCGATGCGACCTCGGCGGCAACGTGTGCCTCGTGGACTGCCTTGTGCGCCAGCATCGGCTGGCCGACGATGTCGCCGATCGCGAAGATGTGGGGCACGTTGGTGCGCATCTGGATGTCGACCGGAATGAAGCCTCGGTCGGTGACCGTGACGCCCGCCCGGTCGGCGCCGATGCGCTTGCCGTTCGGCACCCGGCCGACGGCCTGCAGCACCAGGTCGTAGAGTTGCTCACTGACCTTCGCCGGGCTTCCGTCGGCGGCTTCGAACTTGACCAGGATGCCGTCTTTCGTGGCCTGCGCGCCCACCGTCTTGGTCTTCAACATGATGTTGTCGAAGCGCGGTGCGTTCATCTTCTGCCAGACCTTCACGAGGTCGCGGTCGGCGCCCTGCATCAGGCTGTCGAGCATCTCGACCACGTCCAGGCGCGCGCCGAGCGTCGAGTAGACGGTGCCCATCTCGAGACCGATGATGCCGCCGCCGATGATCAGCATGCGCTTCGGAAGCTGGCGCAGTTCGAGCGCGCCGGTCGAGGTGACGACGCGCGGGTCGTCCTTCAACTCAGGGGTCTGCATGAAGGGCAGCTTCACGGCTTCGGAGCCGGCGGCGATGATGGCCTGCTTGAACTTCAGCGTCTGGCTTGCACCCGAGGCGAGCGCCACCTTCAGATGGAACGGGTCGAGGAATTCGCCGGCGCCCTGCAGCACCGTCACCTTGCGCATCTTCGCCATCGCCGCCAGGCCGCCGGTGAGTTTGCCGATGACCTTTTCCTTGTGGGTTCGCAGCTTCGCCAGGTCGAGCACGGGCGCGGCGAAGGTCACGCCCATCGCATCGAAGTGCCTGACTTCGTCCATCACCGCCGCGACGTGGAGCAAGGCCTTGGACGGGATGCAGCCGACGTTCAGGCAGACACCGCCGAGCGTGGCAAAGCGCTCGACCAGCACGACCTTCATGCCGAGGTCGGCGGCGCGGAATGCGGCCGAGTAGCCGCCCGGGCCGGCGCCGAGGACGACGAGGTCGCACTCGGTGTCGACGGGGCCGGTGTGGGTGGAGAGGGTAGGGAAATCAACTTGTGCAGCACCCGGCCCCCTCCCCAACCCTCCCCCAGCGGGGGAAGGAGCAGCAGTCATTGCGGTATTGAGCCCTCCACCGCTGGGGGAGGGTTGGGTGGGGGCGGTGACCACCCCCTCCCCCTCCGCCTCCAACGAAACAATCACCGACCCTTCATTCACCACATCCCCCACCTTCACCCTGACCTCTTTCACCACGCCCCCATGCGATGACGGAATCTCCATCGAGGCCTTGTCGCTCTCCACGGAAATCAGGCTCTGCTCGGGCTTCACCGAGTCACCGGGCGAAACCAGCAGCTCGATCACGGCCACGTCCTTGAAGTCGCCGATGTCCGGCACCTTGATGTCGATGAGGGCCATGTCAGGTCTCCTGTCGGGCCGTCCCAAAGGGGACTTGCGCCCCCTCGGGGGGCAGCGAACGAAGTGAGCTTGGGGGCGTCATGTCAGCCTTTCAGTTTGATGCTGTGGGCATGGATCGGCCCACTCGAGTTCTTGTCGAATTCACAGCCCGCACGCACACCGAGTTCCGCCACCTCGCGGGCCGTCTTCGCCTTGTCGAAGCCCGCATACATGGCGCCAAGCGCAAACGCGCGTCCGGTACCGATGCCCCAGAAGCGGTCGAACTCAAACACCTCGCGGTACGAGTAGACGCCGAAGATGCCGGCGTGGTTGGCGATCAGCGCGGTGAACTGCGAGCTTTCATACGGGTCGGAATCTTCTTCCTTGGTGTTCAGGAAAAAGCTCTCCTTCAGCTTCGGGTGCAGCTTCAGGAAGGTGTCGAACACCTGGTCGCGCGAATGCAGCTTCAGCTCGTTGGGCGGCAGTGCCGCCAGCGCCCGGCGCAGCACCGGAAAGTGCGCCACCGTGCCGGCCATGCCGATCCACGAATCGCCAGCCTTGAACAGCTTCAGGTTCGCCTCGTAGCCATGCGCCAGGCGGGTGTCGCCGAAGGTGACCAGCGTGTCGGCCGCGATCGCCACGTTGCCGCCCAGGCGCGCCACCACCACCGTGGTCATGTGCGTGCCGCGTTCAAAGCAGCACGCGGCGGAAGTCGCCGAGGATCTGGCCCAGGTAGGCGTTAAAGCGCGCCGCAGAGGCGCCGTCGATCACGCGGTGGTCCCAGCTCAGGCTGAGCGGCAGCATTAGGCGCGGCTGGAACGCCTTGCCGTCCCATACCGGCTCGACGCTGCTCTTGCACACACCGAGGATGGCGACTTCAGGCGCGTTGATGATGGGCGTGAAGTAGCGCCCGCCGATGCCGCCGAGCGACGAGATCGAGATGCACCCGCCGCTCATCTCGGCCGGGCTCAACTTGCCGTCGCGTGCCTTCTTCGCCAGCTCGCCCATCTCGGTCGAGATCTGGAAGATGCCTTTCTTGTCGGCGTCCTTGATCACCGGCACCATCAGGCCGTTTGGGGTGTCGGCCGCGAAGCCGATGTGGAAGTACTGCTTCAGCACGATCTGCTCACCGTCGAGGGAGGCGTTGAAGTCGGGGAACTTCTTCAGCGCGGCAACGCAGGCCTTGATCAGGAACGCAAGCATCGTGACCTTGATGCCGGCCTTTTCATTTTCCTTATTGGTGGCGACCCGGAACGCTTCGAGGTCGGTGATGTCGACATCGTCATGGTTCGTGACATGCGGGATCACGACCCAGTTGCGGTGCAGGTTGGCGCCGCTGATCTTCTTGATGCGCGACAGGTCGCGGCGCTCGACCGGTCCGAACTTTGTGAAGTCGACGTTCGGCCAGGCCAGCAGGCCGGGGAAGGTGCCGCCGCTGGCGGCTGCCGCGGCGGGGGCCTTGACCGACTGGGCCCTGGTCTGCACGCTGCCGGCCATCACGCCTTTGACGAAGCCTTGCACGTCGATGGCGGTGATGCGGCTCTTCGGGCCGCTGCCCTTCACTTCGTCGAGCGGCACGCCGAGTTCACGCGCCAGCTTGCGGATCGACGGCGAAGCATGCGGCAGCACGCCCTTCGCCGCGCCGGGTTCATGGGCCGCCAGCGCGGCGGTGGGCACGCTCTTCTCTGGCGCCGGTGCGGCGGCGGCGGGCGGGGCCGAGGCTGCCGCAGGTGCGGCCGTGGCAGGTGCTGGTGCAGGCGCAGCCGCCGCCGGGCTCGCGCCGCCAGCGGCCTGAACGACCGCCACCAGGCTGCCCTTCGCAACCTTGTCGCCGACCTTGACCTTGATCTCCGTCACGACGCCGGCGTGCGACGACGGGATCTCCATCGAGGCCTTGTCGCTCTCGACCGTGATCAGGCTTTGCTCGACCTTGATCGTGTCGCCGGCGGCGACCATGACTTCGATCACCGTGACTTCATCGAAGTCGCCGATGTCGGGGACGAGGACGTTGATGGGCGCGCCACCACTACCCTTTCCCGCCGGAGCGGGAGAAGGAGAAGAGACCTCAGCCGCAGGGGCGGGAGAGGGCTGGGGTGAGGGTGCAGCCGCAGCGCCTGAGCCCACCACCTCCAGCACCAACACCAGCGACCCTTCCTTGACCTTGTCGCCGATCCCGACCTTCATTTCCTTCACCACCCCCGCATGCGACGACGGAATCTCCATCGACGCCTTGTCGCTCTCCACCGTAATGAGCGACTGCTCGGCCTTCACCGTGTCCCCCGCCTTGACCAGCAGTTCGATGATTTCCACTTCCTCGAAGTCGCCGATGTCCGGGACCTTGACTTCAACCAGTGCCATGTTGCGTGTCTCCGTCGATTTTTTGGTTGTTCTGTTCACTGTCCGCGTGCGCGCGGGTTAGGCGTTCAGCGGGTTGATCTTGTCGACCTTGATGGCGTACTTCGCAATCGCCTCGGCCACCTTGGCCAACGGCACCGTGCCGTCATCGGCGAGCGCCTTCAGCGCCGCCACCACGATGTAGTGGCGGTTCACCTCGAAGTGCTCGCGCAGCTTGACGCGGAAGTCGCTGCGGCCGAAGCCGTCGGTGCCGAGCACGCGGTAGGTGCGGCCCTTCGGAATGAAGGCGCGGATCTGTTCGGCGTAGTTCTTCATGTAGTCGGTCGAAGCGATCACCGGGCCGGCAAACTTGTCGAGCTGCTGCGTGACGAAGGGGACGCGCTGCGCCTTGGCGGTCGGGTGCAGCAGGTTCCAGCGGTCGGCGTCCTGGCCGTCGCGCGCCAGCTGGTTGAAGCTCGGGCAGCTCCACACATTGGCCGCCACGCCCCAATCCTTTTCGAGCAGGGCCTTGGCGGCGACGCTCTCCAGCAGGATCGTTCCGCTGCCCAGCAGGTTGACGCGCGGCGCGGTACCGGAGCCGCTTTTCGGGCTTTGCTTCGCGCCTTCGTCGAGCAGGTACATGCCCTTGATGATCTGTTCTTCGGTGCCGGCCTTCAGCCCCGGCATCGGGTAGTTTTCGTTCAACAGCGTGATGTAGAAATAGACGTTTTCCTGCTGCTCGACCATGCGCTTCAGGCCGTTGTGCAGGATCACGCCGACCTCGTGCGCGAAGGTCGGGTCGAAGCTGATGCAGTTCGGGATCGTGCTGGCCAGGATGTGGCTGTGGCCGTCTTCGTGCTGCAGGCCTTCGCCGTTCAGCGTGGTGCGGCCGGAGGTGCCGCCGAGCAGGAAGCCACGTGCCTGCATGTCGCCGGCCGCCCAGGCCAGGTCACCGACGCGCTGAAAGCCGAACATCGAGTAGTAGACGAAGAACGGAATCATGATCCGGTTGTTCGTGCTGTAGCTCGTGGCCGCTGCGATCCAGCTGCTCATGCCGCCGGGTTCGTTGATGCCTTCCTGCAAGACCTGGCCGGCCTTGTCTTCGCGGTAGTACATCACCTGGTCCTTGTCGACCGGCGTGTAGTTCTGGCCCGCAGGGTTGTAGATGCCGATCTGGCGAAACAGGCCTTCCATGCCGAAGGTGCGGGCCTCGTCGACGAGGATCGGCACGGTGCGCGGGCCGAGCGCCTTGTCGCGCAGCAACTGGGTCAGGAAGCGCACGAAGGCTTGCGTCGTGGAAATCTCGCGACCTTCGGCGGTGGCGTCGAGAACCGCCTTGAAGGTGTCGAGTGGCGGCACGGCGAGCTGCTCGTCGGCCTTGGTGCGACGGTGCGGCAGGTAGCCGCCGAGCGCCTTGCGCCGCTCGTGCAGGTACTTCATTTCCGGCGTGTCATCGGCCGGCTTCAGGAACGGGATGTCGGCAAGCTGGTCGTCGGGGATCGGAATGTTGAAGCGATCCCGAAAGATCTTCACGTCTTCATCAACGAGCTTCTTGGTCTGGTGCGCAGTGTTCTTGCCCTCGCCGCTCTTGCCCATGCCGAAGCCCTTGACGGTCTTGATCAGCAGCACCGTCGGCTGGCCGACATGGGCGTTGGCCTTGTGGAACGCGGCATAGACTTTTTGCGGATCGTGGCCGCCGCGGTTCAGGCGCCAGATGTCGTCGTCGCTCATCTTTGCGACCATCTCGAGCAGCTTCGGGTGCTGGCCGAAGAAGTGCTTGCGCACGAAGGCACCGTCGTTCGCCTTCATCGCCTGGTAGTCGCCGTCGACCGTGTCCATCATCACCTTGCGCAGGATCTCGTCCTTGTCGCGCGCCAGCAGCGGGTCCCAGTAGCTGCCCCACAGCAGCTTGATGACGTTCCAGCCGGCGCCGCGGAACTCGCCTTCGAGCTCCTGGATGATCTTGCCGTTGCCACGCACCGGCCCGTCGAGGCGCTGCAGATTGCAGTTGACGATGAAGATCAGGTTGTCGAGCTTCTCGCGCGCGGCCAGGCCGATCGCGCCGAGGGACTCGGGTTCGTCCATTTCGCCGTCGCCGCAGAACACCCAGACCTTGCGGTTCGCGGTGTTCGCGATGCCGCGCGCATGCAGGTACTTCAGGAAGCGCGCCTGGTAGATCGCCATCAGCGGCCCCAGGCCCATCGAGACGGTCGGGAACTGCCAGAACTCGGGCATCAGCTTCGGGTGCGGGTAGCTCGAGATGCCCTTGCCGTCGACCTCTTGCCGGAAGTTCAGCATCTGCTCTTCGCTGATGCGGCCTTCCATGAAAGCGCGTGCATAAATGCCCGGCGACGAGTGGCCCTGGATGTACAGCAGGTCGCCGCCGTGCTCTCTGCCGACTTCAGCACTTTCGGCATGCCAGAAGTGGTTGAAACCGGTGCCGAACATCGTCGCAAGCGACGCAAAACTGGAGATGTGGCCGCCCAGGTCACCGCCGTCGGCCGGGTGCAGGCGATTCGCCTTCACGACCATCGCCATCGCGTTCCAGCGCATCATCGTGCGCAGCCGTTCCTCGATCTCGATATTGCCCGGCGTACGTTCCTCCTGATCGGCCGGAATCGTGTTCACGTAGGCGGTGTTGGCCGAGAACGGCACGTCGATGCCGGCCTGGCGCGCATGGTCGATCAACTGTTCAAGCAGAAAGTGCGCGCGCGCCTTGCCGTCGTCATCGCCCTGAGCGCCGATGACGGCCGACAGCGCGTCCAGCCATTCGCGGGTTTCCTGCGAATCGGCATCGTTGGCGGCGGCGCCGAGGAAAGAATCAGGCAATGCGGACATGCGTGTCTCCGGTCAAGGAATGTGAATTTTTTCGGTCAGACGAAAGTTTCGCACAACTCCCGTAGTTTTCCAAATCGTGCAAGTTGATTTCATACTGCGACATCATGAACCGGGGTTTCATGAACCCATGCCGGCCGAACCCGACGCTTTGCATGACTACCTTGAGCAAGCTGCAGCGGCTGCGTCTCAGCCTCGATAATCTCCCATCATGCAACCCGCCGACGAAGCCGCCGCGCTTCCCCGTCCCCCGCAAACCTGGCCCGAACGCCGCTTCGGCCGCTGGTGGCGGCGCCAGTCGGCAGCGCGCCAGGACCGCTTCGCCACGCTCGGGCCGCTGGTCTCGGTGCTGCTCTTTCTTGCCGCGATCATCTTGGCGTTCTGGTATCTGCGCAATGAGGAATTCGAGCGCGAGCAGGAAGCAGTCAAGCGCGATACCGAGATCGCCCAACAGCAGATCCGCCTGCGCCTGATCGAGAACCAGGAACAGTTGGTCCGGATTGCACGCGAGATCGCGACCCGGGCGATTGACCGCGATCAATTCCTGATCCAGGCCGCCACCTTCACGCGCGAGCGCCCGGAGATCACCAATCTGGTCTGGATCAACGGCGCGCGCGTGCCGCGGGCCAGCTACTCGGCGACGAGCTTCCCGCCCGAGGCCGGCGTGACCAGCGACGACACCCCCGCCGCCCTGCCGCGCGAAGGCAAACGCGGCCCGTCCGAGGCCGCCTTTATCGCGGCGCGCACGCAGCGCCAGCCGATCTACTCGCGCCAGTTCCTCGACTCCCTGGGCAACCCGGTGTTTCAGGTGCAGGTGCCGTTGCTGGAACGGGCCGGCTTCGTCGGCGCGCTGATCGCCGAGTATTCGATCGAAAGCCTGATGCGGCGCAACGTGCCGCGCGAGGTGTCGACCCGCCACGCCATCAGCGTGCTCGACGGCGATGAACACATCGTCGCCAGCACCGTGACACAGATGCCCGGCACCAAGGTTCAGCGTCCGGCGATCGTCCACCAGATTCCGGTCACGCCGGCCAACAACGGGCTGATCCTGCGTGGCCAGGGTTACCGCACTTCCATCGGCCTCATCAGCAACACCTTGTTCTGGATGGTCGCAGCGCTGTCGGTGTTGACGGTGTGGATGCTGCTCGGCACCTGGCGCCACATGGCGCGGCGCTTGCAGATGCAGACCGCGCTGGTGTCGGAGACGAACTTCCGCCGCGCGATGGAAAACTCGATGCTCACCGGCATGCGGGCGATGGACATGGAAGGCCGCATAACCTACGTCAACCCGGCGTTCGGCGCGATGACCGGTTTCTCGGAAGCCGACCTGGTCGGGCGCATGCCGCCGCTGCCGTACTGGCCGCCCGACCGCCTCGAAGAAAACGCCCGCCTGCTGGTGCAGGAACTGCAAGGGCGCAGCCCGGCCGGCGGCATCGAAGTGAAGGTGATGCGCAAGGACGGCTCGCTGTTCGATTCGCGCATGTACGTCTCGCCGCTGATCGACCCGAAAGGCCAGCAGACCGGCTGGATGACATCAATGACGAACATCACCGAGGCGAAACGCATTCGCGACCAGCTCTCGGCCTCGCACGAGCGCTTCACCACCGTGCTCGAAGGGCTCGACGCGGCGGTCTCGGTGCTGTCGGTGACGCAGGGCGAACTGCTGTTCGCGAACCGCTCGTACCGCCTGTGGTTCGGCGCCGAATCGAGCGGCCATGCGCTGCTGGCCGGCGCCGAAAAAGGCGTGCCCTTCCTGCCCGAGGTCGACGACGCGGTCGACAACTTCGGCGGCCTGCCCACGCAGGAGTTGACCGAGGCGGGCTCCGAGTCGCGCGAGGTGTTCATCGACTCGCTGGCCAAGTGGTTCGACGTGCGCGCCCGCTACCTGCAATGGACCGACGGCCGGCTGGCGCAGATGCTGATCGCCACCGACATCACCGGCCGCCGCACGGCCGAGACGCTGGCCGCCAGCCAGGCCGAGCGCGCCCAGGTGACGAGCCGGCTGATGACGATGGGCGAAATGGCCTCATCGGTGGCGCACGAATTGAACCAGCCGTTGACCGCGATCACAAACTACTGCAACGGCATGGTCACGCGGGTCAACAACAACGCGATCGAGAAGGCCGACCTGATCGCGGCGCTCGAGAAGACCTCGCGCCAGGCGCAGCGCGCGGGCCAGATCATCCACCGCATCCGCGCCTTCGTGAAACGCAGCGAGCCGCAGCGCCAGGCCGCGCAAGCGGGCGCGATCGTCGACGACGCGGTCGAGCTTGCGGGCATCGAACTGCGGCGCCGCAACGTCGGCATCCGCACCTATGTGGCGCAGCGCCTGCCGAACCTGCTGGTCGACCCGATCCTGATCGAACAGGTGGTGCTGAACCTGCTGAAGAACGCGGCCGAGGCGATCGACAACGCCCAACTGCCACTTGCCCGGCGCAACATCGAACTGCGCGTGGTGCCGCTGCAGTCGGCTGAAGAAGGCAGCGTGATCGAGGTCAGCGTCACCGACATGGGGCCGGGTTTGAAGGACGAAGTCATCGCCCGTTTATACGAGTCGTTCTTCTCGACCAAAGTCGACGGCCTGGGCATCGGCCTGAGCTTGTGCCGCTCGATCATCGAGAGCCATCGGGGGCGGATCAAGGCACAGAACCTTTACAATGGAGAGTCTGTGGTGGGCTGCCGTTTTTCGTTCACGCTGCCGGTCGAAATCTCGGCTTCCGCTCCTCTCCAACCCAAGGCGTTTGTGACCTCATGAGCTTGATTCCGAAGAAGGGTACTGTCTATGTCGTCGATGACGACGAAGCGGTTCGCGATTCCCTGCAGTGGCTGCTCGAGGGCAAGGATTACCGGGTCAAGTGTTTCGATTCCGCCGAGTCGTTCCTGTCGCGCTTCGACCCTCGCGAGGTGGCCTGCCTGATCGCCGACATTCGAATGGACGGCATGAGCGGGCTCGAATTGCAAGACCGCTTGCTGGAGCGCCGCTCGCCCTTGCCGGTCACCTTCATCACCGGCCACGGCGATGTGCCGATGGCCGTGACGACGATGAAGAAAGGCGCCGAAGACTTTATCGAGAAGCCGTTTAAGGAAGACGAACTCGTCAGCCTGGTCGAGAAGATGCTGGACCGCGCGCGGGTCGATTTCTCGAAGCACCAGGAAGCCGCGAGCCGCGACGCGCTGCTGTCGCGCCTGACCACGCGCGAAGCCCAGGTGCTCGAGCGCATCGTCGCCGGCCGGCTGAACAAGCAGATCGCCGACGATCTGGGCATCAGCATCAAGACGGTCGAGGCGCACCGCGCCAACATCATGGAAAAGCTCAACGCCAACACGGTGGCCGACCTGTTGAAGATCGCGCTCGGAGCCCAGGTCAAGGCCTGACCTTTTGCTCCCCCTGCAAGGGCCGCCTGATCCGCGGCCCTTGTCGTTTGATGCGACTGCTCCCATCTGCTGCCGCATGACCCCGCCCACCGCGCGCACGGCGATCAAAGGACGAACCTCATGACCCTCCCTGCCACCAACCCGCTGCTCGAAAACGCCGGCCTGCCGCGCTTCGATGCGATCCGGCCCGAGCACATCGCGCCCGCCCTCGACGAGCTGCTGCGCGCCGCGAATGCCGCCCTGGCCCTGGCCACGAGCGACGCCACACCGGCCGACTACGACGCGCTGTCGGCCGTGCTCGATGTCGCCATCGACCGCGTCTCGCGCGCCTGGGGTGCCGTCGGCCACCTCACGGCGGTGGCCGATTCGCCTGCGCTGCGCGCCGCCTACAACGAGACGATGCCTGGCGTGGTCGAGTTCTTCACCCGCGTCGGCGCCGACCAGCGGCTGTTCGCCAAGTACCAGGCCGTGCTGGCCGACCCGCGCGCAGCGGCCTTGAGCGCACCGCGCCAGCGTGCACTTTCGAACGCGGTGCGCGATTTCAAGCTCGGTGGTGCCGAGCTGCAAGGCGAGCTGCGGCTGCGCCATGCCGAGCTGCAAGACCTGCAGGCCGAACTCGGGCAGAAGTTCTCCGAGCACGTGCTGGACGCCACCGATGGCTACGCCTGCTTTACTACCGAAGACGAACTCGACGGCGTGCCCGACGACGTGAAGCTGGCGGCCCGCGCCGCCGCCCTGGCCGACGGCCACGCTGGCTACAAACTCACGCTGCACATGCCGTGTTACGTGCCCGTGATGCAGCACGCCCGCAACCGGGCGCTGCGCGAGAAGCTCTTCACCGCCTACGTCACCCGGGCCAGCGAATTCGGCCCGGCTGCGCTCGACAACACCAGCGTCGTGCGCGAGTTGCTGCTGCTGCGCCGTGAGGAATCCGGCCTGCTCGGCTATGGCAACGCCGCCGAACAATCGCTGGTGCCGAAGATGGCGGCCTCGCCGCCCGAGGTGATCGAATTCCTGCAAGACCTGGCGCGCCGCGCCCGGCCCGGCGCCCAGCGCGACCTCGAAGCGCTGCGCAGCTTCGCCCGCGATGAACTCAGCATGCCCGAGCTGCAGGCCTGGGACCGGCCCTTTGCCGCCGAGCGCCTGAAGGAAGCTCGCTATGCCTTCAGCGACCAGGAAGTGAAGCAGTACTTCACGGCACCCAAGGTGCTCGATGGGCTGTTCCGCATCATCGAAACCTTGTTCGACGTTCGCATCCGGCCCGACACGGCGCCGGTCTGGCACGACAGCGTGCGATTCTTCCGCATCGAACAACCGGCTGCGGCGGCGGGCGCAGGTGCAAGCGCGCTTCCAAGCGCAGATGCCGCTCCGGGCCGCCTCATCGGCCAGTTCTACCTCGACCTCTACGCCCGCCCGGGGAAACGTTCCGGCGCCTGGATGGACACGGTTCGGGATCGCTGGGCCCGCCCCGATGGCGCGCTGCAAACGCCGGTCGCGCACCTGGTCTGCAACTTCGCGCCGCCGCTGCTCGAAGCCGGTCGCGAGCGCCCGGCCTTGCTGACGCACGATGACGTGACGACTCTGTTCCACGAGTTCGGCCATGGCCTGCAACTGATGCTCACGCGCATCGACGACATCGGCGTATCCGGCATCTCCGGCGTCGAATGGGACGCGGTCGAACTGCCGAGCCAGTTCATGGAGAACTTCTGCTGGGAATGGGAGGTGCTTGAGCGCCTCACCGCACACGTCGATACCGGCGCACCCCTGCCGCGCGCCCTGTTCGACCGGATGGTCGCGGCGCGCAATTTCCACAGCGGCTTGCAGACCCTGCGTCATGTCGAGTTCGCGTTGATCGACATGCGGCTGCACACCGAGCCCGACGCTGCGGACCGGCTGCAGGCGCTGGCCGACGAAGTGCGCCTCGAGGTGGCCGTCGTCGAGGCGCCGGCCTTCAACCGGCCGCTGAATGTGTTCTCGCACATCTTTGCGGGCGGCTATGCGGCCGGCTACTACAGCTACCAGTGGGCCGAGGTGCTGTCGGCCGATGCCTGGGGCGCGTTCGAAGACGCGGCCAAGCGCGGCGGCGGCGTGCTCGATGCCAGCGTTGGTCGGCGCTTCCGCGAATGCGTGCTCGAGACCGGCGGCAGCCGCAGCACGCTCGACAACTTCAAGGCCTTCCGCGGCCGCGCGCCACGCCTCGATGCCTTGCTGCGCCATCGCGGCCTGGACGGTGTGCAGACGCCCACGGCCCGCGCCGATTGAAGCGTCATGGCCGCTGGGTTAGATTCCAATATCCGCCGCCTCGCCTCGCGGCACACGGAGACTCGATGACACCACGACCTGCCTTCGCTTGCGCCTTTGGATCAGCCTCTGGATCATCCGCGTCAGCGCCTACCCGGCCGCTGCTGAACCGATCGCATCGGTGGCCAGTCGCCATGCTGCTGGCACTCGTCGCAGCCGCCTCGGCGCAGGCCCAGGCTCCGGCTCAATACAAGGTCATCGGCGCCGACGGCAAGGTCACCTACACCGATCGCGCACCCGCTGGCAGCGAAGGCAAGGTGACCGCGATCGGGTCGCGCGGCGCAGCGCCGAGTGGCGATGTGGCCCTGCCGCTCGAATTGCGCCAGGCCGTGGCGCGCTACCCGGTCACGCTGTATGTCATGGTCGGCAATTGCGACCCCTGCGAAGCGGCGCGCCAGTTGCTGCGCCAGCGCGGCATTCCGGTCACCGAGAAGCAGGTGCAAAGCCCGGAAGACAGCGAAGCACTGGAGCGCATTTCGGGCGGGCGTGATGCCCCCACCTTGAGCATCGGCTCGCAGACCTTGCGCGGCCTCGCGCCTTCGGTGTGGAACTCGTACCTCGACGCCGCCGGCTACCCGCGCGAGTCGCGCCTTCCTGCCACCTACCAGTACCCGCCCGCCACGCCGATCACCGAGCGCCGCGAGGCCGTGGCCAAAGCCGCCGCGCCGCGCGCCGCACCTGCGGTCGAAGCTGCTGCCACCCCGGCGCCGGCCGCGAACCCGGCAGGTATCAAGTTCTGAGGAAGAGAAAACTCACGCACCGCAGAGGCGCCGAGGCGCAGAGAGCGCAGAGGAATCGCAGAGGAATCGCAGAGGAAATACAGGTCAGATTGGCCATCTTTTCTTAATTCTTCTCTGCGCATCTCCGCGTTCTCTGCGCCTCTGCAATGCGTGAGTTGAATTTTCAACCCCGCCCACCGATCCGCCGCGCCTGAACGCTGCCAAGCGCGACCGCCGCGCCCATCACCCAGAACAAGGACGCCGCGCCGAGCGCGGCGCCCGCCACGCCGAACAGCAGCGGCATCAAGGTGCTCGAGGTGTTGCTCATCATCGAGCGCAGCGCAATCGCCTCGCCATGCCGATCGGGCGGCGTGATCTGGTGCAAGGTGGTCATGATCATCGGCTGGACCGAGCCCAGCGCCAGGCCCAGCAGGACCGCGCAGCCGCACATCACCCAGGCCGACTGCACCAGCGGATAAACCGCGAACACCGCGCCGGTGCCGAGCATCGCCGCCACCAGCACCTGCGACTCGCTGAGCCGATGCGCCAGCAACGGAATCGCCAGCCGAACCAGCGCCACGGCGGCCGCGAACAGGCCGAGGATCAGGCCGATCGCCGAGGCGCTGAAGTGGCGTTCGTGGCCCAGCACGGGCACGACGAAAGTGTGCACGTCCCAGCTCGCCGAGAGCAGCCAGTTCACCAGCAGCAGCCGGCGCAGGCCCGGTGCTCGCAGCAGAGCCCAGGAGCTGCTGCGGCGCAGCCCGGCCGGGCGCGGCACCGGCACTTCGACCGGCACCTGGCGCGCCCACCACAGGCCGAGCAGCGGCAAGGCCGCCAGCACTGCGAAGGCAAGGCGGAACCCGCCCGCGTCGATCAGCAGACCGGCCAGCACCGGGCCGACCACGTTCGACAGCGCCGGCGCCAGGCCGAGCCAGCTGAAGACGCGGCGCAGCTCGGTGGCGTCGCGCGCGGTGCGCCCGGCGCTGCGCTGGATCGCGATCAACCCGAGGTTCGCGCCCGCGCCGGTGAACACCG
Source organism: Rhizobacter sp. (assembly GCA_025355745.1). Classification (GTDB taxonomy): domain Bacteria; phylum Pseudomonadota; class Gammaproteobacteria; order Burkholderiales; family Burkholderiaceae_C; genus LMDS01. Next base: position 8,182 of record JANXZA010000106.1, on the reverse strand, counting down.
CCGCCGCACACAGCAAGGCGAAGCCGGCGCCCGGCCAGGCCGCGATCGGCAGCGTCGACAGCACCGCGAAGACGCCGCCGATCATCGTCAACCCGACCGCCAACTGAAGCGGCCGGTGATAGCCATGCCGGTCTGCCAGGCGCCCGGCATGCAGGGCCAACAGCACCGGCGCAGCGGCGAACAGCCCGAGCAGCACGCCGACCGCCCAGGCCGAATGGCTTTGGCGCAGCACCTGCAGCGGCCCGGCCAGGCGCACACCGGTCATGCACGAATGCAGGCAGATCTGGCCGACGATGAGTGCGATCAGCGTGCGGGTGGTGGCGGCGGGCAGGTGGTGCGGGGCAGCATCGACAACCGCCTGCGCATCAGCCATCCACCGCCACCTCGTCGTCAGCGGCGCCACCCGGCAGCAGCAGTTGCGTGCGCGTCTCGGACAGGCTCTCGACCGACTTCAGCTTGCGCGTCATCACGTTGGTGCGGGTCTGCGCGTCGTCGATCGTGTCGGCCGCTTCCTTGAGCTTCTTGCGCGTCTTCGCCAGCACCTCGCCGAACTTGCCGAATTCGGTCTTGACGGCGCCCAGCACCTCCCACACTTCGGCGCTGCGCTGCTCCAGCGCGAGGGTGCGAAAGCCCATCTGCAAACTCGTCAAGGTGGCCAGCAAGGTGGTCGGCCCCGCCAGCGTGACGCGGTACTCGCGCTGCAGCGCTTCCATCAGGCCGGGGCGGCGCAAGGCCTCGGCGTACAGGCCTTCGGTGGGCACGAACAGGATCGCGAATTCGGTGGTGTGCGGCGGCGCCACGTACTTCTCGCGGATCGTCTTCGCTTCGAGCCGCAGCCGCTGTTCGATGGCACGCGCCGCCGCGTCGGCCTCGGGCTTGTCGGCGCGCTCCTGGGCGTCGAGCAGGCGCTCGTAATCGTCGCGCGGGAACTTCGCATCGATCGGCAGCCACAGCGGCGCGCCATCCTCGCGCCGGCCCGGCAGCTTGATGGCGAAGTCGACGCGCGCATTGCTGCCCGGCACGGTCTCGACCTGGGCGCCGTACTGGTCCGGCGTGAACACCTGTTCGAGCAGGCCGGCCAGCTGCACCTCGCCGAACATGCCGCGCGTCTTGACGTTCGTCAGTACCCGGTTCAAGGCCCCCACGTCCTTCGCCAGCCCCTGCATCTCGCCCAGACCGCGGTGCACCTGTTCAAGCCGGTCGGCGACCTGCTTGAAGCTTTCGCCGAGGCGCTGCTCGAGCGTCGCGTGCAGTTTCTCGTCGACCGTGGCGCGCATCTGCTCGAGCTTCTTTTCGTTGTCGGCCTGGATCGCGCCCAGCTTCTGCTCGACCGTGGTGCGCACTTCGGCCATGCGCTGGTCGTTCGACAGCGACAGCGCGCGCAACTGGTCGATCAAGGTTTCGGAGAAACGCTTCAGCGCCAGCGCCTGCTGCTCGGCCGAACGGCCCAGCGTGTCGGCCTGGTGCTGCTGGGTCGCGGCGAGCTGGGTGCGGAAGCTGTCGATCTGTTCGTTCTGGGTGCGCGCCACATCGCCCTGCTGGTTCAGCAAGGTCTGCTGGAAGGTGGCGAGCGTTTGCGCGAGTTCGCTGCGGGTGGTGGCTGCGCTGCGCGCCACTTCGTCGCGCAGCTCGCGCTCGAGGCGTTCCAGGGTCTGCTGCGCGCGCGGGTCGGCACGCCGCAACGCAATCCACAGCACCAGCAACAGCAGAACCGCGAGAAGGATCAGAACGGTGAGCAGAATCAAGTCGACAGCCATGCCTGGATTGTCTCAGCGCGAGCGCACCAGCCAGCGCTCGACCGCATCGAAGCCGCCCTGCACCAGCAGCGCGAGCACGGCCGAGGGCACGGCACCGGCCAGCATCGCGGCCGTGTCGTTCACCGCCAGGCCGGCAACGATGCGCTCGCCGTAACCGCCCGCGCCGATGAAGGCCGCCACCGTCGCGGTGCCGACGTTGATCACGGCCGCCGTCTTCACGCCCGCCAGCAGCGTCGGCAACGCGAGCGGCAATTGCACTTCGCGCAGGCACTGGCGCGGCGTCAGGCCGAGCGACAGCGCCGCCTGCGCCAGACCGTCGGGCACGCTGCGCAGGCCGGCATGCGTGTTGCGCACAATCGGCAGCAGCGCGTACAGGAACAGCGCGATCAAGGCCGGCAGCAGGCCGATGCTGCCGAGCAGTGCGATCAGGAACGCCAGCAGCGCCAGCGAGGGCACGGTCTGCAAGACGGCCACCACACCGAGCACCCAGCCAGCGCTGCGCTGCCAGCGCCACGCGGCAATGCCGAGCGGCACGCCGACCGCGATCGCCACCGCCAGCGAGCCGAACACCAGCAGCAAGTGCTGCACGGAGAGCCGGGCCAGGTCGGGTGCGAAGAGCCGCTGCAGGAAGGTTTGGCGCGAGCTGCCGGGTTGGGCCGCTGCGGTGGATGAGGCCGCGCCCGCAGCACTGCCATCCAGGAAGCCTTTCGCGACCTCGGCGAAGCTGCGCCCGTCGAGCTCGGCCTGCGCGTTCATCGCGATCATCGCGTCGGCACTGATGCGGCCTTCGAGCCGCGCCAGCGGCCGCACATCGACGGCGGCGCGCATCAGCAGCACTGCGTCGTACTTCGGGAAGAAGCCGAGGTCGTCGATCAGTACGCGCAGCTGGTAACGGCCGACCTTGGCATCGGTCGAATAGATGTCGATCAGGTCGATCTTGCCGGCCCGCACCGCGTCGTAGGCCAGGCCGTGGTCGAGGCCCGGCGCCGGCGGCAACGCCAGCTTGTAGACCACCGTCAATGCCGGCCAGCCATCTCCACGCTCCATGAACTCGTGCGACAGGCCGAGGCGCAGCGTTTGCGCATTCGGCGCGCGCAGGTCGGAGATGCGCGTGATGCCGAGCGCCGCTGCGCGCGACTCCAGCATCGCCAGCGCATACGTGTTGTTGAAGCCGAGCGGCACAGCCGCCTTCAGGCCGCGCGGCGCGAGCCATTCGTTCAGCTCGGCCAGCGAGGGGTTCGGATTGCCGTCGCTGCGCTTCAGCAGTTCACGCACGATCGTGCCCGTGTACTCCGGGTACACATCGACCGCGCCGCTGGCCAGCGCCTGTTCGAGGATGCCGGTGTTGCCCAGGCCCTGCCGGTGGTCCGCCGCGATGCCTTGCGCGGCGAGCGTCTGGCGCACGATCTCGCCCAGGATGTACGACTCGGTGAAGCGCTTCGAGCCAACCACGACGGGCGCTGCGACGCTGTGCGCCAGAAGGCCGAAAAGCAGGCCGCAAAGAATGGTGCTTCGAGCAAGAAAGCAGGCGCAGGCTGAACTGAACATGCACCGATTCTGGCAGGCCCGCTGCTTGCCAGCCACGCCGGAGCTGTAGGAGATATCCCACACTTCACCGGGAAGATCGGGGTGGGCGCAAAGGCGCGATGTGAGCACAATTAAGTGCCGGTGGGAGTGTCCGCTTCCGCCGGTTCGGCCCGGGCCCGCCCTGCCCTCCGAGGCATCACGGAATGCAGTACTCCGCGCCCTCGAAGCCACTTCCTTCATGCCCGCCCTCAAAGCCTTCATCGTCGAAGACAGCCCGGTCATCCGGGAGAACCTGATCGCGGCGCTTGAAGAACTGGCCCCGGTTCACGTCGTCGGCACGGCCGAAGACGAGCCCAGCGCCATCACCTGGCTGGCCAGCGCCGAACACGCCTGCGACCTCGTCATCATCGACATCTTCCTGAAGCGCGGCTCGGGGCTGGGCGTGCTGCGCGCCGTCAGCAACCTCGACAAGCCGATGAGCCTGGTGGTGCTGAGCAACTACGCCACCCCCGACATGCGACGCAAGTGCATGGAACTCGGCGCCAGCCGGGTGTTCGACAAGTCAAACGAGATCGATGCGCTGATCCTGTACTGCGCCCGCCTGGCCGACGGCGAGACATCGCCCGGCACGCTCATGCCTCTGACCCACTGACCCAATGACCCAATGACGACGAAATGGCTGCGCTACTGGATCAAGCCGTTCTTCAGCGCGTAATACGTCAGGTCGCTGTTCGAGGCCAGGCTCATCTTCTCCATCACCCGCGTGCGGTAAGTGCTCACCGTCTTCACGCTCAGCGACATGCTGTCGGCCATATGACCGATGGTCTCGCCCTTCGCAAGCCGCAGGAAAACCTGGAACTCGCGCTCCGAAAGTTGCTCGTGCGCGGGCTTGTCGCCGGCCCCGTTCAGGCCGTCGGCCAGCAGCTCGGCCACGCCGGCGGTAATGTACTTGCGGCCGCGGAACACGGTGCGGATCGCCTTGACGATCTCCTCCGGGTCGCAGTCCTTGTTGAGGTAGCCGCTCGCGCCCTGGCGCAGCAGGGTCACGGCGTAGTGCTCCTCCGGAAAGCCGCTCAGGATCAGCACCGGCAGGTCGGGCGCGCGCGCCTTGATCGCCGCCAGCGCATCGACGCCGCTCTGGTCGGGCATCGACAAATCCATCACGATCACATCGACCTCGCCCTTGCGCACGATGTCGATCGCCTCGCGGCCGTTGACCGCTTCGGCCACCACGGTCAGATCGACCTGCTCGGCGAAGAACTGGCGCAGGCCGGCACGCACGATGGCGTGGTCGTCGATGATGGCAACTCGAATCATGGTGGGCCACTGCTGAGGGTGTGCAAGCCGACAAGTCTAAGGGAGCGGCCGTGCCGACACCACTGAAGCTGCTTCCGCTGCTGCGCGGCAGCCGGTTCTCCTTCCCGCTCGCTGCGCTGGCGGCGCTGGCGATGTTCCTGATCAGCGAAAGCTCGTACCAGCAGGCGTCGAGCCGCTTCGACGCGCTGGGCACGCAGGCCATGGCGCGCACCACCATCCAGACGCTGTGGCGCAGCCTGACCGATGCCGAAACCGGGCAGCGCGGCTACCTGCTGACGAACCGCAAGGAATACCTGAAGCCGTATGCCGCAGCGCAGGGCCAGGTCGCCGAATCGCTCGACTGGTTGACGCGCTACTACGCCGCCGACCCCGCCACGCGAGATCTGATGGCCCAGGTGACTGCTGCGTCGCGCAACAAACTCGCCGAGCTGGCGGAAACGAAACGGCTGCATGACGAGGGCAAGGAGCAAGCCTGGCGCGAACTGGTGCTCAGCAACATCGGCGCCGAGCAAATGGACGCCGTGCGCGGTTTCAGCGCGCAATTGTTGAGCCTGGAAACCACCAAGGTGAACGAGGGGCGCAAAAGCGTGCAGCAGACGCTGCTGCTGAACCGGATCGGCGTGACCGCGATGGCCGCGATGAGTTTGCTGGCCCTGTTCATGTACCTGCGCCAGACCACCGCGCTGGTGCGGCTGCGCGAAGAGCAGCGCCGCATCGTGCAGGCCGAGCGCGACCAGCTCGGCGCCGAGGTGCGGCGCCGCACCGGGCAATTGACCGACCTGGCGCGCCACCTGCAAACCGTGCGCGAAGACGAGCGCAGCCACCTCGCGCGCGAACTCCACGACGAGCTGGGCGCGCTGCTCACATCGTCCAAGCTCGACGTGGCGCGCCTCAAGTCGCGCCTGGGTGTGCTGACACCCGAGATCGCCGACCGCCTGCAGCACTTGAACGACGGCCTGAACAGCGGCATCGCGCTGAAGCGCCGCATCATCGAAGACCTGCGGCCCTCGTCGCTCAGCAACCTCGGCCTGGTGGCGGCACTGGAAATTCTGCTGCGCGAATGGGGCGAGCGCAGCGAACTCGTCGTGGGCAGCGACCTCGAGCCGGTCGATCTGCGGGCCTCGGCCGAGCTCACCGTCTACCGGCTGGTGCAGGAAGCGCTGACCAACATCAGCAAGTACGCGCGGGCGAGCCAGGTGCAGGTCACGCTGGGCGCGGCCGCGGGCCGGGTTCGGGTCTCGGTGCGCGACAACGGCGTGGGCTTCGATGTGAACGAGTCGCGGGCCAGTGCGCACGGCCTGCTGGGCATGCGCTACCGGCTCGAAACCGAGGCTGGCAGCCTGTTGATCACATCGTCCACCGGGAGCGGAACGCTGATCGAGGCCGACCTGCCCGAGAGCGCCGACCCGACTCCCGCCTGCCCCGTCGATTCGACGGTGGATGCAACCGCGGATTCAACGCCCTGACGCCCTCGGCGCGCTGCGTCGGCGGCGTCCTACAGTGGTGCAGACAGTCCCCCCACAGCGCTGCGGCGGCGCCACCTATCGTGTTGCGCCGGGCTCGGGCCGACACTCTCTTCACCGTAGCAATCCGGCTGCGAAATATCTTCCCCGAAGCGTCTCACGCTTCATTGAATCGGAGCCTGCCATGTTGCACTACGCTGTTGTCTTCTTCGTGATCGCCTTGATTGCCGCCGTGTTCGGCTTCGGTGGCATCGCCGCCAGTGCCGTGGGCATTGCGAAAATTCTGTTCGTCGTCTTCGCGATACTGGCGGTCGCCAGCTTCCTGTTCGGCCTGATCAAGAGGAATTGACGACTTGCCGAGCCGCCCGCCGGCCCCGGCCCCTTGTGGTTGTCGTTGACGCGCTTTTCTTTGACTTCAACTCCGCTTGAATCCGCGACATTCAGCCGCGTCACCTTTCCATGAAACTCGAAGGACCTGAAATGAACCCCAGCATCAACCCCTCGCTCAACCCCTCGCTCAACACCAAGCCCCTGGCCGATGGTGCCTCCAACCTCGCCGACAACGCCGCTGACAGCGCGAACAGCGCGATTCGCTCGACCCAGAACGTGGCCAATGCCGCCTTCGACCGGCTCAGCGACAAGGTCGACAGCGTCCGCGACCAGGCTGCGCCGTTGATCAATCGCCTGACCAGCCAGGCCGAGATCGCTGCCCGCCGCGGTGTCGAGGCAGTTCGCGACACCTCGGCCCAGTTGCGTGACAAGGCCCAGCTGGCTTCGGACTCGACTGTCAACTACATCAAGGACGAGCCGGTCAAGGCGATGCTGATCGCCGCCGCCACCGGCGCTGCGTTGATGGCCCTGATCAACCTCATCGGCCGCTCGCGCAGCCACGACTGACCCGGGGCCCGAACCCAAGCCTTGCCCGACTGACGCCATGGCCACCATGATCCACCCGCTGCTTCGCCTGGTCGCCATGCAACCGCAGTTGCTGGCCGACCATGCTGAGGCTTATGCCGGGTTGGTGGCCGAGGAACTGGGCAAGACCGGCGCCGTGCTGAAACGGCGCGTCCTGCTGGCGACGGTAGCGCTGAGTCTGACCGCCGTGGCCGTGGTGCTCGCCGGTGTCGCATTGATGCTTTGGGCGGTGCTGCCGACCACTGCCATCCAGTTGCCGTGGGCCCTGGTCGTGGCGCCAGCGCTGCCGGCTTTAGTGGCGCTCGGGTGCGGCTTGGCGGCCCGGCAGGAGCAGGCCAGCGCCTTTGCCGATCTCAAGCAACAGGTCGCGGCCGATCTGCTGATGCTGCGTGAAGTGAGCGCCGCATGAGTGCGCGCTTCGGTGACGTCGAACACGGCACGATGACCGCATCGGAACGCATCAACGTCTCGCGCGCACGACTGCGTGCCGCAATGAGCCCGCCGCTCGCACCGGCAGTCGGCTCCGAGGCCGGGCAGCCGAGCTGGATGCAGCGTTTCAAGCAGCTGCCGGTCATTTCGTTGGTGCTCGAGAGCTTCGACGCCTGGTGGGCCCACCATCCCCTGCATGCGGCCGCCGAGGTCGTCGCAGAAGCGTCGAGCGCCGTGGTTCGGCCCGTCGCTCGGCGCCATCCGTTTGCCCTGGTGCTCGTCGCTGGTGCCGTCGGCGCCTTGCTGGTCTGGAGCCGACCCTGGCGCTGGGCCTTGCGGCCCGCGCTGCTGGCCGGCCTGGCGCCTCAGTTCGCCTCACGGGTGGTCGCGAACCTGCCGATCGAATCGTGGATGACGCTGCTCGGCGCAGCGCTCGCACAGCCGGCGGCGCGCACCGCTCCCGGCACGACTCCAAGCGACCCGCAGGTCGCTTCGTTCGAAGCTTCGACCGCAACGCCGATGCCCGCATAGATCACCTCCAACGACCCCTTTGCCGCCCCATCGCTCACGCTTCGGGCTCCCGGCCGGTACTCCCCCGTGGGGTCTTCGAAGCGCACTCCGGTGCGCTTCTTTTTTTGGCTCTTCGCGCATTTCAGTGGGATTGAACCTTGACAGGCGTGAGATCGACGAGGCGAGAGATGGGCCTAGAGTGAGGCATCGAACGCAAACGAGGACAGCGCCGTGAAAGACACTCAACTCTATGAACAGCTGCTC
>JANXZA010000058.1 GCA_025355745.1 Rhizobacter sp. | reverse complement strand
AAACGGCCGAGGCGAACGAGAAGGCAGCGGCGCAGTTGTTGACGGCGAATTGAGGTTGAGGGCGGCGATCGGTTGTGCTCGCCGCGTGGGGACGATGATCCGTTCTGAAGGTGCCGCCAAGGGGACGGCGGTTGCTGACGCTATCGGCCACAAATGGCCGGTCGCCCCTGAGCTTGGAAGCGGACGTCCAATCTCCGCCTTCAGTCCAATGATCGGGTCTTGTCCTGCCGGAAGGCTCCGCTTATGTCCTTGGCTTGCGTCTCAAGCGTGGCGACGACGATCGCCGCGGCGGCGTCCTCTCCAAGTGATGCGCCTTCCGATGCGTTGATAGCGAATGCCTCGGCTCCGAGCGTGTCCAGCAGTCGAGCTCTGGCACTGCGAACGATCCGTGCTTCGTTCGCGTCACGCACCTCGCCGCAGCGCGCCCGATAGGCATCGGAGGCGCCGAGGAGGCGAGCAGCCGCAACAGACTGTGCACGTTGCTCGAACACGCAGGCCAGCGTGTCGGCGTAGCTCAGCACAGACCCGGCCCGACGCATGAAAGTCAGGCCCTCCTGAGCGCTCGCCAATGCTTCATTCGTTTGACCGAGTTCGCATAGCAGCCCCGTCACATTGCCCCACGCCATCGCTGCGGTCGCTGCCGCTGGCGGGTGCTGCCGCATGAGATCGATCAGACGGCGACATTCGCTCGCGGCCTCCGTCGTGGGTCCACGCTGCCACAAGGCATCAATGAGGTCGATGCGTACCAGGGCTTCGGCAGACCGATCACCCGCGTGCTCACAGATGCTGGCCGCCTGCTGCAGTAGCAGGACCGCCCGATCGAAGTCGCCCGCTTGGCTCGCAACAAACGCCCTCATTCTCGGCAGCCGCGCGCACAACAGCTCTGGCCAATACGGCCGCTCCAGCCGGCGTGCCTCTGCCAGCGCGTCGTCGGCCGCCGCCGTGTCGCCGGCCTTGGCGCTGTTCCGCGCTAACCGCAGCAACGCGTAGAAGAGCAGTTCCTCGAGGCCGAGCGCTCGAAGAAGGCTCACCGCACGAAGCGCCCCTTCGCCTCGGCTGGCCAGCGGAACGCGACCGTACATGCTCGGCCGGGCAAACCCGAGCCAGAAACGTGCGGCGGCGACTGAGGAGTCGCTCGGGTCGACTTGCGGCTCGAGCGCAAGCAGCCAGCGGGCGCACTCCGCACCGCAGTCCTCGATGCCCGCCATGCTGGCCGCCAAGCTCATCGCTATGCCCAGGTCGCCTTGATCGCCGGTGGCCCAGCGCATCGCCGCCCGCAGGTTATCTATCTCGGGGAGGAGCGAAGCAAGGTGCTCTCCCGAGCGCAGTCGGCCGATGAGTTGTGCGGTGTCGATGTGCTCGAACCAGGACGCGACTGCGCGCGCGTGGCGGCCGACGCGATCGCTTGTCTCGTCAGCGGCGGCAAGTTGTTCTGCCGCATAGGACTTTGCCGATTCGAGCAGTCGGTAGCGTGGCGGATCGCCGGGGTCCGCGACGACGAGTGATTTCTCCACCAGGGTGCTGAGCACGTCGAGCACCTCCCAGTCGTCGCCACCTCCTTCACCGGCGACCGAGACGGCCAGGTCGCTGGTGAAGCCGCCCGAAAACACCGCCAAGCGACGAAACACCGCGCGCTCATCGTCGCCCAATCGATCGTGGCTCCAGTCGAGCGTGGCACGCAGGGTTCGGTGCCGCGCCTGCGCGCCGCGCCAGCCGACCGTCAGCAACCTGAGTCGCTCGTCGAGCCGGTCGCGAACAGCTGTAATGCCGAGCGCCGGGACACGTGCCGCGGCCAGTTCGATCGCAAGCGGCATGCCGTCGAGCGCGCGACAGATGTCGATCGCGACAGACACGCTGTCGTCCGTCAGCGCGAAGCTTGGGGACAATGCACGCACCCGCGCCTCGAACAGCTCGATGGCACCATACCCCCGCGCTTCGGACAGGTTGACCGCCGGTGGCACGGGCAGCGGCGGGATCCGGACCTGCTGCTCCTCGGGCATGCGCAGCGGCTCCTGGCTCGTGAGAAGCAGGCGCACGCCGGGAGCGTGGGCTGTGACCGCTCGCACCAATTCGCCGACCTCATCGAGCAGATGGTCGCAGTTGTCGAGCACGAGCAGAATCGATTGGAGCGCCAGCACGCGGGCCAGCATGTCGACCGTGACCTCAGCCATCTGTGGGTCGACACCCAGCACCTGAGCGAGCGCGCCGGCCAGTGAATCGGGCTGGCTCAGCGGCGCGAGCTCAACGATCCATGCGCCGTCGGGCCAACGTTCGCGCAGCTCATAGGCGACGGCCTGCGCGATACGCGTCTTGCCGATGCCCCCGGCTCCGACCAGAGTTACCAGCGCGTGCGATTGCAGCTCCGACATGACTGCCTCGATGACAGTCGAACGTCCGTAGAGCGCCGGCAGTTGCGAGAGGAGATTACCGGCCTGGCGCGTCCGACGTGCCGCAGGCCTCGCTGGCTCGTGCGACGGCGAAAGGGCAGATTCCGCGTCGAGCGCCGCCGCGAACCGATAGCCCCGCCCGGGGATGGTGACAATCGTGGCGGCGCCGAGCAGCTTGCGCAGCGTTCCGACCTGCACGACCAGGTTGTTCTCCTCGACCACCATGCCCCGCCACACCGCGTCGAGCAGATCGCTCTTGGCGACCAGTTCACCGCGCCGCTCGATGAGGGTCAGCAGTACATCGAAGGCGCGCGCACCGATCCCCACGGCCTGCCCGTCGATGAGCAGCTCGCGCTGCCTGGGGCGCACGTCGATGCGACCGAACCTGTAGCTGTCCTCCAACGAGGCTCTCCTTGCAAGCATCCGGGACCTGTACAGCGTCCACGTTGCGTTTGCATCTTGCTCCCGCCACGAGATTTCACAACGTTTTAGCGCCGCTTAGTACGGTTTTGAGCCAGGCGGCTCGTTCGGGCAGACAGTGGCCGCATCGCAGACGCGAAGGGGCCGGAAATGATCGAGCAAGGTGCGGGCGTGACGAGAGACAAGCAGGGCGGCGACGTGGACGCGAATCGCCGGTCGATCGTGGCGGCGGGCATCGCCGCCTTGCTGTGCAATGCGTGGTCGGCGAAGGCCCAGGTGGTCTACCCGAACAGACCGGTCCACCTGATCGTGCCCTTCGCGCCCGGTGGTACTTCCGACATCGTCGCACGCATCCTGTCCTCGGGAATCCAGGAGGCCTTGGGTCAGCCGATGATCGTCGAGAACAAGGCGGGCGGCGGCGGATCGGTCGGAGCGACAGAGACAGCGCGGGCCGTGCCCGATGGCTACTCGCTGGGCCTGGCGACGGTGTCCACCACCGCGGCTAACCCGGCCATCAATCCCAGGCTGAGCTACAACCCGATTGCCGACTTCACGCCGATCATCAACATCGCGGCAACACCCAACGTGATTGCCGTGCACCCGAAGTTCCCTGCGCGCAGCTACCCGGACTTCATCGCCGAATTGAGGCGTCGTCCGGGGGCCTACAGCTACAGCAGCTCGGGCACCGGTGGCATCGCCCACCTGCAGATGGAGCTGTTCAAGAGCCTGACGCAGACGTTCATCGTCCACATCCCCTACCGCGGCTCGGGTCCCGCGCTGAACGACACCGTCGGTGGCCAGGTGCCCGTCATCTTCGACAACCTGCCCTCGACCTTGCCGTTCATCAAGAGCGGGCAACTGGTCGCCATCGTGGTGGCCGCGCCCCGCCGACTGTCGCAGCTACCCCAGGTACCGACCTTCGATGAGGTCGGACTCGGCCCGGTCAACCGAATGGCGTACTACGGCATCTACGGACCCAAGGGCTTGCCGCCGAACGTGATCGAAACGGTCAACTCGGCGGTTCGAAAGACCCTGGACGATCCCGCCGTTCGCCAGCGGATCGACGAATGCGGTGCGATCGTCGTCGGCAATACGCCCGAGCAGTTTGCCGCGCAGATCGTCGCCGAGTTCAAGGTCTACGAGAGGGTCGTCAGAGAACAACGGCTCAAGCTGGAGTAGCGCCTATGAACGACACGACGAGCTTGCAGGGGATCGGCTACGACACCTTTTATGCGCTGTTCGACACCCCCCTGGCGCAGCAGATGCGCCGAGAGGTCTACGGCAAGGACATCGGTCAGCACTCGTGGGTCGATGCACAGGATTTGGAGCAAGACATCGGGCGGCTGCAGCTGTCGAGCGCGAGCCGGCTGCTCGACCTGGGCTGCGGCCCCGGCGGATTGCTGAGTTTCGTGGTCGGCTTGACAGGATGTCGGGGCACCGGGCTTGACTTGAGCGCCGCGGCGATCGACTGTGCCGCGACGCGCATGGCTTCGCTCGGTTTGACCGACTGCGCGACGCTTCAGGTCGCCGACCTCGACGAGCCGCTGCCGCTGGACCGCCATTCGTTCGAGGCGGTGATGTCGCTGGACGTGATTCTCCACTTGCGCAACCGCTCGCAGGCGTTCGCCGAGGTCGCACGTGTGCTCGTGCCGGGTGGTCGGTTCCTGTTCACGGATGCCGCGATAGTGACCGGACCCGTGTCCGACGACGAGATTCGCCTTCGGTCCGTGCACGGCCGTACGAACTTCGTGCCACCGGGGTTCAACGAGCGAACGCTAGAGCAGGCGGGGCTGCGAGTTCTTGCAACGATCGACCGGACCGAAAGCCTGAAAGCCATCGCCGCGAGACGCCAAGCCGCGAGACTCGCGCATCGAACAGAACTGGAACGCGTCGAAGGCCCGGGTGCCTTCGATCGGCACCAGCGCTACCTGGACTGCGTGTGCACCCTCGCTCGACGCGGCGCCATGGCGCGAATGATGTACGTTTCTGAGTCCTGGGGGTCGGCGCACTGACCTATGCAGTTGGGCCTTCATCCGAAACGGCGTGGCGCACAGCGGGTTTCCTTGGCTCACGCTACGTGAGCGAGACGACATGAGTCTGTACCGCCCCTCGTTCCTTGAGCCCGCTCGAGCCGACAAGTCACCGACGGTAGTGCGCGCTCCGTCCGGGGTCGTCTTCGATGTTGCGGACTCGGCGCTCGGGGCAGAGCTCAGCCCGGACGAATTGCAGGTGATCAAGCAGGATCGGGGCATCTTCGACACCTTCCCTGTGTCCCTCATCACGACCCAGACGATTGTCCGACTGAGCCAGATGGTCGGTGCTCGGCTCCACGTCCAACGCTTTCGACCGAACATCTTGGTCGAGGCAGCCGATGAAGTGCCGTTCCCAGAGGACGGGTGGGTCGGCTGTGTCCTGCGCATCGGCGGCATGCGCATGCGCGTCGACAAACGCGACGGTCGCTGCGTCGTCATCACCATCGATCCCGTGACAAGCGAGCGCGATCCGGCGATCCTGCGCACGGTAGCCCACGATCGTCAGGGCTGCCTCGGCGTCTACGGCTCGACCGTGAAACCAGGCCGCGTCGCAGTAAACGATTCTGTGCTCATTGAGTCCGCAGCGTGAGTGCCGGCACGCACCCGCCCGGCGTGTTATGAGATTCGGAAGCGCGCTGTTCGTTGTTTTCGGGCACCGACCGTTCCAAGTGTCTGGTTTCCAAGCGCTGAATTTCTGCTTAGGGTCGTATCCGGTCAGTCGGCTTTCCGGCCAGCCACCCTCGGTAGCCGACATCGGCAGACCGACCAACAGCAGCGAATTCAGAGCGATCCGGACGCACCGTCCCGCGCGGGCGGGCCCACACTTCCGCCCCGCGCGCTGCTCGCACACCGCCCAGGTAACCC
>JANXZA010000031.1 GCA_025355745.1 Rhizobacter sp. | reverse complement strand
GCACGCTGCGGCAGTGCGGAAGGTAGTCGGCGAGCAACTCTTCACGGTCGGAGGGCGACAGCCTGAACTTCGGGTAGGTCAGAACCCGTATCAGTTCGGCGGCGGTGGCCTGCGATACCAGCGGCACACAGCGGCCGGTCTGCCATGCGGTGCGCAGCGCCGCCAGGCGGCCGCCTGAAAACACGAGGGCTGACAGCAGCAGGTTCGTGTCGAGCACGACCACCGGCACGAGCGCTGGTGAATCAGGCATGGAACGCGGCATCGGGCCGCTTCAGCGCCGTTTGCGAGCCCAGGCGACGGCCGCCGCCAGATCGCCTTCTCCGAGATCCAGCTCCGCCAGCTTGGCGCGCAGCGCATCGCCGCGCTGGATGCGGACCGGGGTCAGGATGATCTGCCCGCCGCGCGCTTCGACATCGAAGTACTCGGCAGCACCAATGGCCGCCGTGATGCTCTTCGGCAAGGTCAGCTGATTCTTGGTGGTGAGCTTCGCCAGCATGGTGGGCATTCCGCGAAAGTAAGGATTCCTTACTTTAGCACTGCGCGCCATGGCGCATTGCACCTGCTTCAGCGCGGGAAACGCACCAGCGGTTTGCCGTCCTTTGGCAGCCCGTACTGCGCCATGTTGAGCTGCATCGCCAGCAAGGTGTAGTAGGCGTTGATGCCGGTCAGGTCGACCACGCCTTGCTTGCCGAAGCGCTTTTCGGCGCGCGCGAAGGTGCGGTCGGAGATGCGCTTGGTGCGGTGCAGTTCGGTCGAGAACTCGTAGACGATCTCCTCGTCGTCGCTCATGCCTTCGGGCCGCCGGCCGTCGGCGATGGCGTCGGCGATCGCCGGTTTGATGCCGGCCTTGATGGCGATCGGCTGGTGCACGTACCACTCGTAGTCCTGCGTCCACTCGCGCGCGGTGACCAGGATCGCAAGCTCGCTCAGGGTCGTTCCGATGGCCGATTTGTAGCGCAGATAGTCGCCCATCGCGCGGGCCTGGCTCATCACCTGCGGGCTGTGCATGAGCGGCTCGAAGGGGCCGAAGACGGGCACCTTGCGGGCCGCTTCGAAGTCGGCCGCGGCCTGCTTCTGTTCGGGCGAATAGCTGGCCGGCGGGATCGTCGGCAGGCGTTCCTGGGCGACGACGGCGCAGGTGGTGGCGAGGGCGGCGGTGGCCACTGCGGCAAGTCGTTGGAGTCGTTTGGTCATGGGGGTCAGGCGGGTGGTTGGGGTAGGAAAGAAGACTGGGCGCGCGACGATAACGCGGCGCTGCACGGTCAAGGTCGATGCGTCCGGGCCGATGCCCCAAGGCTGATGCCCCAAGGCTGATGCCCCAAGGCCGATGCATCAGGGCCGATGCATCAAGGCCGATGCATCAGGGCCGATGCATCAAAGCCCCGGCTTCAGCATCGAATACAGCACCATATCGCACAGCTCGCCCTGCGGGTCGCGTTCATGCCGGCGCAGCAGCCCTTCGCGCTGCATGCCGAGCGCCTCGGCGAAGTGCAAGGCGCGGGCATTGCGCGCGTCGCTCATCGCCTCGACGCGCTCGAAGCCCTGCGCGAAGCACAGGTCGATCACCGCCAGCACCGCTTCGCGCATCAGGCCGCGGCCGGCGCGGCGCAGGTCGCCGACATAGCCGATCTCGCCGCGCGCGGCCTTGAAGTCGATGGTGTGCAGATCGATCCGGCCGACCCAGCCAGCGTCGGCGTTCTCGAACACATGGAACACCAGGTCTTCGCCGGCAGCGACGCTGCGCGCATCGTCTTCGCAGAAGCGCCGTGCCCACTCGACATCGCGTGACCGCAGGCCCCAGGCCACATAGGCCAGCGCCGGCATCGTGGCGGCCACGCCGTCGGCAAACGCGGCAGCGTGATCCGGGCGTGGCGCTTCCAGCCGCAGGCGAGCCGTGTGCAAGGTGTTCGGCGCGGTCTTCAGGTCGATGCTGTTCATCGTGAGGGTCCGGCTGGGTGACGGTGCTGGCGATAGTGGCGGCCGAGTTCGACGCTGGCGATGCACACCGTCAGCCAGGCAGTGCCGGACGCAAACCCGGCCGCCACATCGCTGGCGAAATGCACTTGCAGGAAGATGCGGCTGCAGCCGACCGAGAACGCGAGCGCCGCTGCCCCCAGCACGGCCGGCAAATGCCAGCGCGGCGGCAACGTGCGGAGCGCAAGGTAGGCCAGCATGCCGTAGGCCACCGTCGCGCTCGATGTGTGGCCGCTCGGAAAGCTCCAGCCGAGTTCGCTGACGAGGCCGTGATCGTGCACCGGCCGCACCCGCTCGAAGACGCGCTTCAGCAGCGGGTTCAGCAGCGCGTTGCCACCCACCGCCAGCACCCAGCCGAGCGCCAGCGCGGGCTGGCGGCGTTGCCACAGCAGCGCCGCCACGACGACCCCCAGCAGCGTCATGCTGAGCACATCGCCGAAGTGCGTGACGATCGCGAAGGCGCGCAGGGTGGCCGGGTTCACATGGACGCGGATCGACTCGGCCAGCGCGGCATCGGCACGCGCCATCGCGCCGCCCGGCCCGAGGTGTTCGGCGATCTCGGCGAACAGCAGGGCCGCGCCGAGCACCAGCGCGAAGCCGGCCGCGCCATACAGCAGCACCGCGCCGGCCGGCCGCAGCCGGCGCTGCACGGCCGGCTTCAGCCGTTCACGCAGTGCACGCAACGCCCATGCGATGGCTGCCACCAGCATCAGCAGTACGGCGAGCAGGCACAGGAAGATCGGCAACGCGTTCGCGCCGATCCGGGTGGCCAGCACGGCCAGCGCTTCAGACGACATCGTCGCCTGCCAGGCGGTGCACCGCCACGCGCTCGAAGCGCTGCAATGCGGCCGAGTGATCCCAGCGTTCGACGCTGCAGCGCCGTGGCGCCGCGCTGACGAGGATCACGTTGACCGAGTTGCCCGCATCGGCCCGCACCCGGTCGCTCACCGCCGTGCCGGCCTGCACCGCCCACATCGGCCGCGCCAGGTCGGGCCAGCGCTCGCGCAGCGGCAGCACGAACGGCAGGTGGATGTGGCCGCCGACGACCAGGTCGGCGCCCGCCGCAGCCCAGCGTCGCAGCGCTGCCTCGCGGCCGTGCAGCAGGTTGCCTCGATCCTCGGGGCGCGTCACCGCCACCGGCTGGTGAACGACGACGATGCGCCACTGCGCCGGTGTGGTGGCCTCGAGCCGGCGCGCAATTTTGTCGATCTGTGCGGCCGAGACCGCGCCGTCCTCGTGCCGGTACCAGCGCGTCGTGTTCAGCGCCAGCACGCAGACGTCGGCGGTTTCGAAGGTCGGCTCCAGCGCGTCGCCAAAGGCCTGCCGGAAGCGGGCGTACGGCGCGAACAGCCGGGCTGCGAGGTTGAACAGCGGGATGTCGTGGTTGCCCGGGATCGCCAGCACCGCCGGCACGCGCAGCCGCGCGACGAAGGCGCGTGCGGCCTCGAACTGCGCGCTCGTCGCCCGCTGCGTGATGTCGCCCGACAGCAGCAGCGCGTCGGGCCGCAGTGTGTGGGCGAAACGTTCGAGGGCATCGACCACCTCGGCGCGTTCGGTGCCGAAGTGCGGGTCGGAGACTTGGAGCAGCACCGTCATGTCGTGCCGCCCTGAACGTCAGGTGCAGCAGGCGCGCCTGCAGCGGCCGGCGCAGTCGGCGTTGTCGGCCCTGCCGGGCGGATCAACAGCAGCGGCTCGCGCGAGACGCGAAACCGCAGCGGCTGGGACTGCCAGGTGATCTCGCCGTCGGTGGCCACTTTCACGCTTCGCCGGCCGAGCGCGCGCGCCCGGCGCACCACCAGTTCGCGAAACGAGAAGCTCGTCACCTGGTCGGCGTCGCCGAGCTGGCCGAGCGCGCCGCGCAGCACCAGCCCAAGGATGCGCAGCCGCCCGACCGGCCGCAGCGTGATGGCCGCCAGCTCGCCGCGTTCCACCGCCTGCGCCTCCGGGAATCCGAGCTGGGCCAGTTGCAAGGCGTTGTTGCCGACGAACAGCGTGGGCGTGCGCACGTCGCGCATCTGGCCTTGGACTTCGATGTGCAGGCGCAGGCTGCGCGCGCCGCGCAGCAAGGTCAGCAAGCCGGCACCGAAGGCCACCAGCCGGCTGCGGCCGAGCTGCCGCTTCCAGGCCTCGCGGTCTTCAAGCAGCGTCGGGTACAGCCCGAGGCTTGCGTTGACGAGGAACAGCTGTTCATTCACCAGCCCCACTTGCACCGGCGCTGCGGCCTCAAACAGCAGCACCTGCATCGCGGCGGCGGTGTCGGCGGGAATGCCGTGGGTGCGGCTGAAGTAGTTGAAGGTGCCTTGCGGCAGCACGCCGAAGGCGCAGCCACTGCCGAGCGTGGCCTGCGCCACCGCGTTGATCGTGCCGTCGCCACCGGCCGCCACGACGATGCCGCCCACGTCGCGCGCCAGCCGCACCGCCTCGCGCGCGACATGGCCGATGCGCTTCGGGTCATCGACCACCATCAGCTTCACGCTGCGGCCGGCGGCGGCGCAGGCATCCGTGATCGCCGCGCGCGCCGCCGCCGCATCACCATGGCCCGAGCCGATGTTGAAGACGATGAAGAGCGGCGGCGGCGCGGCGGAGTCGGCCGAGTAGGTCATGGTCGAAGCGCGTCGTCGCGAAACGATGGAACAGGGGAACCGGATTGTGCCGGCCGCGCAGCGCGTCGCTTGAACTTTGGCCACCTGACCGGATATGCGGAACGTGGGCCCGCGAACGTCGGGCCCGTCGCTGGAGCCCTTCATGTCCGCACCGTCGCTCGCCACCGTCAGGAACCGCCTCGAAACGCTGATCGCCCTGGCCGGGCTGCTCGAACGGGTCGAGCGCGCCGGCGTGAAGGTCGGTGCCGAGCAGTACCGTTCGTTGGTGCGCCAGGTCTCGCTCGCGCTGAACGATGAACTGCCCGTCGATGCCTTGCAGGCCGTGCTCGGCGCGCACCCGGCGGCGGCCGAGCTGTACGAGAACCTGCACTACGAACAGTCGGGCCTGTCGCGCTCGCCGCTGGAGCGTTCGATCAACGCCGAGTTGCTCGCCGGTCAGGTGCTGGCGAAGGCGGCGCTTCGGGGCTGACAAGTCAGGTTACAGGGCGAGGTGACCGGCGGCGGCCGGCATGCGGTGTAATCCACCGATGCAGAAAACACTTGTCATTGCCGCCGTGTTGATCGCCGCACTGGCGGCTTGTCGCACCCCGCCACCCGTGCCGCCGACCAGCCAGGCGTCCGCGCCTGTTGCAGGGTCGCCTGGCCCCGCATCCGCATCCGCGCCCGTCCCGTTGCCCGCGCCCACGCCCGCCCAGCCGCGCCAAACGCTGGCTTCCGAGCAGCGCCGCCTGGCCGAGCTGTTTCGCGGCACACCGGTGGCGTTCACGATGCAGGCCGACGGCGCGTTGCGGGTCACGGTGCCGCTGCAGTTTTGCTTCGATCGCGCGGCGCTGGTCGTCAAGCCGCCGCTGGCGGCGGTGCTTGACCGCCTCGCGAAAAGCCAACGCGACCAGACCACACGGCTGCGCGTCGCCGCAGCGCCCGACCCTGGCAAAGGAACTGCTGCCGACGCCCTGGCCCGACGCCGCGCCGACACTGCGCGTGATTACCTGGTAGCGCAAGGCATCCAGGCGAATCGGCTGACGGTTGCGAGCCTGGCTCAAGCGGCAGGCGCGGGCGCAGGCACCGCTGCCGGCGTGGAGATCCTGGTGGTCGACGCCGCGCAGCACTAGCCGCGGGTCAGCTGCGGGTCAGCCGCAGACCGGCTGCGCCGGCCGCCCCGCTTACTGCTTGACCGCCTCGACCTGGATCAGCAGCCGGATGTTGTCCGGGATGCCGTTGGCCACGCCATACGTCATGCCCCACTGGCTGCGCGCAATGGTGGTCTCGAAGTCGCCGCCGCAGACTTCGCGCTTCAGGATCGGGCTGTCGTAGCAATTGAAGTTGCTGGCCGTCAGCGTCACCGGCAGAGTCTTGCCGAGCATCGTCAATGTGCCCGCCACGCTGCTGACCTTGTTGCCGTCGAAGCTGAGCTTGTCGCCGCTGAACTTCGCGGTCGGCGACTCGGCGGCGTTGAAGAAGTCCTTGCTCTTCAGGTGGTTGTCGAGCGGCGCCACGCCGGTGCTGATCGAGGTGGTGTCGATCGTGAAGTCGACCTTGCCGGTCTTCGCGGCCCGGTCGATCGTGACACTGCCTTCCTTCTTGTCGAAGCGCCCGCGCAGGGTCGAGGTGCCGAAGTGCTTGGCCTCGAAGGTGATGAAGGTGTGGGTCGGGTCGGCGCTGTAGGTCGCGATTTCGGCGCGCGCCAGGCTGGCGGCGGACAGGGTGGCGGTGGCGATGGTGCAGATCAGGAAGGGTTTCATGGGCAGGTCTCGGTGGGGGGTCGGTGGGTGGGTGGGTGGGCGGGGTTGGCGGCGTAAAAAAAGATGGGGCTGGATGCCGCTACAACGGGCCGACGCCGGTCAGCACGAGCTTGAACGTCACCTGCACGGCGTCGGCCACCATCGAGGTGTCTTTCCAGTCGCCATCGCCGATCTTGAAGTCGAGCCGCTTGATCGCGAACCCGCCGCTGGCGGTGGTGTTGGCGCCGGCCTGCAGCAGCGTCACCGGCACCACCACATCGCGCCCGATCGACTTGATCGCGAGCTTGCCGCTGACCTCGAACCGGCCGCCGCCGAGCGCCTTCACTGCGGTCGATTGGAAGCTGGCCTGCGGAAACGCCTTGGTGTTGAACCAGTCGGGCTTGGCGAGTTCGGTCTCGGTCTCGGTGGTGCCGAGCGAGACGCTCGCCAGGTCGATCGTGAAGCCGATCTTCGCGGCTTCGGGCTGCTTCGGATCGAACACCAGCTGCGCGTCGAACTTGCGGAACTTGCCGTCCACCGGCACGCCCATCTGTTTGCTGGTGAAGGCAATCTCGGACTGCGCCGCGAGCAGCTTCTGGTCGGCGCGGGCTGGCGCTGCGGTGCCTGCGAGCAGGCCGGTAAGCATGGCCAACGTTGCCGCAAGAGAGTTGATTTTCATACGCGTTGATTCGTGTTTCGGCGCGGCCACATGCGGGTGATCAAGCCGTCGCGGTCGATGAAGTGGTGCTTGAGTGCGGCCCCGGTGTGCAAGACCACCAGCGCCGCCAGCGCCCAGGCCAGCGCGCCATGCCAGGGCTCGATGGCCTCGGCCAGCGCCTTGTCGGGGTGGACGAAATCGGGCAGTGGCAGCACGCCGAACCAGACCACCGGAAAGCCTGCCGCCGAGCTGTAGGCCCAGCCCACCAGCGGCACCGCGAAGAACAGCAGGTACATCGCAGCGTGCGTGAAGTGCGCGGCCCGCAGTTGCCATGCCGGCGCGGGAAGCTCGGCGGGCGGCCGGTGCGTGAGCCGCCACGCCAGCCTTAATGCCGACAACAGCAGGATCGTCACGCCCGCCCACTTGTGCCAGTTGTAAAGCTTCAGGCGCTGCGGCGAGACCGGCAGGTCGGCCATGTAGAGCCCGACACTGAACGATGTCAACAGCGCCAACGCCAGCAGCCAGTGGAAGGCGATGGCAGTGCTGGAGTAACGCGGCGCGGGGGGTGCGGTCATCGGGGCGTCGGAGGCTGCGGCGCAACCGTTTCAATGCGACGAGGGCGCACTTTAGCGGTTCGGAAATGGCCTTGCGTGCGACCCGATTGACGAGCGCATTCAATTCCCCTGGATGCTGATTCTCGAGCGTCGTCCGGCGCCGAGCCGACCGCCATGGTATCGGCGGTCTCTGACAAGCGAACGCGGGGTTGGCGCCTCGCGCGCCTGCCTCTGCAGGCGCCTACTGCAAGCTCAGCGGCGTAAGTTGTGGGCAGCGTCGCACGAAGGAGCTTTCATGGACCGTTTCGAAAGTCACGAGGACGCCGCAGAGCACGCTGCCGGTGTCGCAGACGCACAGTCCGGCATCAGCCTGAGGGTGGTCGAGCACCGGATTCGAAACCTGGTCGCACTGACTCACCGGCTCGAACAAATCGAGGCGGGGCTGACGCCGGTCTGCGCCGACTATTACCAGGCACTGGTCAGGAACCTGACCCGGGCGTTGGTACAAGGTCTGCCTGGACGGACGATTCAGACCTTGCTCAATTCGCATCCGGCTGCCGCCGAGCTGTATGAAAACATTCACTACGCAAGGGCCGGCTTGTCGCGTGCGTTGCCGGCCGATGCGATGGCATCGCAGACCTTGGCAGTTCTGTGGTTGGCGCGGGTGGCGGTGCATGCGACAAGCCGTGAGCACCCGCCAGACGGCCGGAGTTAACCGGCCCGCGCGTAACGGCGCGTGCGCAGGTTTTTCTTGATTTCCTGCAGCATCGGCCGCCGGTCGCCGGGCAGGCGCAGCGCCACCGCCGTGGTCAGGATGTCGATCACCAGCAGGTGCAGCAGGCGCGACACCATCGGGCTGTAGCGCTCGAAATCTTCCGGGTGATCGACGGCCAGCAAGACCTGGTTCGCGCCCAGCGTGAGCTGCGCCAGCGGGCCTTCGCTGGCGGTGATCGCGATCAACGTCGCGCCCTTCTTGCGCGCGATCTCAGCCACGTCGATCAGGTCCCGGCTGTGGCCCGAGTTGCTGATCAGCACCGCGCAGTCGCCCGGCTTCAGCATCGTGGCGGTCATCACCTGCACATGGCCGTCGCTCACCGCCGTGGCGCGCACGCCGAGGCGGAAGAACTTGTGCTGCGCGTCTTGCGCCACGATGCCCGAGTTGCCCACGCCGTAGAAGTCGATGCGCGCGCCGGCGCGGCCGGCCTCGGCCAGCACCGCGATGGCGCGCTCGAAGGCGTGGTTGGCGGCGTGGTTGCGGAACTTCAGGAAGGCGCTGACGGCGTTGTCGATCACCTTGACGATGATGTCGGCGCTCTTGTCGTCTTCATCGACCGAGCGGTGCACGAAAGGCACACCCTCGTTGACGCTGCCGGCGAGCTTGCGTTTGAAGTCGGTCAGGCCGTCGTAGCCGACGCTGCGGCAAAACCGCACGACGGTAGGCTTGCTCACATGCGAGCGTTCGGCCAGCGCCGTGACCGGCAAACTGGCAAAGCTGCGCGGGTCGGCCAGCACGAGCCTGGCCACGCGCTGCTCGGCCGGCGGCAGCGCGGGGAGGGCGGCTTTGATGCGATCGAGCATGGG
>JANXZA010000214.1 GCA_025355745.1 Rhizobacter sp. | reverse complement strand
CAACGCAGCGCCTTGCCGCACCGCGTCTCGCACCGCGAGCCCCTTGCTCCGCAGGTCGTTCAGGAACGACACCATCACGATGCCATTCAACATCGCCACGCCGAACACCGCGATGAAGCCGATCGCCGACGGCACCGACAGATACTGCCCGCTGACGAACAGCCCGACGATGCCGCCGATGATCGCGAACGGCACGTTGGCGATGATCAGCGATGCGTGGCGCACCGAGTTGAACGCGGTGTTGAGCAGCATGAAGATCAGGCCGATGGTCAGCGGCACGATCACCGCCAGGCGGGTCATCGCACGCTGCTGGTTCTCGAACGCACCGCCCCACTGCAGGTAGTAGCCGGTCGGCAGCTTGACCTCCTCCTTGATCTTTGCGTCGGCTTCGTTCACGAAGCTGTCCACGTCGCGGCCCTTCACGTCGAGCTGCAACACCGAGTAGCGCTGCAACGATTCGCGACGCACGAAGGAATAGCCTTCGTCGAGTTCGATGGTGGCGACCTGAGAGAACGGAACCAGCGCTCCTTCGCCCGTGCGGATCGGGATCGCGGCAATCGCCGCCGGATCGGCCCTGAAGCCATCGGCCAGCCGCACCGCAATCTCGAAGCGCTTCGTTCCTTCGATCAGCGTCGAGACGGCTTCACCGCCGATACCAGCCTGCACGACTTCGAGGATCTCGTCCGCATTGATGCCGTAGCGCGACGCCGCTTCGCGATTGACCTTGATGACCAGCTGCGGCTTGCCTTTGTTAGCCTCCGCCGACAGATCGGCCGCGCCTGGCACTTTGTCCAGGACACCCTTCAACTGCGCGGTCAGGCGGTCCAGCGTCTCCAGGTCTTCGCCGTACAGCTTCAAGGCCAGCGTCGCGCGCACGCCCGAGATCAATTCCTCGACACGCGATTGGATCGGCTGCGTCGCGCCGAACACTGCCGTCGGCACCGCCTTCTCCAGCGCCTCCTGCATTTCGGCGGCGAGCTTGGCGTAGGAGATTTTCTCGGGCCACTCGGACTGCGGCTTCGTGTCGAGGTTGACCTCCATGTAGTTCACATCGGTCGTCTCGCCGCCCTCGGCGCGGCCGATGGTCGCCAGCACCGAACGCACCTGCGGGAACGATTTGTGAAGCTCCTCGCTGACCACGTTCGAGACGCGGATCGACTCGTCAAGGGAAGTCGATGGAATGCC
Organism: Rhizobacter sp.; assembly: GCA_025355745.1. Lineage (GTDB taxonomy): Bacteria > Pseudomonadota > Gammaproteobacteria > Burkholderiales > Burkholderiaceae_C > LMDS01. Next base: position 8,348 of record JANXZA010000214.1, on the reverse strand, counting down.
CGTCACGCGGAACTGGATCGTGCCCTCCTGCAACTGCGGCATGAACTCCTTGCCGAGGAAGGGGAACAGCGCCAGCGATCCGATCAACAGGACGAGTGCCGAGCCAACGACGAGCTTCTTGCGCTCCAGCGCCCAATCCAGCAGCGGCAGGTAGGCCTTCTTGGCCCAGCGCACGAGGAACGTGTCACGCTCTTCCTTGGGCTTCAGGATCAAGGCCGCGAGCACCGGCACCAGCGTCATCGACAGCAGCAGCGAGCCCACCATCGCGAACGTGATGGTGTAGGCCATCGGCTTGAACAGCTTGCCCTCCAACCCGGTCAGCGAGAACAGCGGCAGGAACACGACGATGATGATCAGGATCGCGAACGCGACCGGGTTCACTACTTCGCGGGCGGCTTCAAGAATCAGGTGGGTCTGCTTGATCGGCTTGCCGGACTCTTTGGCATGCGCTAGAAGTCGGAAGGCGTTTTCGACCATCACCACCGCGCCGTCGACCATCATCCCGGTGCCGATCGCCAAGCCGGCCAGCGACATCAGGTTGGCCGACACACCGAACTGCTGCATCAGGATGAAGGCGATCAGCATCGCCATCGGCAACGTCACGATCACGACGATCGCTGAACGGAACTCGCCGAGGAAGAGGAACAGGATGATCGCGACCAGCACCGCGCCTTCGACCAGTGAACTCTCTGCGGTCTTCAACGCCTTCTCGACCAGCTCGGTGCGGTCGTAGATCGGCACCAGCGTCACGCCCTTGGGCAGCGCCGCCTGCGCGATGGCGATCTTGGCCTTGACGGCATCGACGACGCTCTTAGCGTTCTCGTTGACCCGCGACAAAGCGATGCCGAGCACGGCCTCCTTGCCGTCGCGCGTGACCGCTCCGAAGCGCGGTGCAGCGGCCTGCTTCACGTCGGCCACGTCGCGCACGTAGATCGGCGCACCGTTGCGTTCGGCCACCACGATGCCGGCGATGTCGGTGGTGTTGGTCACCAGCCCGAGGCCGCGCACGAGGTATTGCTCGGAGCCGAGGTTGATCGACTGCCCGCCGACCTGCTTGTTGTTCGCCGCGAGGCGCTCCATCACCTGCTTGAACGACAGACCGTACTTGATGAGCTTGCGCGGGTCGATCTGCACCTGGTACTGCTTCTGGTCGCCGCCCCAGGACACCACGTCATCGACGCCGGGTGCGGTGCGCAGGATCAGCCGCACCGTCCAGTCGTGCAGCGTGCGCAAGTCCATGCTGCTCAGCTTCTTGTCCGCCGACTCGATCGTGTACCAGAACACCTGGCCGAGGCCCGAGCTGTTCGGCCCGAGCACCGGTTCGCCGTAGCCCTTGGGCAGGCGACCCTTGGCCTCCTGCAGCTTTTCGCCGACCAAGCGGCGCGCGAAGTAGATGTCGACGTTGTCCTTGAAGTAGATGCCGACATAGGATAGGCCGAACAGCGAGACGGATCGCACTTCTTCGACACCTGGCAGGCCCGCCATGGCACCTTCGATCGGTGTGGTGAGCAGCTTCTCCACGTCTTCGGCCGCGAGGCCGGGCGACTCGGTGTAGATATTGACCTGGATGGGTGTCACGTCCGGGAAGGCATCCACCGGAACCTGACGAAACGCTTGAACGCCCAGCCCCACGACGATGAGGAAGGCGACGAGCACGAGAACCTTGTAACGCAGTGACGCGTCGACGATGGCATTCAGCATGGGTAGTTGTCCTTATCTCAATGCGTCAATGCTCGTCGCTGATCTGCGACTTGAGCAGGCGGGCCTTCAGCGCGTAGGCGCCTGCGGTCACGACCTTCTCGCCCGCCCCGACCCCGGACTTGATCACGGTGCGGCCCGACAGCTTGTCGCCCGGCTCGATGGCTCGCGCCTCAAAGCCACCATGCTCCTCGACGAAGATCGTCGCCTGGCCTTGCAGCAGCAATATCGCCGCATCGGGCACCGAGAGCGCCTCGCGCTTGGCGCCGTTGGTGTCGATCGTGGCGGTGGCGAACATCTCGGGCTTGAGGCGCCCGTCCTTGTTCTCGACCTCGATACGCGCAGGAATGGTGCGCGAGTCCTTGTCGAGCAGGCTGGCCACGTAGGTCACGCGGCCGGCGAAGCGCTCGCCGGGGTAAGCCGTGACGGTCACGGTCGCCGCAGAACCGGCGCGCACCTTCGACAGCGTGTCTTCGGTCAGGTTGGCCTCGATCCAGACCTTGGACAGATCGGCGACCGTGAAAAGCGCTTCACTCGGCGAAGCGAGTTCGCCGACAGTCGCCTTCTTTTGGATCACCGTGCCGGCCAGCGGCGAAGTCAACGGGAAGGTCGAGTTGGCCGCGCGGTCGGTTCGGGCGGACCCACCGAGAAGGCGCAGCTTGTCTTGAGCGGCGCGCAGCTCGGCAGACGCCTTCTCCAACTCGGCCTTCGCCTTTAGGAAGTCACGCTGCGGAATGATCTCGTCAGCTACAAGCGATTCGGCGCGCTTGAAATCGGCCTGCGCAACACGCTGGCTCGACTGAGCATGCAGTAGCGCCGATTGCGCCTCACCGATGGCCAGGCTGTCGAGCACGGCCAGCGATTGACCGGCCTTGACCTGCTCGCCGAGGCTGGCAGTCACCTGCACGATGCGACCCTCGACCCGGGGTGCGACGCGTGCGATGCGGTCCTGGTTCGGACGGATCGTTGCGGTGACGGTGATCGCATCGGCGAACGCCTGCTGCGCCAGCGCCTCGACCTTGATGCCTGCGCGCTGGGCTTCTTCGGCCGACAGCTTCAGACCTCCAGCTTCTTTTCTGCCTTCGGCCTTTGGGGTTTCCTTTGCTTCGGCCGCAGGCTTGCCACCGCCGCACGCTGCGAGGGCAGACAGCAGGACGGTCGTGCCTAGCAGCGTAAGCACACGTCGGGTGGCAACGGGTGCCTTGGATTTCCAGTTGTTCATTGCAGGGTTCCGTCAATGGGGTAACCGGCCGCCGCCTCAAGGGCATGGCGGGTGGCGTGGTAGTCGGCGAGGGCGTCGTTCAGGTCGCGTCGCGCATCGAGTGCCTGGCGGCTCACGACGATCAGTTCGAGCAGGCCGATCTGGCCGGCGCGCTGCGACTTGACGGACAACTGCTGGTTGTCGACCAGTGCCGGCAGCATCGAGCCTTGAAGTCGCTTGACCCGCGATTCGAGGCTGGTGAGCTTCAGCCACAGCGAGCTGACCTTGGCGCGCGTGTCGCGCAGCGCGGCTTCGCGTTCGATTTGCACCTGGCTCAGATCGGAGCGGGCTTGGCCGATACCGCTGGCGTTGCGCTTGAACAGGGGCAGCGGAACAGAGACCGTCAGCGCCGTCAAACGCTCGCGGGCATCGCCCGGGCCTTCGCGGCCGATGTTCAGGCCCACCGTCACATCCGGATAGACGCCTGCTTGCTCCAGCTTCAGCTTGGAGGTCGCGCTGTTCTCTCGATCCCGTAGCGCGCGCAGCTTGGGCTGCGCATCGACCGACGCCATGAGATCCGCGAACGTGAGTCCGCGCGGTGGCATGGCCAGGTCGCCGACTGCCTGCGGAAGGCTGGCGGGGGAAAGTTGCAGCGTGGCCGCCAGCTCAGTGCGTGCGTCGAGCAATTGCTCTTCGGCAAGCGCGAGCTGGTTGCGCGCACGTTCAGCCTCGACCGTCGCGATGTTGGCATCGAGCTTGGTGTCCTCTCCCGCCGAGCGGCGCTTCTGGATAGCCGCTGCAGTGTCATCGAACAGCTTGACGGCTTCGCGTTCAAGCCCAACGCGTTGCTGCAGCGCAAGCACGCGATCGAAACGCTCCAACGCAGCCGCGCGTGCGACCTGCCGCGTGTCTTCGATCTCTGCGCGCAGCGCCGACAACGCGGCTGACGCGGCCTCCCGGCGGTGGCCGCGCTGCCCGGCGATCTCCAGCGTTTGTGAGAGCCCCGCGCTCCATTCACGGCGGTTGTCGTGAGCCTGGCCCGCAATGGGCACCGACCGGCCCGTCTGGTCCACCGACAATTGCGGGTTGGTGGAGAACAGCGCGTTGGCGTCGGTCTGCACGCCATCGGCCGCTGCGAGCTGCGCCTGCTTGGCCTTCAGCGCGGGGTTGGCGGAGTCGACCAGCGCCAACGCATCTGGCAAAGACAAGGCTTGCAGTGGCGTCGGCCCGGCGGCTTGCGCAGGCGGCGACGGATTCGGCACTGGCTGTGCCTGACCCGCTAACGGAATGAACAGAATGGCGCCAGTGGCCGATACGGCAACGGCCATCGCGATGGCATGCGCCAGCGTCTTCGATCGCATCGAACTCTCCTCGTTGTGAAAAACAACAGACCGGAAGAATTCGGCGAGAAGTCGGTGCTACGCGGGGGTGTGGTGCGTGGTGGGACGGTCTCGCCGAATCAAGCGGCAAGAGTCCATTTAGGGCGTTCGATCAGATCGGGCACGTGAGGCGAATGCCCCTCCGTGGAGGTGCCTGCGAGGTGTTGCGAGGCCTCGATGTCGCAGAGCGAGGACACATCCGAAGCCAGCGGCTGCGCACAGCTGATGTGGCAGTAGTCGCAGTCGAAGTCTTCGCCTGCGAGAGTGGCCTTCTTGTCGGGCGTGGACTCGCCGGACGTGGGTATCGACTTGCTCTGGTGCTTGTGCGTGTGATGCCCGAAGTGGCTGATGCCCTGCCTTTCCTCGTGCTGACAAAAACTGGCGGCCGCGCCCCAGGCAAACTGGAGCGGCAGCCAAAACAGCAGGAGGATGAGGAGGGGCCGGCGCACGCTTAGAGTCTATCAATAACGAGAGTCTGCATATACTTAAGCGATGCGCCGGTGGTTCACAGTCCTGCTAATCGTTTGCCTGACCTTCGATTTTTCGCTGGCGGCGAACTGCATCATGTGCAGGGAAACCGATGGTGCTGTGTATGGCTTGTCGGGTGCGGTTGTTGCCCAAGCGGACCAACCTGCCAAAACGTCGGTGGCTGCGGCGAAGATCGGCCGGGCCAGCAAAGACGACGATTGCGACTGCAGGCACTGCCAGCTGGACTGCGCAGTGACACCGGCGACCGAGTTGCCCGTGCTGGTGAATGGCCCTCTGCCGGGGATCGTGCCGAGTGAGCCAGCCTTCCATGAAAGCGTCCTCGCGTTCCGTGTTGAACGCCCCAAGTGGCGCCCCGTCGCGTGAGTCGGCGGGACGCTCTAACCACGATGTAGGTCGCGACACGTCCTGTCGATTCGCCTGTTTGTTGATCGTTCGACAACAAGGAGAATTCGATGCGGCTTTCGCTGGCATTGGCTGTTTTGCTTGTGGCAGGGGCGCTAGGCGTTCATGGCCAACCGGCCCCCGTTCCACTCCAAGAAGATTCGACCTCGACACGCCACCTCACGCTGGTGGAAGTCTTGGCCCTGGCCGAAGAAGCCGACACGGCACTGCGAGCCAAGCGCGCCGAGCTGTCTGCGGCGGAAGGCGCACGCATCGACGCGTCATCTTTGCTCTACAACAATCCACAAGCCTCGATTGAACGTAGGCGGCGGTCCGTCCCGCAGGCGGGCATGCCTGGTGAACAGCGAAACGAATGGAGCGCCGGGCTCTCGCAGCCGCTTGAGATTGCCGGCCAACCAGGTCACCGGCGCCGTGCCGCCGCCGCCTCGCTGGAAGCGAGAAAGGCGGAGATCGAGGACCTGCGGGCACGGGCACGCTACGAAGCCGCTGCACAGTTCCACCGTCTTCTCGCACAGCAGAACCGGCTTCGCCTCGATGAACAAGCCCTGCGCCTGTTCGAAAGTACGGCACTGGCCGTGTCGAAGCGAAAGGCGGCAGGCGAAGACACCCGGCTGGACGCAAATGTAGCCACGGTCGAGGCCGAGCGCGCTCGAAATCAACTGGCGCTCGCTCGAGAACAACTGGGGGACGCACAAGCCGATCTGGCGACGCGCCTGCAGTTGCCTGCAGGGATTGTTGTGGAAGCTGCGGGGCAGGCCGACTCGCCGCGCACGCAGTGGACGCGCCAGGAGTTGCTGGTATCCGCAGATTCCGTGCCGAAACTCAAGGCGCTTGCGGCCCGCGAGGACGCCGCCGCCGCGCGCCTCAGCCTGGAGCAGGCCAGCGTCTACCCGGACATCACGGTCGGGATCAATGTCGGGCGTGAGGGAGCCTCCGACGCGAGAGAGCGACTGACAACACTCTCCGTGTCGGTGCCCTTGCCGCTGTTCAAACGCAACGATGCGGGCATCGGCCAGGCGCGCACGGAGCTGGAACAGGCACGCATCGAGCGCGCGACGGAGATGCGTGGAGCCCAAGCGCTAGTCGCCACCCTGTGGGCAAAGTTGCAGAGCCTTGCGGTACGCGTGGAACGTCTGCGCAGTTCGGTGCTGCCAGCGTTGCAGGAAAACGAGTCTCTGTCCCTAAAGTCGCAGAAGGCCGGGCAGATCAGCGTGCTCGAACTGATCGTCGTAAACCGACAGACGCTCGACGCGCGGCGCGACTTGATCGACGCCGAATTGGACCTTCAGTTGACTCGGCTTGCACTCGAAGCTGCTGCAGGCTGGCCCGCAGAAAGGAACGCGCCATGAGCGTCACTTCACCAGCCGCTCACTGCATCGAGCGGCGGAATACGAATGCAGAAACCAAGATGATTTCCCTACACAAGAACGCGTTTCGAATCTTCGCTGTGGCGCTCATCGTCACCTCAGCTTCATGCAGTCGAACCGGCTCCGACGCCGTTGCCACGAGCGCTTCAGCCAAGGACGGGAAGGCAGAGGCTGGCGGGAAGAAGGAAGAGAAGGAGGCGAAGCTCGAAAAAGGCCACGTCAAGCTCACCGATGCGGAGGTGCGCGAGGCTGGTGTCGGCGCCGAGGAGCTGAAGGCCCAGAGCCTGCCGAGTCAGGTGATTCTGAACGCCGTGATTTCGGCGAACCAGGATCGACTGGCACACGTCTCACCGCGCGTGCCGGCGCGAATCACGGCCGTGAACGTCAATGCGGGCGACCGGGTCAAGACCGGCCAGGTGCTGGCGTTGCTCGACAGCCTGGAGCTGGGCGAGGCCCAGGCCACGTGGCACCAGGCGCAGAGCGGCGAGTCGTTGGCCCGCACGGACTTCGAGCGTGCCCAATCGCTGCACAAAGACGAGGTCATCGCGGAGAAGGACTATCTGCGGGCTCGCAGTGAATACGAAAAAGCGAAGGCACAAGCCCGCGCGGCAGGCGAACGCCTGCAAATGCTGGGAGTGGCACCGTCCAGCGTTGGCAGCAAAGGCGGATCGACATTTCCGCTGACTGCGCCGTTCTCGGGCGTTGTGGTCGAGAAGAAGGCGGTCCTTGGCGAAATGGCACAGCCGGACAAAAGCGTGTTCGCTGTCGCCGACCTGTCCACAGTGTGGGTCGAGGCCAGCCTGTTCGAGAAAGACTTGTCGCGTGTGCGCGTGGGCGCTACCACGACCGTGACGGTGCCCGCCTACCCTGGCGTCGAATTCAAGGGCAAGGTCACGAACATCGCCAGCATGCTGGACAAGGACACGCGGACGATCCCGGTGCGAATCACGGTCCCGAATGCCGACGGCCGGCTCAAGCCGGAAATGTTCGGCACCGCCAGCATCGAGGGCACGGCAGCGACCGACGTTCTAGTTCTCCCCGAGACGGCAGTGATCCTGCTCAACGGAGAGGCCACGGTCTTCATCGATCAGGACGGCGACTACGAAGCCCGGCATGTTCAGTTGGGCGATCGGTTGGGCGGGAACGTCGTCATTGCCAGCGGTGTCAAGGCGGGAGACTGGGTGGTTCGCAAAGGCGCCTTTGCGATCAAGGCGAAATTGTTGAAGTCGCAAATCGGCGACGCGGACTGAGGACGCCGACATGCTCAGTTCAATCGTCGCCGCGTCGCTGCGCTACAAGGTTCTGGTTCTGGTTGCCTTTGCGGCGATCGTGGGCTGGGGTGTTCACGCTTTCCTGGTGGTCCCGGTGGATGCGTTCCCCGATGTCACCCCAGTACAGGTCAACGTCTACACGGAGTCGCCGGGCATCGCCGCCGAAGAGGTCGAGAAGCTGGTGACTTTCCCTGTGGAGACCGCAATGGCGGGCTTGCCGGGCGTGCAGCAAATCCGGTCGGTTTCGCTCTTCGGGCTTTCCTACGTCAGCGTCTACTTTAACGACAGCGTTGACATTTACTTTGCTCGCCGGCTTGCCGGAGAGCGCCTGGCAGAGGCGAGAGAGCGGATTCCCGAAGGCTATGGCAAACCTGAACTCGGACCGAACACTTCGGGGCTTGGCCAGGTGTTCTGGTACACGATCGAGTCCACCGACAAAAAGCTCAGTTCGATGGACCTGCGCGCATTGCAGGACTGGAATGTGCGCCTGTTGCTGCGCACCGCGCCGGGCGTCGATGACGTGACCAGCTGGGGGGGCGAC
>JANXZA010000203.1 GCA_025355745.1 Rhizobacter sp. | reverse complement strand
GCTCGCGAATGCGCTGAACCGGGCCAATGAGAAGCCGTATGTGCTGGGCAGCTTCGCGATGCTCTGGGGCTGGGTCAGCAGTGCCTTGCAGCGCAAACCGCGCTATGAAGAACCAGGGTTTCGGCGCTTCCTGCGGCACTATCAATGGCGCTCTCTGTTGGTCGGCAAGCGCCGCGCGGTGGCCGAGTTGAGCCGCCAGGAACGCCATGCCGCCTGACTTCAGCCGTGATGTGGTGTGCGTTCTGGGCCTGCCGTTCGACGCCATCGATATGGCGCAAGCTGAGGCTGCCGTGCGACGCGCCATCCGCGACCGAACCCGGTGTTTTTTTTCCACCCCGAACCTGAACTTCGCGGTGGGCTGCCAGTGGGACGCCGCGTTCCGAAACTCGGTGCTTCAGAGCGACCTGAGCCTTGCCGATGGCTGGCCGGTGCTGATGGCCGCGCGTTTGTTGGGCATTGCCCTGCCCGAGCGGGTAACAGGCTCGGGCTTGTTTGAGCGGCTCTGCAAGGCGCCTGAGAAGAAGCAAGGCGACGCGTTGCACGAGCCCGTTTCAATCTATTTTTTTGGTGGACCGGAAGGCGCGGCACAAACTGCCTGCGCGCGACTGAACGCATCAACAGCCAGCGTTCGGTGTGCCGGCTTTGACTCACCCGGGTTCGGCTCTGTCGACGAGATGAGCAGCGGCCAACACCTGGACTCTTTGAACGCTGCCGATGCTGACTTCGTCGTGGTGGCGCTGGGTGCGAAGAAGGGCCAAGCCTGGATTCAACGCAATCTGCAGCGCATCAAGGCGCCAGTCGTGGCGCATCTGGGGGCCGTGGTGAACTTCGCCGCCGGTACGGTGCGGCGGGCGCCGCCATGGGCGCAGTGGCTCGGCCTGGAGTGGCTGTGGCGCGTCAAGGAAGAGCCGGCGCTGTGGCGCCGCTACGCCAATGACGGCGTCGGACTCATCCGCCTGCTGGCCACCCGCGTGCTGCCGCTGGCGTTGTACCTGCGCATGCATGCGCCGTCGCCCCAGGCGCTGGCCGAAGCGCGCGTGAGTGTCGTGCATGGGCCGCAGCAAAGCGTGCTGCGGATCGAAGGCGCATGGACGCGTGCCAACCTGCGCCCGATGCGCGAAGCGCTGCAGTCGCACGTTGCGCATCATCAACGCGTCGCGCTTGACCTGGGGTCTGTGACCTGCCTGGACGGCGCCGCAATCGCACTGCTGACTCTGCTGTATGGCTGGCAGAACACGGCCGGGTTGGGGTGGGCGGTGGTCGCCGCGTCGGCGCAAGCTCGGCGTTCGCTTCACCTGGCCTGCGCCGGCTACCTTCTGGGTGAGGCATGAAACTTTGCGACGATTTTGCAGGTCGCAGCCTCCCCACTCTTGAATACCCTGGTGTTCGGGCAACAAATGCGCACCGCCCCCGGGCTGCGGGCTTGCCTTGTCATTCCAGGCGAGCACAATTCACAACTATCGCGACCGACCCATGAGACTTCCATGAAAGCAAACACCGTGGCCCTGACGCTGGCGGCGCTGATGTGCACCGCCTCGCTTGCCAGCATTGCCGTGCGGCCCAGCCAGAAGGCCGCCGACAAGGGCAAGGCAATATCGCTGGAGGCCGTCGTACCGAAAGGATTCGGCGACTGGACCGAGCTGCCCGAACAGAGTGCCCAGGTGGTCAACCCGCAGACCAAGGAGTTGCTCGACAAGCTCTACAGCCAGCTGCTGAGCCGCACCTACGTCAACAAGCAGGGTTACCGCATCATGCTGTCGATGGCCTATGGCGACGACCAGCGCGGCGGTTTGCAGGCGCACCGGCCGGAGGTGTGCTACCCGGCCCAGGGCTTCAAGCTTGACAAGGTCGAAGACGGGGTTCTGGCCACGTCGTACGGCAAGATCGAGGTGCGCAGGCTGAACACGAGTTACGGCACGCGCATCGAGCCGGTGACCTACTGGCTGACGGTCGGCGACGAGGTGGTCCGCTCACGCCTGGACAAGCGGATTGCGCAGATCAGGCTCGGCTTGACGGGGCAGATTCCGGACGGCTTGCTGTTCCGCATTTCTTCGATCGACGGCGATGAAGCGCGCGCCTTTGCAACCCAGCAGAAGTTCGTGGCCGACATGATGGCGGCGGTACCGCCGACGGCGCGCAAGCAGCTCAGCGGCTTGACAGCGGCGGCCGGGGCGAGCTGAGGGTCTTCCTGCATCGCAACATCATGTGAAGAAGGCCGGTCGCTATTGCAGTGACCGGCCTTTTTCTTGTTGGGCCCGCGAGGGGCTGCGACCACCCACCTTGCACCTTCGACCGACCCTCACGGCCCTTCGACGCTCGTGGCTTCTGCCGACACCGGCACCACAGCCGGCCGCAGCAGCTTGTTTAACACGCTGTCGAGCAGGAAGAAGAACAACAGCGCGACCAGCATCAGCACCATGCC
>JANXZA010000196.1 GCA_025355745.1 Rhizobacter sp. | reverse complement strand
CCACGGCGACACGTCGCTGACGCCGAAGAAGCCGTGGCGAAAGCCGTCGATCATGTAGAAGAAAGGGTTCAGGTGGCTCACTGCCTTCCAGAATGGGGGCAAGGAACCGACCGAATAGAACACCCCCGAGAGAAACGTCATCGGCATGATGATGAAGTTTTGGAACGCCGCGATCTGGTCGAACTTCTCGGCCCACAGGCCGGCGACGAGCCCGAGCGCGCCCATCATCGCCGCGCCCATCGCCGCGAACACGGCGACCCACAGCGGCTGCGCGAGCTGGAACGGTGCGAACCACACCGTCACGATGAGCACGCCCAACCCCACGACCACGCCGCGCACCACCGAGGCGCCCACGTAAGCGACGAACCAGGCCCAGTGCGACAGCGGTGCTACCAACACGAACACCAGGTTGCCGGTGATCTTGCTCTGGATCAGCGACGAGCTGCTGTTCGCGAACGCGTTCTGCAGCACGCTCATCATCACCAGGCCGGGGATCAGGAAGCTGGTGTAGCCGACCTGGCCGAACACCTTCACATGGTCCTCCAGAACGTGGCCGAAGATCAGCAGGTACAGGATCGCCGTGAGCACCGGCGCGGCCACGGTCTGGAAGCTGACCTTCCAGAAGCGCAGCACTTCCTTGTAGAGCAAGGTGCTCGTGCCTGACAGCAGACTCACGCTGCTCACCCTGCTCACGCTGCTTATGTTGTTCATGCAGCGACTCCCATCGCGTGCATCGCGCGCGGCGGCCCGTTCATGATTTCAAGAAACACATCTTCCAGATCGGCACGACCGATCTCCAGGTCTTCCGGCTGGCAGCCGGCGTTGCGCAACACGCCCAGGATGGTCTCGACCTCGTGCGCGTCGTGGGCCGTGATCTGCACGATGCGCCCAGTCACGCGCGACTGCGCCGCAAGCTGCGACGGCAAGGCCGCGTCCATCTTGAAACGCAGCATCGTGCTGGCCGTGCCGGCGAGCAGTGCCGAGGTGCGGTCGAGTGCCACCACCCGGCCCTGCTTGAGCATCGCGATGCGGCCGCACAGCGCCTCGGCTTCTTCGAGGTAGTGCGTCGTCAACAACACCGTGTGCCCTTCCCGGTTCAGGCGCGCGATGAACTGCCACAAGGTCTGGCGCAGTTCCACATCGACGCCCGCCGTCGGCTCGTCGAGCACGATCACCGGCGGGCGGTGCACCAGCGCCTGCGCCACCAGCACGCGGCGCTTCATGCCGCCCGAGAGTTGGCGCATGTTGGCATCGGCCTTGTCGGCGAGGCCCAGGTTGGCGAGCAGCTCGTCGATCCACGCATCGTTGGCCCTGGCATCGGTGCGCACGCCGAAGTAGCCGCCCTGAATGCGCAAGGCCTCGCGCACCGTGAAGAACGGATCGAACACCAGTTCCTGCGGCACGATGCCCAGGCTGCGGCGGGCCTGTGCATAGTCGGTGACCACATCGTGGCCGAGCACGCGGACCGTACCGCCACTGGCGCGCGCCAGGCCGGCCAGGATGCTGATGAGCGTGGTCTTGCCCGCACCGTTCGGCCCGAGCAGGCCGAAGAATTCGCCTTGTTCAATATTGAAACTCACATCGTCGAGGGCCTTGACGGCGCCGTACGTCTTGACGACGTGCTGGAATGAAATGGCTGGCATGAGCGGCGGATTGTAGGCAGCGGGCCGATGCCGATGCGACCGCCCATCACTTGATGCTAGATTGCCCGGCAGGGGACAAACACGACGCCATGGTCACGCAAACCAAGAAGCCGCGCCGCACTGCCGAGCGCATTCTGGAAGTCACGCTGGCGCTGTTCAACCGCTTCGGCGAGCCGAATGTTTCCACCACCCTGATCTCGGCCGAACTCGGCATCAGCCCCGGCAATCTCTACTACCACTACCCCGCCAAGGACGAGCTGATCAACAGCCTGTTCGACCGCTATGAGGCCGCGCTGGACGAACTGCTGCGCGCCGCCGAGGGCGTGGCCAATGTCGAAGACGCCTGGCTCTTCTTCCACATGCTGTTCGAGCTGATCTGGCAGTACCGCTTCCTGTACCGCGACCTGAACGACTTGCTGTCGAAGAACCGGCGCCTCGAAAAGCACTTCCAGTTCGTGCTGACGAACAAGAGCAAGGCGGTGCAGAACGTGCTCGACGGCCTGGCCCGCAGCAACGCGATGCGCATCGGGGCGCGCGATGTCGAGCCGGTCGCCACCGCGATGGTGGTGGTGCTGACGTACTGGCTGAGCTTCGAGTACGTGCGCGACCCGCGCAACGCACTCGAACCCGAGAGTGCCGGTGCTGCGTTGCTGCGCGGCGCCTTCCACGTGCTCAGCCTGCTCTCGCCGTACCTCGAAGCCGACCAGCGCGAGCACCTGCACACGCTGGTCGGCCGCTACAACCCCTGATCAACACCTGATCAACACCTGACCCCCGGAGACCCGCATCATGGCCAAATGGACCGCCTTTCCGCACGACGCTGCCGCCTACACCTACGACACCGCGAGCCTGAAGAAGCACTGGGCGCGTCTGCATGCCGGCGACGCCGAGCCGCTGCCCATGGACGCGAAGGTGCTGGCTGCGTGGGCGCTGTTCCACGCCGGTGAATTCCAGAAGGCGGTCGAGGCCGGTGTGAAGGCGGGCGAGACCGGCGCAAAAGCAGGCATCACGGTCGCGAACAAGGCGCAGGCCATCTACGCCACCTACCTGGAGACGAGCGAAAAGGCCAAGCTCGCGCTCTTCATGGAGGTGGCCGAACGCGCCGAGGCGCACATCGCCGCCGACCCGAAGAACGCCAACGCCTACTACTGCCTGGCCTTTGCGCTCGGCCGCTACAGCCAGGGCATCAGCATTGCGAAGGCGCTCGCGCAAGGGCTGGGCAGCAAGGTCAAGAGCGCGCTCGAGACCGCCATCAAGCTCGCGCCCCAACATGCCGATGCGCACATCGCGCTCGGCGCTTTCCATGCCGAGGTGATCGACAAGGTCGGCTCGCTGCTCGGCCGCACCCAGGGCGCGAGCAAGGACGCCGGCATCACGATGTTCAAGACCGCGCTGAAGCTGAACCCGACGTCGGCCATCGCGATGGTCGAGTACGCGAACGGGCTGGTGATGCTCGAAGGCGAGAAGAAGATGAAGGAGGCGACCAAGCTCTACGAAGACGCCGCCGCCTGCACGCCGCTGGACGCGATGGAGCGGCTCGATGTGGAGATGGCGAAGGCCGAGCTGGAAGACTGAGCGGCGCTGCCCGAACCTGCGCCGAGCCCGCGCCAGCAGGCACCTGGCGCCTACTCGCCGTCGCCCCACGGCAGCATCATCGCCACCAGCAGCAGCTTCTCGAACTCGGGCTCAAACCGGTCGATGATCTGCTGCGGATACGGGCACAGCTTCTTGTCGGTGATCAGGCCGAACTGCACCCCGCCGCCATACGACAGGATGCTCACGCCGACGCCGACATCGCCCGAGGCCGGCACCCAGAACATCGTCTGGCGCAGGGTCGCGCCGCAGAACTTGAGCCGGGTGGTGGGGCCGGGCACGTTCGTCATCACCGCCGTCGCCTTCTTCGCGAACAGGCCGAGCAGGCCGTCCTGCACCGGCTTGATGAGCGCGCCCGCCACCGACAGCACCGCGAACGCGAGCAGAGGCTGGTAGCTGTTCTTCAACTCGCTCATGCGCACCCGCACGGCGTAGACGCGCTCGATCGGGTTGTCGATGCCGATCGGCAAGGTCAGCGGCGCCAGGCCGAAGCGGTTGCCGAGCTTCCAGGCTTGTTCGAGTGGGCGCAGGTTGACAGGCACCATGGCGCGGATCTCCTTGCCGGCCGGGTCGTCGCCCAGCTCGCGCAGATAAGCACCGATAGCGCCAGCCACGCACGCCAGCAGCACATCGTTGATCGAACAGTTCAGCGCCTTGCCGACTGCCTTCACCTGGTCGAGCGGCAGCGGTTCGCCCCAGGCGACGATCTTCTGGCCGATCGGCTTGCCCTTCAGCAAGGTCGGTGAGTCGTCGGCCATCAAAGCCAGCGCCGCCACATCGCCAAGCACCTTGGCACCGGTGCGCGCCAGCGCGAGCGAGCCGAGCAGGCCTTGCTGCGGGTTCGACAGGATCTCGACCGCCTTGTCGATGCCCTCGCCGTACATCGCGGCGGCCTTGGCGGCCAGGCCGGTGAGCGGCTTCACGACCGCATCCGGCAACCAGTCGGCTTCGGCTTCGGCCTGCGCGGCGGCGCGCTTCCTGCGCTTCGGCGGGTCCATGCCGCCATCGGTGATCGACAGCATCACCGAGGTCAATGAGATGCCGTCGCCGATGCAGTGGTGGATGCGCAGCACCAGCGCGCTGCCGCCCTCGTAGTGGTCGATCAGGTGGAACTGCCACAGCGGGTGGTCGGGGTCGAGCGGCGTGTTGGCGAGCTCGCCCGCGAGTGCCTGCAAGGCCTCGCGTTCGCTTTGACCGGGCTCACGCGGCAGCTTCGCGTGCTGCAGGTGGCGCCCGAGCTCGAACGCGTCGTCGTGAACCCAGCTGGCACCCATCGCATCGGTGACCACCTTTTGGCGAAAGCGCACGTACTTGAGCAGCTTGTCTTCGATGCGCTCGGCGAGCGCCGCGTAACTGATGGCGGGCTTGAGCAACCAGACGCCGACGATCATCATCAGGTTCACGTCGTTGTCCATCCGCAGCCAGGCGGTGTCCACGCGCGACATGCGCTGCGAAGTCTCGGCCATCGACATCTCCGGTTTGATTGGTTGGGCCCCCAAGATGCTGGGTAACATCGGCGCCGTCAATGCACATTTTCACCCACAGGAGATGAATTCATGGCCGATCTGAAAGCCCGATTCGAGCAAGCCGTTGCAGCCTCCAAGGCCCTGCCCGACAAGCCCGACAACATGACCTTGCTGAAGATCTATGCCTTGTACAAGCAGGCCAGCAGCGGCGACGCCGAAGGCAAGCGACCGGGCTTTACCGACATGGTCGGGCGCGCCAAGTGGGACGCGTGGAACGAGAACAAGGGCAAGACGAGTGACGCGGCGATGCAGGAGTATGTGGACCTGATCGAGTCGCTGAAGTAGGCGCAGCGCCGGCTACGCCATCTAGGCTTTCCTGCCGGTCGCCTTCTTCGCCGCCGGCTTTGTTGTCGGTTTTGTCGTCGGCTTTGTCGTCGGCTCTGCGGCCACCTTCTTCGCGGCGGCCTTCGGCGCCGCGGCCGCATTCTTCAGCAGCAGCGCATCGAGGTTGGTCTCGATCTCGCGCTCGATCCGCTTGCTGAACGCGCCCAGCAGGAAGCCGAGCTTCGCGTCGAGGGTGAAGTGGTTCGCGGCCACGATCAGTTCGCCCTTCACGCCGCTGCGGCTGAACTCGACGGTGTCGCTGGTCTCGCCTTCGAGGATCGTGCACTCCATGTCGAACTCCGACTCGGCCTGCTCGGCCCATTGCAAGGCGACCGTGCGCGCCTTCGCCAGGCCGAGTTGGTGGTCGCGGTGGATGTGGATGTCGGCCATGGATCAGGTTCTTTCGGATCTGGGTTTCGGTTCATTGAAGCGCGGCGCGGCGCTCGCTTTCGGGCAAGGCCGCGAGGCGCTTGACCTCGGCATAGAAGCGCGTGAAATCGCGGCCTTCGCGCTCGAACAGGCGCTCGAAATTCGGCACCAGTTCGTGGTAGGCCGCGAGCACACCGAAGGCCGCATTGTTGGCCCGCGCGAACCAGCCGTCGTACCCTGAATACCCGCCCCAGCGCTCGCGCTTCAGGCTCGCATGGTCGGCGCGCAGGCGGGCCAGCAAGGCCTGCTTCGCGGCCCGCTTGGCATCGTCGCTG
>JANXZA010000111.1 GCA_025355745.1 Rhizobacter sp. | reverse complement strand
AAAAATCATCCCGGATGGCGTGAGGAGTGGCGCACCGGACGACTGTGAATTCTAACCTCAAAGGTTGCGCCGACCGCTGGCTTCGCTGCACTGCAACATCGCTGCTGCGCCCGGCGAAGCGGTGCGCATCAGCGCGCAGTTCAGGCTCTCACTTGACCGGTATCGCGCCGGCCCCCGAGGCGGCGGCGCGCGGCGCTGGCGCGGGGGCCGGCGCGGGCACGGCAACTGCGGCCGATGCCGCAGGCGCAGCCGATGCAGCCGGAACGCTGGCCGCCCCCGGCACTTGCGCAGCGCCCGTCAGCGGCACGCTGGCCGCAGGAGCGCTGACCGAAGGCCGGTCGAGGATGCTGTCGGTGGCGGGCCGCGAGCGGTCGTTCGAGAAGTAGGCCAGCGCCAGCGTCGAGACGAAGAACACTGACGCACACACGGCTGTGGAGCGCGACAGGAAGTTCGCGCTGCCGGTCGCACCGAACAGGCTGCCCGACGCGCCGCTGCCGAACGACGCGCCCATGTCGGCACCCTTGCCGTGCTGGATCAGCACCAGGCCGATCATCACCAGGGCCGCGAGAATTTGCAGCACCACCACCAGATTCCACATCAGACTCATTCGATCAACTCCTCAAATCAAACAGGGCGGCGCAGCGCGCATGCAAGGGCCGGGTCAGCCCGCCGCACGACAGATCGCGGCGAAATCAGCCGCCTTCAACGCCGCGCCGCCGATCAGCCCGCCGTCGATGTCGGGCTGCGAAAAAAGCGCGGCGGCGTTGTCGGGCTTGACGCTGCCGCCGTACAAAATCTTCATGCCGCCGGCGTGCTCGGTGGCCGCCTTCAGTTGCGCACGCAGCACCGCATGCACGGCCTGCGCCTGCTCGGGCGTGGCGGTCTTGCCGGTGCCGATGGCCCAGACCGGCTCGTAGGCAACGACGACCTGCGAGATGCAATGGCCCAGCGTGTGGATTACCGCCGAGAGCTGGCGCTTCACGACTGCGCCGCCCTGCCCCGCCTCGTACTCGGCCAGCGTCTCGCCGACACAGACGATCGGCGTGAGCCGGTGGGCGAGCGCGGCCTTGGCCTTGTCGGCCACGAGTTGGTCGCTCTCGGCGTGCTGGGCGCGGCGTTCGGAGTGGCCGTTGATGACATAGCGGCAGCCGAACTCGGCCAGCATCGAGGCCGACACCTCGCCGGTGTGGGCGCCTGACTCGAAGGCCGAGCAGTCTTGTGCGCCCCAGACGATGGCTTCGCCTTGCAGCGACAAGGCCACGTCGCCGAGGTAAGGGTTCGGCGCGCACACCGCCACCTCGGCGACCCACGGGCCGGCGGCCTTCAAGGCCGCCAGCAACTCGGCATTGGCGGCCCGGTTGCCATTCATCTTCCAGTTGCCGACGACGAGCTTGCGCCGCGCGGCATGGGCTTCGAGCGTGGCGCTCACCATGTCAGCACCAGCTTGCCGATGTGCTGGTTCGACTCCATCAGCGTGTGCGCCGCAGCGGCTTCAGCGGCGGGGAACACCTTGTAGATCACGGGCTTGACGCTGCCAGCTTCGAGCCACGGCCAGACCGTCGTTCGCAAGGCCTTCGCGATGGCCGACTTGAACGCCACCGGACGCGGCCGCAAGGTGGAACCGGTGATCGTCAAGCGCCTGCGCAGCACCACGCCGGCATCGATCTGCGCCTCGACCCCGCCCTGCACGGCGATGAACACGAGGCGGCCGTCCTCGGCCAGGCAGGTCAGTTCCCGCGCCACGTACGAGCCGGCAACCATGTCGAGAATCACATTCACGCCGCGGCCGCCACTAATGCGTTTGACTTCCTCGGCAAAGTCGGCGTTGCGGTAGTTGATGGCGTGGTCAGCACCGAGCTTGATACAGGCCGCGCACTTCTCGTCGCTGCCGGCCGTGGCGATCACGGTCGCGCCTGCGGCCTTCGCGAGTTGAATCGCGGTGACACCGATGCCGCTCGTGCCGCCCTGGATCAGCAGCGTCTCGCCGGCCTGCAGTCGCGCCCGGTCGAAGACGTTCGACCAGACCGTGAAGAAGGTTTCGGGCAGGCTCGCGGCTTCGATGTCGCTGAAGCCTTTCGGCACCGGCAGGCATTGGCCGACAGGCGCGGTACACAGCTCGGCGTAGCCGCCGCCCGCGACCAGCGCACACACCCGGTCGCCGACCTTGAAGCCGGCCTCGCGCATCGCGATCTCGTCGCCGCTTTCGATCACGCCGGCGACTTCCAGCCCCGGCAATTCCGACGCGCCCGGCGGCACCGGATAGAAGCCTTTGCGCTGCAGCACATCGGGCCGGTTCACGCCCGCCGCGGCGACGCGGATCAACACCTCGCCCGCAGCGGCCACCGGCGCCGCGCATTCGGTGAGGCGCAGCACCTCGGGGGCGCCGTGGGATGTGATCGCAATGGCTTTCATGCTCGTGGCCTCCAGCAGGTTGATGGCGGCGCGACAACGTTCATCGACCAGCGTCGCGCCGGCCCCGCATTGCGGATCAGTCGTGATGCGGCTGCGCTTGCGGTGCCACTTCGCGGTCGAGCAAGGCCTTCATCGACAACTTGACGCGGCCCTTCTCGTCGGTTTCGAGCACCTTGACGCGAACGATCTGGCCTTCCTTCAGGAAGTCGGTGACGCGCTCGACGCGCTGGTGCGCGATCTGGCTGATGTGCAGCAGGCCGTCCTTGCCGGGCATCAGGTTGACGAGCGCACCGAAGTCGAGGATCTTGACGATCGGGCCTTCGTAGATCTTGCCTACTTCGACCTCGGCGGTGATCTCGGCGATGCGCTTCTTGGCGTGCTCCGCTTTATCGGCATCGGTCGACGCAATGGTGATGGTGCCATCTTCGCCGATGTCGATCGTGCAGCCGGTTTCCTCGGTCAGCGCACGGATCGTGGCGCCGCCCTTGCCGATGATGTCGCGGATCTTTTCCGGGTTGATCTTCATCGTGTACAGGCGCGGCGCGAACTGCGAGACCTCGGTGTTCGCGGTGCCCATCGCCTCGGTCATCTTGGACAGGATGTGCAGCCGCGCTTCCTTCGCCTGCGCGAGTGCGACCTGCATGATCTCCTTCGTGATGCCCTGAATCTTGATGTCCATCTGCAGCGCGGTCACGCCGGTGTTGGTGCCGGCGACCTTGAAGTCCATGTCGCCCAGGTGATCTTCGTCGCCGAGGATGTCGGTCAGCACCGCGAAGCGATTGCCGTCCTTGATCAGGCCCATCGCGATGCCGGCCACATGCGCCTTCAGCGGCACGCCGGCGTCCATCAGCGCCAGGCAGCCGCCGCACACCGAAGCCATCGACGACGAGCCGTTTGACTCGGTGATCTCGGAGACCACGCGCATCGAATACGGGAAGTCGGCCTGGCTCGGCAGCACCGCCACCAGCGCCCGCTTGGCCAGCCGCCCATGGCCGATCTCGCGGCGCTTCGGGGTGCCGACGCGGCCGGTTTCGCCGGTCGCGAACGGGGGCATGTTGTAGTGCAGCATGAAGTGCTCGGTGAACTCACCGGCCAGCGCATCGATGCGTTGCGCGTCGCGCGCCGTGCCCAGCGTGGCAATCACCAGCGCCTGGGTTTCACCGCGCGTGAACAGCGACGAGCCGTGGGCGCGCGGCAGCACACCGTTGCGGATCTCGATCTGGCGCACGGTGCGCGTGTCGCGCCCGTCGATGCGCGGCTCGCCGGCCAGGATCTGGCTGCGCACGATCTTCGCTTCGATATCGAACAGCACGTTGTCCAGGCCGACCTTGTCGAAGGCCGTGCCTTCGGCTTGCAGCGAGGCGACGGTGGCAGCCGTGACGGTGCGGGTGGCGTGCGTGCGGGCCTGTTTCGAGCGGATTTGATAGGCCTCGCGCATCGGGCCCTCGGCGAGTGCTGCGACCTTGGCGATGAAGGGCTCGTCCTTCGCGGGCGCGGCCCAGTCCCAGGCAGGCTTGCCGGCGTCACGCACCAGTTCGTGGATCGCGTTGATGGCGATGTTGCCCTGCTGGTGGCCGAATACGATGCCGCCGAGCATGACTTCTTCGCTGAGCTGCTTGGCCTCACTTTCGACCATCAACACGGCCGCTTCGGTGCCGGCGACGATCAGGTCCATCAATGACGCAAGCAACTGCGTCTTGCCCGGGTTCAGAACGTACTCGCCGTTGATGTAGCCGACGCGCGCAGCGCCGATCGGGCCGTTGAACGGGATGCCGGAAATGGCCAGCGCGGCGCTGGCGCCGATCAGTGCGGCGACGTCGGCCGAGACTTCAGGGTTCAGCGACAGCACGTGGATCACCACCTGCACCTCGTTGTAGAAGCCTTCCGGGAACAGCGGGCGCAGCGGCCGGTCGATCAGGCGCGAGGTCAGCGTTTCGAGTTCGCTCGGGCGGCCTTCGCGCTTGAAGAAGCTGCCCGGAATCTTGCCGGCCGCGTACGTCTTCTCGATGTAGTCGACGGTCAGCGGGAAGAAGTCTTGCCCCGGCTTCGGGTTCTTCGCTGCGACGACGGTGGCGAGCACCACCGTGTCTTCGATGTTGACGATCACCGCGCCGCCCGACTGGCGTGCAATCTCGCCGGTTTCAAGGATGACGGTGTGCTGACCCCATTGGAAGGTCTTGCTGACTTTGTTGAACAGGCTCATGGAAAACTCTCCGGTGGTTGCGGGTGCGGAACACGACCCATCGGGCGGGATGCCATTCCAAAGCTGCTCTGATGCAGGGCAGCGGTGGAATGACACAGCGGCGCTCGGGGTCGCGGGCCGGGTCAGGGGTTGAAATGCAAGGAGCCTGTGCTGGGGAATTCCAGACAGGCTCCGTGTGTGCACACCGTGCTTACTTGCGCAGGCCGAGCTTCTGGATCAGTGCGGTGTAGCGCACGGCGTCGCAGTCTTTCAGGTACGACAGCAGGCTCTTGCGCTGATTGACCATCTTCAGCAGGCCGCGGCGGCCGTGGTGATCTTTGATGTGCGCCTTGAAGTGCGGCGTCAGGTCGTTGATGCGGGCCGTCAGGATGGCGACCTGCACCTCCGGCGAACCGGTGTCGTTGGCGCTGCGCGCGTTCGCCGCGACGATCTCGGCCTTGTTGATGGTGGCGTTGGACATGACTCGTTTCCAGTGGGATGAAACCGAGCCACCCGCTTGCGCCATCTAGTTCAACCTGCGGTTGACCTGATCGGCGGCACGGATGCCACGGTTTCGACTGCCCTCTTGCGAAGGCGCTACTTGCGAACACCAGTGAAACCGACCGGTGCCGTGCGCTTGTGCCCTGCGCGAATTTCGGGAGACTCCAGAACTTCCCCGGCGCAGAGCCACTCGATTATAGCCGCAGGAAGCGCGCCAGCCGCTCCACGCCTCGGCTCAGCCGCACGGGCTCGCGCGATGCGAAGCACCAGCGCAGCCAGCCCTCGGCCTCGTCGCCAAAGGCCGCGCCGGGCGCCAGGCCCAGGCCGGCCTCGACGACGAGGCGCTTGGCCAAGGCCAGCGAATCGTCGTGACCTTCGACGCGGAAGAAGGCGTACATGCCGCCGTCGGTCACGGCAACCGTCACGCCCGGCACGCCCGCGAGTGCGGGCAGCAAGGTGTCGCGGCAGGCTTGCAGACGCTGCACCAGACCGGGCACGAAGTCAGCCGCGCCGGCCAGCGCGGCCAGGCCGGCACGCTGGATGAAGACCGGCGCGCACGATGTGTTGAACTCGATCAGCTTGCCGATCGCCGGCATCAGCACCGGCGGCGCCACCAGCCAGCCGAGCCGCCAGCCGGTCATAAGGAAGCTCTTCGAGAAGCTGTGCGCGACGACCAGCCGATCATCGGGCTCGGCGATGTCGAGGAAGCTCGGCGCGCAGACGCTGTCCGGCCGAAAGAAGATGCGCTCGTAGACCTCGTCGGCGACGATCCAGGTTCCGGTGCGCCGGCAATGCGCAAGGATTGCCGACTGCTCGGCGCGTGTGATCGTCCAGCCGGTCGGATTGTTCGGCGCGTTGATCAGAAGAACCTGTGTGGCCGACGTGACGGCCGCCAGCAGCGCGGGCAGGTTCAGGCACCAGGCGCCGTCGCGCACTTCCAGCGCCACGCGCTTCACGCTGGCACCCAGGATCACCGGCTGCGCGGTCAGGTTCGGCCAGACCGGCACCACCGCCACCACCTCGTCGCCCGCGCCGGCCAGCGCCTGCATCGCCAGCATCAGCGCGTTCACGCCTGACGAGGTGACAGCGATGCGGCCCGCATCCACCGGCTTGTGCAGCGAGCCGGTGTAGCGCGACAACGCCTCGCGCAACTCGGGCAGGCCGAGGTTGTGGGCGTAGAAGGTCTCGCCGTCTTGCAATGAACGAACCGCAGCGTCACGGATGAACGCAGGTGTGGGCTCGTCACTTTCGCCGAACCAGAAGGCCAGCACATCGTCGCGGCCAAGGCCGGCGTTGGCGACTTCGCGAATCTTCGAGCCGGGCAATTGGTCGATCACGGATCTCATTTCAGTCCTTGGACGAGGCTCGATTTTTCAAGCCACTTGAAAACAAAAATACCCGCTGCAAGTCGGGTCCATGGTTGCGGCATGGTGCGGCAACCGAACGTTGATTCAGTCGATTCTAGGAGCCCGATCAT
Source organism: Rhizobacter sp. (assembly GCA_025355745.1). GTDB lineage: Bacteria > Pseudomonadota > Gammaproteobacteria > Burkholderiales > Burkholderiaceae_C > LMDS01. Next base: position 234 of record JANXZA010000111.1, on the reverse strand, counting down.
GTTCGTCATGCCCATCACCCGTTCCGCTTCCCATCGCACTCTGGTGCCTGCTTTCGGTCGCTCGCTCGACCGGCTGTTCGAAGAGTCCCGCGCCCGCTCCGTGGAAGCGCCCGCGCTGACGCCAGCGATGGATGTGAGCGAATCCGACACGCATTACACCGTCGTGCTCGACATGCCGGGCGTAACGCGCGAGCAGTTGAAGGTGTCGGTCGAAGGGCGCCGCGTGAGCGTCGA
>JANXZA010000087.1 GCA_025355745.1 Rhizobacter sp. | reverse complement strand
ATCGACCACCTGGCGCCCGACCTTCACCAGATCGAAGTCGCCGGGGTCCAGCATCCAGTTCTGCAGCAGGCCGTCGACCAGCGCGTGCAGCCCCACTGCTGCCGCGCGGGCCGGCATGCGGCGCGCCAGTTCGCCGCGCCGCATCGCCCGCTGCAAGGTGCGTTCGATGTCGGCCAGGCACTCGCTGCGCAAACTCACGTGGCGTTCGCGCAGGGCTTCGGTTTCGCCGACGTATTCGACCTTGTGGCTGGCGATAGAGAACACGCGCCGCATCTGCGGGTCAGCCACCACATGCTGCAGTACCGCCACGAGCCCGTCACGCAGTTGTGACACCGTGATGTCGGCACCACGAAAACCACACGCCAGCCCGGATTTTTCCAGCGGCAGGTGGGCGCGCTCCATCATCGCGTCGAAGAGCGCGGCCTTGTCCTTGAAGTGCCAATAGATCGCGCCCCGCGTCAGGCCGGCAGCCTTGGCGATTTCATGCAGCGACGTACCCGACACGCCGCGCCGATCGAACACGAGTTCGGCGGTGTCGAGGATCAGGCTGCGGGTCGCCTGGGCAACCTCTTTCGTTCTGCGTACCATGGGGTTTGATCTCGCTGCGGTGCAGCGCGGGGTTCGACGACGCATTCGGGCTGGCGCCCGGCCATTCACATACATTCAAGCATGTATGTATACTTTACTGCACCGCGATGCGCCAGCGTGGTTTGCGCAGGGGCAACCCCGCCGCCGCTGTCTCCTGTATGCAATCCCGTCTGCAATTCAATCTGATTCCCCAATCTCGTGCGGCGCCGCTGCGCCCACCGTCCTGAAGGGTCTGCCGTGCCTGCAATCAACAAGCTCGTGGTGAGTTCCGCCGTGCTGATGGCGCTCGCGGTGCTGGCCGCCTGCGGCCCGAAGGCCGGCGAGGGCGGTGGCCCCGGTGGCCCGGGCGCAGCGGGCGGCGCGCCGCCGCCAGCCGAGGTCGGCGTGGTCACCGTGGCCACCCGCGCGGTCGGCCTGGCCACCGAACTGCCGGGGCGCCTCGAGGCCTCGCGCGTGGCGCAGGTGCGGGCGCGCGCCGCCGGCATCCTGCAAAAGCGCCTGTTCACCGAGGGCAGTGACGTGAAGGCCGGCCAGGCGCTGTTCGCGATCGACTCGGCGCCTTATCAAGCCAGCGCCGCGAGCGCGCAGGCGGTGCTGGCGCGGGCCCAGGCCAACGCGACGCAGGCGAGTGCGCAGGCCGAGCGCTACAAGCCGCTGGTCGAGGCCAACGCGATCAGCCAGCAAGACTTCATCAACGCGGTGGCCGCACAGAAGGCCGCCGAGGCCGATGTGGCCTCGGCCCGGGCGGCGCTGCAGACGGCGCGGATCAACCTCGGCTATGCCTCGGTCACGGCGCCGATCGCCGGGCGAATCGGCCGCGCCCTCGTCACCGAAGGCGCGCTGGTCGGTACCGGTGAGGCCACGCCGCTCGCGGTGGTGCAGCAGATCAACCCGATGTACGTGAACTTCACCCAGTCGACCACCGACGTGCTGCGGCTGCGCAAGGCGGTCGAGGGTGGCAAGTTCAAGCGGGTGGGCACGGGTGCCGGTGCCGACGGCGCCAGCGTGCGCATCGTCCTCGAAGACGGCAGCGACTACGCCCAGCCGGGCAGGCTGCTGTTCTCCGACCTGACGGTCGACCCGACCTCGGGCCAGATCACCTTGCGCGCCGAGGTGCCGAACCCGCAAGGGCTGCTGCTGCCCGGCATGTATGTGCGGGTGCGCCTGGAGCAGGCGCAGGCCGAGGCCGGCATCGTCGTGCCGCAGCAGGCGGTGACGCGCGGCTCCACCGGCGACAGCGTGATGGTGGTCGGTGCCGACGGCAAGGTCGCGCCACGGCCGGTCAAGGTCGGCAGTTCGGTTGATGGCCAGTGGGTCGTGCTCGAAGGCCTGAAAGCCGGCGAGCAGGTGATGGTCGACGGCTTCCAGAAGCTGCGCGGCAACGCGCCGGTGAAGGCCGTGCCGTGGCAGAAGTTGGCGGCCTCGGCGGCCGGTGGACCCGGCGCAGCGCCGGCTGCATCGCAAGCTGCCTCGCAAGCCGCCTCGGCTCCCCCCATCGCGCCGGCAGCGGCCGCGTCGTCCAGGTAACAGGCGCCCCTCATGGCCCAATTCTTCATCGACCGACCCATCTTCGCGTGGGTCATCGCGCTGTTCATCCTGGTGTTCGGCGGCGTGGCGGTCAAGCAGTTGCCGATCGCCCAGTACCCGACGGTGGCACCGCCCTCGATCGTGCTGACGGCCGTCTACCCCGGGGCCTCCGCGCAGACGCTCGAAGACAGCGTCATCAGCGTCGTCGAGCAGGAGATGAACGGCTCGCCGGGCCTGATCTACCTTGAGTCGGTCAGCCAGGCGAACGGCGTGGGCACGATCACGCTGACGTTCGAGTCGGGCACCGACGCCGCCCTGGCGCAGGTCGATGTGCAGAACCGCCTGAGCCGCGCCGCGCCGCGCCTGCCGGCGGCCGTGACCCAGCAAGGCGTGCGCGTCGACAAGGCGCGCGCCAACTTCCTGCTGTTCACGATCCTGTCCAGCGACAACCCGGCCATCAATCCGGTGGCGCTCGGCGACTATGCGTCGCGCAGCGTGCTGCCTGAAATCCAGCGCATCCCCGGCGTCGGCCAGGCGCAACTGTTCGGCACCGAACGCTCGATGCGGATCTGGATCGACCCGGCCAAGCTGGTCGGCTTCAACCTGACGCCGAACGATGTGAACAACGCCATCCGGGCGCAGAACGCGCAGGTCTCGTCGGGCTCGATCGGCGACTTGCCGATCGTCAGCGGCCAGGCGATCTTCGCTACCGTCGTCGTCAACGGCCAGCTCAACTCCGAGAAGCAGTTCGGCGACATCGTGTTGCGCGCCAACACCGACGGCTCGACCGTGCGGCTGCGCGATGTGGCGCGGATTGAACTCGGCGCGCAGAGCTACGGCACCTCGGCGCGCCTGAACGGCAAGCCTTCCACCGGCATCGGCGTGCAGCTCTCGCCGACCGGCAACGCGCTGGCCACGGCCGAGGCCGTGAAGAAGCGCATGGCCGAGCTGCAGGCCTACTTCCCGCCGGGCGTGAAGTACGACATCCCGTACGACAGTTCGCGCTTCGTGAAGATCTCGATCAGCCAGGTCGTCGAGACGCTGGTCGAGGCGGTGATCCTGGTCTTCCTGGTGATGTACCTGTTCCTGCAGAACCTGCGCTACACCTTGATCCCGACCATCGTCGTGCCGGTGGCGCTGCTCGGCGCGTTCGGCATGATGTTCGTGTTCGGCTTCTCGATCAACGTGCTGACGATGTTCGCGATGGTGCTGGCGGTGGGCATCCTGGTCGATGACGCGATCGTGGTGATCGAGAATGTCGAGCGCATCATGAGCGAGGAAGGCCTGTCGCCGCGCGACGCCACGAAGAAGGCAATGGGCCAGATCACCGCCGCGCTGATCGGCATCACCACTACCCTGGTCGCGGTATTCCTGCCACTGGCGTTCTTCAGCGGCTCGGTGGGCAACATCTACCGCCAGTTCTCGCTCGTGATGGTCAGCTCGATGCTGTTCTCGGTGTTCCTGGCCCTGTCGCTCACGCCGGCCCTGTGCGCCACCTTTCTGAAACCGGTCGAGGCCGGCCACAAGCAGGCCAAGCGTGGCCCCTTCGGCTGGTTCAACCGCGGCTTCCTGGCCACCACGCACGGCTATGAAAGCTGGGTCGCGAAGATGCTGACGCGCAGCACGCGCTTCATGCTGCTGTTCGTTGCCATCATCGCGGTCATGGTGCTGCTGTTCACGCGCCTGCCGACCTCGTTCCTGCCGAACGAAGACCAGGGCTACATCATCGCCAACGTCCAGTTGCCGCCCGGTGCGACGCAGGAGCGCACGCTGGCGGTGATGCAACAGGCCGAACGCTTTTTCCTGGCCCAGCCCGAGGTCGACAAGATGGTCAGCGTGCTCGGCTTCAGCTTCTCGGGCAGTGGCCAGAACGCCGCGCTGGCCTTCGTGCCGTTGAAGCACTGGGACGAACGCAAAGGCCCCGGCCACTCGGCGCAGGCGCTGGCGGGGCGGGCCTTCGGTGCCTTGTCGGGCGTGCGCGATGCGTTCATCTTCGCGCTCAGCCCGCCGGCGATTCCGGAACTCGGCACTGCCACCGGCTTCACCTTCCGGCTGCAGGATCGCGGCAGCAACGGCCACGCCCCGCTGCTCGCTGCGCGCAATCAGATGCTCGGCATGGCCGCGCAGAGCAAGGTGCTCGCCGGCGTTCGCCCCGATGGCCTGGAAGACGCGCCGCAGCTGCAGATCGACGTCGACCGGGATCGTGCCAGTGCCCTCGGCATCTCGTTCGACAGCGTCAACTCGGTGTTGTCGACGGCGCTCGGCTCGACCTACGTGAACGACTTCCCGAACGCCGGCCGCCTGCAGCGCGTGGTGGTGCAGGCCGATGCGCCGAGCCGCATGCAGCCCGACGACCTGCTCAAGCTCGGGGTGTTGAACGGCAAGGGCCAGGTCGTGCCGCTGTCGGCGATTGCGACCACGCAGTGGATCACCGGGCCGATGCAGACGGTGCGCTACAACGGCTATCCGACGATGCGTTTGTCCGGCGACGCCGGGCCCGGCTTCAGCACCGGCGACGCGATGAACGAGATGGAAGCGCTGGCGAAGAAGCTGCCGGCCGGCTTCGGCTTCGAGTGGACCGGCCAGTCGCGCGAAGAGCGGCTGTCGGGCTCGACCGCAACGATCCTGATCGTGTTCGCGCTGCTCGCCGTGTTCCTGAGCCTGTCGGCCCTGTACGAGAGCTGGACGATCCCGCTCGCGGTGCTGCTGGCGGTGCCGCTCGGGGTGCTTGGCGCGGTGCTCGGCGCCACCTTTCGCGGCCTGCCGAACGATGTGTTCTTCAAGGTCGGCCTGATCACCGTGATCGGCCTGTCGGCGAAGAACGCGATCCTGATCGTCGAGTTCGCGAAGGATTTGGTGGCCGAAGGCATGGGCCTGGTCGAGGCCACGTTGAAGGCCGTGCACCTGCGCTTTCGGCCGATCCTGATGACCTCGATCGCGTTCATCCTGGGCGTGCTGCCGTTGGTGGTGTCGTCGGGTGCCGGCTCGGCCAGCCAGCGCGCCATCGGCACCGGCGTGATGGGCGGCATGATCACCGCGACCGTGCTGGCGGTGTTCTTCGTGCCGGTGTTCTTCGTCGTCGTGCGCAGCCTGTTCAAGGACAGCGAACGGCAGCGCAAGATGCGCGCGCATGAGTTGGACGCCAAGCCGTTTGGGGCGCCGCCGCCAGCACCGCCGGCCTTGCCGCCCACTGCGACGCAGGCTCCCGGAGACCGCCATGACTGACCGTGCCGTGATGCGCAGCGCATCCACATCGACCGCACTCGCGGCCGCGCTCTCGATGGCCGGCTGCATGAGCTTCACCCCGGCCTACGAGCGCCCTGCCGCCCCCGTGGCGCCGGTGTATGCACCCGAGTTGCTGCCAGTGGGCGCAGCGGGCGCCGAGGGCGCCGAGGCCGCCGCCGAGATCGAGTGGCAGCGCTATTTCACGGATGCGCGTCTGAAGCGCTTGATCGAGATCGCGCTGGCGAACAACCGCGACCTGCGTGTGGCGGTGCTGAACATCGAGCAGGCGCGCGCGGCCTATCAGATCAAGCGCGCCGACGAGCTGCCAACGCTCGGTGGCGGCGTCAATGTGCAGCGCCAGGCGGGCTCGGGCGGCGGCCTCGTCAACACCTACGCGGTGGGATTCCAGGTCACCAGTTTCGAGCTCGACTTCTTCGGCCGGGTGCGCAGCCTGAGCCAGGCCGCGCTGGCCCAGTACCTGGCCACCGACGAAGCCCGCAAGACGGTCCAGATCACGCTGGTGGCAACGGTCGCGAACACCTACATCGGCTTGCTCGCCGACGACGAACTGCTGCGCGTCACGCGCGACGCGCTGAAGACGCGCGAAGAGTCGATGCGCCTGACCAAGCTGAAGTTCGACAACGGCGCGGCGTCGGAACTCGACTTCCGCCAGGCCGAGCAACTGCTCGAAGGGGCGCGCGCCACGCTCGCGCAGACGCAGCGCCAACGCGCCCTCGACGACAACGCGCTGCTGCTGCTGCTCGGCCAGAGCCAGCCGGGCGATTTGCCGCCGGCCGCGCCGATGGCAGCGCAGCAGGCGCTCGGCGAGTTGCCCGCCGGCCTGCCGTCTGATCTGCTTGCGCGGCGGCCCGACGTCCGCGCCGCCGAGCAGCAGTTGCTGGCCGCGAACGCGAACATCGGCGCGGCCCGCGCCGCCATGTTCCCGCGCATCGCGCTGACCGCCAACGCCGGCACCGCCAGCGGCCAGTTGTCGGGCCTGTTCAAGAGCGGCAGCTTTGCGCTGACCGGTGCGGCGACCTTGCTGCAGCCGATCTTCGATGCGGGCCGCAACCAGGCCACTCTCGAGGTCTCGAAGGTCAACAAGGAGATCGCGATCGCGCAGTACGAAAAGGCGATCCAGACCGCATTCCGCGAGGTCTCCGATGCGCTGGCCGGCCGCGCCACGCTCGGCGAGCAACTGCGCGCCCAGGCCGCGCAGACGAACGCCGCGCAAGTCACCTACAAACTCGCCGACCTGCGCTACCGCAACGGTGCGTCGAGCTACCTCGAAGTGCTGGACGCGCAACGCAACCTGTTTGCCGCCCAGCAAGCCACGGTGCAGGTGCAGGCCTTGCAAGTGCAGAACCTGGTCACCTTGTACAAGGTGCTGGGGGGCGGGTGGAAGGACGGGGTCGCAAAATGAGGTGAGGGGAGGTTGAAGAAACTTCCGCTACGGAGGCACAAAGACACCAAGAAGGCAAGAAGGCGAGAACGCAAGCAGGCAAGCAGGCAAGCAGGCAAATTTCCCTTGTGTTCCCTTGGTGCCGTCGTGTCTTTGTGGCAGAGATACCTTCCCCGCTCAGCCCTTCACACCGGCGCCAGCGCCGCGAATTCGGCGGTGCCTTTGGACTTCCATGCGGCGATGGCGGTGGCCATCTCGGCCGTATCGAAGATCGCGCTTTGCAGCAAGGTCATGTGCTGCAGGCTGGCAGCCGTGCCGTGGTCGCGGGCGTGGTTCAGCGCCAGCTTGCTGCCGGCGATCGCTAGTGGCGACTTGGCAGCGATGCCGCGCGCCAGGCTCATCGCGTGAGCCAGCAGCGCGGTGGCGTCGGGCAGGACCGCGTTGACCAGGCCGACCGCGAGCGCGCGCTCGGCGCCGACGCGCTCGCCGGTGTATGCCATCTCGCGCGCTACGCCCTGCGGCACGATACCCACCAGCCGTTGCAGCACGCCCAGGTCGGCCATCATGCCGATGTGGATCTCCTGCACGGTGAAGAACGCATCGGCCGTGCACAGGCGGATGTCGCAGGCGGTGGCCAGGTCGAGCGCGCCGCCGATGCAGCCGCCCTGCACCGCGCAGATGACCGGGAAGTGCGCTTCGTCGAGCGCGCTGAAGCAGTCGATCAGCGCGCGCAGCGTGTCCTGGAAGCGCAGCCGGGCGCGTGGCGTGGCGGTGCTGAGCAAGGCATCTTCGGCGCCGAATACATCCAGCGCCATACCGGCGCAGAAGTGCCGGCCGGTCGACGAGATCACCAGCACGCGCGCCTCGCCAGCGGCGTGCAAGGCCCGCACTGCATCGCGCAGGGCGGGGAAGAAGGCCGGCGCCATCGTGTTCAGGCGCTCGGGGCGGTTGAGCTGCAGGTGGGCGACGGCGTCGGTGGTGCTCAGCGTGAAGAAGTCGTTCATGGGCGGGTCCTCGATGGAGGCGGCAGTATGCCTACCTGAGAGACTTGAAATTCATTGAAGTGTTGGCTCTTCTCAGCTCGTCACAACGGCGCCAGCGCTGCCGTCGTCCGCGCTCGATCCGGGCCGAGGTGTTCGCCGCGCTGGCGGCCTGGCCGAGTGCGAGCGACTGAAGTTCTACACTGCCGATTTGCTTGAAAGAGGAGCCACTCATGAACGCCCGCGACCCGCTGCTGCCAGTCCAGCCCGATGAAGCCACCGCGATCGCCGCCTTCGCAGGTCAAATGTGGGACGACGAGATCGTTCCGCTCGTCACGAACTACATCGCCGTCCCCGCGAAGAGCCCGATGTTCGACCCCGACTGGGCCGCGCACGGCTTCCTCGACAAGGTGGTGCGCGACGCCGCAGCCTGGGTCGAAAGCAAGCATGTCGCCGGCCTGAAGCTCGAAGTGATCCGCCTCGAAGGCCGCACGCCGGTAATCTTCTTCGAGGTGCCCGCGACCCGGCCCGGCGGCAATGAAGTCGATGCCCCGACCATCTGCCTGTACGGCCACCTCGACAAGCAGCCCGAGTTCAACGGCTGGCGCAACGACCTCGGGCCGTGGACGCCGAAGTACCTGGACGGCCTGCTCTACGGCCGCGGCGGCGCCGACGACGGTTATGCGGTCTACGCCGCCATCACCGCGATCATGGCGCTCGACGCGCAAGGCATCCCGCGTGCACGCTGTGTGGGCATCATCGAAAGCTGCGAGGAAAGCGGCTCGTTCGACCTGCCGGCCTACCTCGATGCGTTGAAGCCGAGGCTGGGCAAGGTCAGCCTCGTCGTCTGCCTGGACAGCGGCGCCGGCAACTACGACCAGCTGTGGCTAACGACCAGCCTGCGCGGCATGGTGAGCGGGGTGTTGAAGGTCGAGATCCTGACCGAAGGCGTGCACTCGGGGGATTCGAGCGGCCTCGTGCCGTCGAGCTTCCGCATCCTGCGCCAGCTGCTCGACCGGCTTGAAGACAGTGCCACCGGCGAGTTGTTGCCGCAGAGCTTTCATTGCGCGATTCCCGCTGATCGCATCGAGCAGACGCACGCCACCGCGCAGATCCTCGGAAACGAGGTCTGGAAGCGTTTCCCGTGGGCCTGCGGCGCCGATGGCGCGCTCACGCTGCCCACCACCACCGATCCCACGCAGGCGCTGCTGAACCGCACCTGGAAGCCGACCCTGAGCGTGACCGGCGCCGACGGCTTCCCCGAACTGGGCAACGCCGGCAATGTGCTGCGGCCCTACACCGCGTTCAAGCTCAGCCTGCGCCTGCCGCCGCTGGTCGCAGGCCATGAAGCGGCGCTCACGCTGAAGACGCTGCTCGAAGACAACGCGCCCTACAACGCGAAGGTCACCTTCCACCCGGACGGTCGCGCCGGCGCGCTGGGCGCCACCGGCTGGAACGCGCCGACATTGGCGCCCTGGCTCGAAGACGCGCTGAACGCCGCGTCGCAAGCCCACTACGGTGCGCCCTGCGGCAGCATCGGCCAGGGCGGCACGATCCCGCTGATGAGCTTGCTGCAAACCAGCTTCCCGGCCGCGCAGATGATGGTCTGCGGCGTGCTCGGCCCGAAGAGCAACGCCCACGGGCCGAACGAGTTCCTGCATGTTCCGTACGGCAAGAAGCTCACTGCGGCGGTGGCGCAGGTGATGGCGGCGTGCGCGTAGCGGCGCAGCTTGTTGGTTGCTGGAGAACTGACGTTTGAAGCAGTTGACGTTGGAAGCGCTGCTGACTGCCGGCGCCGAGCGCAACCTCCGCGACGCCAACCCCTGGTGGCGGGGTGAGCGCCAGTACGACGTTGCGACGATCAAGCGATGGGCTTATGCGCCGGTGTTGAAAGGCTTGTTGCGAGGTCTTGCCCCGATCACTGTGTTGAGAGGGCCGCGCCAGGTCGGCAAGACAACCTTGTTGAATCAGGTCACCGATGAGTTGCTGAATCAGGGCGTCGATCCGCGGCGAATCTTTCGCGTCCAATTTGATGACATCCCGGACTTGCGAAAGCTCCAGGCCCCGATCCTCGATCTGGCTGCCTGGTATGCCGACAATGTTGTTGGTCAGTCGTTTCATGCGTCGGCGCGGGAACAGCATGGCCCGGTTTATCTGCTCCTTGACGAGGTGCAAAACCTGTCCGACTGGGCGACCCAACTCAAACACCTGGTTGACTTGCAGCCCGTTCGCGCGATCGTCACGGGCAGCTCGGCGCTGCGAATCGAAGCCGGCCGGGACAGCTTGGCCGGTCGAGTCTCGACGATCGAGATCGGCCCCTTGCTCTTGAGGGAAATATCCGAGATGCGCGGCGCGCCGTCGATAGCGCCGTTTCTGCCTTACAACGGCCTGGGCTCGCTCAAGCAGAAGGCGTTCTGGCACGAGTTGCGAAGCTTCGGCGAAACGCACCGCGCCACCCGGAACTTGGCCTTTACTGCCTTTTCGGAAATGGGCGCCTATCCACTGGCGCACAAACAGTTGGATTCCACTTGGGAGGAGGTTTCGGCACAGTTGGTCGAGACGGTGGTCAGACGCGCCATCCAACACGACTTGCGGATCGGTGAGCGTGGTCGGCGTCGGGATGAAACATTGCTTGAAGAGGTGTTCAAGCTGGCGTGTCGCTATGCCGGGCAGTCGCCGGGCCAGGCGCTGTATCTTGACGAAGTGCGGCGCGCGCTGGATGCGAACATTGGCTGGCAGCGCATCCTCACCTACCTAAAGTTTCTCGATGCGACGCTGCTGGTCAGGTTGATCGAGCCGCTGGAACTGCGTTTGAAGAGGAAGAAGGGAGCTGTCAAGCTCGTTCTTTGTGATCACGCCTTGCGGGCCGCGTGGCTCCAGGAACGCGTGCCGCTGGATCCGGTGGCACTGCAGGCTGCGCCGCATCTGGCCGTTCTTGCCGGCCACATCGCCGAGAGTGCTGCGGGGCAGTTCTTCAAGTCGATCATTAACCTCCAGCTCAGTCATTTTCCTGAGCGGGGTGCCGAGCCTGAAGTCGATTACGTGTTGACGGTAGGGGATCAACGCATTCCCGTCGAGATCAAGTACCAGCGGCGCATCGACCACGCCGATACCCGGGGGCTCAGAGCCTTTATCGAGAAGTCTGTCTACAACGCACCCTTCGGCATCTTGGTTACCCAAGGCGACGCGCAGGCCAGCGACGATCCGCGCATCGTCTCGTTGCCTCTTTCAAGCTTGCTGCTGATGCGCTGATCGGTTTAGAGACCGTGATCAGGTCGGTGCGATGCCCAGCAGTTCACGCGCTACCGCCTCGGCCACCTCGATCCCGTCGACCCCCGCCGACATGATCCCGCCGGCATAGCCCGCGCCTTCGCCGGCCGGGTACAGGCCGCGCACGTTCAGGCTTTGGAAGTCGCGTCCGCGCGTGATGCGCAGCGGCGACGAGGTGCGTGTCTCGACCCCGGTGAGCACCGCATCGGGCCGGTTGAAGCCCTTGATCTGGCGCTCGAACGCCGGCAGCGCCTCGCGGATCGCGTCGATCGCGTACTGCGGCAGGCTCGGGTTCGCGCTGCTTCCCAGGTCGGTCAAGGTCACGCCCGGCTGGTATGACGGCAGCACGCTGCCGAGCGCCGCCGAGGGCTGGCCCTTGATGAAGTCGGCGACGAGTTGCGCCGGCGCCCGGTATGCACCGCCGCCAAGTTCGAACGCGCGCGATTCCCAATGGCGCTGGAAGGCGATGCCGTCGAGCGGGTCGACGGCGCCGCCTAACTGTTTGTCCAGGCGGTAGTCCTGCGGCGTGATACCGACGACGATGCCGGCGTTGGCGTTGCGCTCGTTGCGCGAGTACTGGCTCATGCCGTTCGTGACGACGCGGCCGGCCTCCGAGGTGGCCGCCACCACCGTGCCGCCGGGGCACATGCAAAAGCTGTAGACGGAGCGGCCACGCCCTTGCGAACCTGGTGAACCTTGCACGTGGTGCACCAGCTTGTAGTCGGCCGCGCCGAGGATCGCGTTGCCGGCGTTCGCGCCGAAGCGCGCGGCGTCGACAACCGACTGCGGGTGCTCGATGCGAAAGCCGATCGAGAACGGCTTGGCCTCCATGAACACGCCGCGCTCGTGCAGCATCGCGAAGGTGTCGCGCGCGCTGTGGCCGAGCGCCAGCACGACCTGCTCGGCGTCGAGCTGCGTGCCGTCCGCCAGGCTCACGCCGCGCACCTGACCGGCCTCGATCCGCACGTCGGTCACGCGCTGGCCGAAGCGTACCTCGCCGCCCAGCGCCTCGATCTCGGCGCGCATCTTCTCGACCACGCCGACGAGGCGAAAGGTGCCGATGTGCGGCTTGGCGATGAAGAGGATTTCTTCGGGTGCGCCAGCCTTCACGAACTCGTTCAGCACCTTGCGCGTCAGGTGCCGCGGGTCGCTGATCTGGCTCCACAGCTTGCCGTCGGAAAACGTGCCCGCGCCGCCCTCGCCGAACTGCACGTTCGACTCGGGGTCGAGCACGCCCTGGCGCCACAGGCCCCAGGTGTCTTTTGTGCGTTCGCGCACGCTGCGGCCACGCTCCAGCACGATCGGGCGCAGGCCCATCTGCGCCAGCACCAGCGCGGCGAAGATGCCGCACGGGCCGAAGCCGATGACGATCGGGCGCGGCGTGATCGGCAGGTCGGCGGGGGCCTGGCCGATGAAGCGATAGGCGGTGTCGGGCGTCGGCTTGATGTGCGGCTGGTCGGCGAGCCGGGCGAACACCGCAGCCTCGTCGAGCAGCTCGCAGTCGACGGTGTAGATGAGCTGCACCGCGCTCTTCTTGCGCGCATCGAAGCTGCGTTTGAAGATGCTGAAAGCAATCAGCTCGGCGTCGGCAATGCAGAGCCGCGTGGCGATGGCGGCGCGCAGTGCGGCCTGCGCGTGGTCGAGCGGCAAACGGAGTTCGGTGATTCGCAGCATGGCGGGGTCGGGCGACGAGGCGCGATTGTCGGGTCAATCGACCGACGCCACCATCGGTCAACTCGAGCGCCGGTACGAACCCAGCAGCGCGGCGCACAGCGTCAGCAGCGCGAACCCGGCGATCGGCGTGGCCAGTGCGAGCACGCTGGCGGCGTCGGCGTCGCGCAGCAGGCTGGCACGCAGGCAGCGCAGGAAATGCGTCAGCGGCAGCAGCTCGCCGATCGCGCGGGCCCAGGCCGGCATCGCGTGGAACGGAAACATGAAGCCCGACAACAGGATCGATGGCAGGTAGAAGAAGATGCCCATCTGCATCGCCTGCATCTGGGTGCGGGCCATGAACGACAGCGTCAGGCCGAGCCCGAGATTCGCGAGCATGAACAGGCCGGCCGCGAACCACAGTGCCGGGCCGCCGAACGCGGTGCCGAACAGGAGGTGCGCGAGCACTATCAGCGCCGCGAACAGCAGGCCGCCCAGGCCGAGGTACGGCAGCAGCTTGCCGAGCACGATCGCGCCCGCGCTGGCCGGTGTGGTGAGCAGACCGTGCCAGGTGCCGCGCTCGACTTCGCGAACGATCGCGAGCGCCGCCAGCAGCGTGAGGGTCAGCGTCAGGATCACGCCGGCCAGCGCCGGCACCAGGTATTCGCCGGCACCGAAACGCGCGGCGTGAAGGGTTTCGATCCGCACGCTGATCGGCAGCCCGGCCTCGGCCCGGGTCTGGCCGCTGGGTCGCGCGCCGGCGTCGAGCGCGCGTTCGAGCGCGCCCAGCGCAGCCGCGGCGAACGGGTCGGACAGGTCGGCGATCAGTCTCACTTCCGGCTTCTCTTCGCGCAGCACGCGCGCGGTCGCGTCGGCGGGCCAGACGACGATGAAGCTGACCTTGCCGCGCTGCATCCAGCGTTGCGCCTCGCGCAGATCGGTGGTGCTTCGGGTGATGCGAAACCAGTGATCGTCTTCGAGCAGCCGCTGGGCGCGCGTGGCGAGCGCATCGGGCGCGCCGCTGCCGACCCAGGCGGTGGGCCACTGGCGCGGTGCGAGTTCGATCGCGTAGCCGAACAGCAGGATCTGCGCGAGCGGCACGCCGATCAGCAAGGCCGCCGTGATGCGGTCGCGCGCGATCTGCCGCAGCTCCTTGGCGGCGATCGCGAACACGATGCGCCAGAAGACCCGCATCACGCGGCTCGCATGCCGACCGCCGCAGCCGTGCGCAGCGCGTCCAGTTCGGGTGCCGACCAGCGTTGACCGGGCGCACCCGCAAACACGACGCGGCCGCGCTCGAGCACGAACAACGCGTCGCACAGCGCGGCCTCGGCCGGATCGTGGGTGCTGACGAGCAGCGTCACGCCGGCCACCGCGAGCGCGCGCAACTCGGCCCACAACGCGGCGCGCGCGGCGGCATCGAGGCCGGCGGTCGGCTCGTCGAGCAACAGCAGACGCGGCCGCGCGAGTTGCGCGACGCAGAACGCGACGCGCTGCCGCCAACCGCCCGACAGCGTGCCGACGCGCTGCTTCGCCACGCCGTCGAGCCGATGCTCGTGCAGCGCCTCGCGGGCGCGTTCGCCGTGCCGCGCCAGGCCCATCACGGCGGCGCGAAAGCCGAGGTTCTCGATCACGCTCAACTCGTCGTAGAGCACCGTATGTTGCGCCATGTAGCCGATCCGGGCCCGCCGCCGCGAGGGCCGCGCGGCGAGCGCTTCGCCGAGCACCTCGCCGCCGCCCGCGTCCGGCCGCAACAGGCCGCAGACGATCCGGATCGCGCTGCTCTTGCCGGCGCCGTTCGGGCCGCAGAGCGCGCTGATGCTGCCGCTGCGAACGGCGAGGTTCACGCCGTCGAGCGCGACGACGTTGCCGAAGCGCAGGCTCACGCCATCGAAGCGGATCGCGGTGGCGTCGCTCACGGCGCGGGTCACCGCGTCAACGCGAAACCGCCGAAGCTGTACTGCGTCGCCTCGGCACCGAGAAACAACGCGCGTTCGCCGGGCGCAAGCGCCTGGAACACATCGTTCAACGCGGCCCAGATGCTGGCGCTGCCGAGGTTGCCGACGCGTCGGCCGTGCTCGCAGACCTTCGCCCGTGGCACGCCGAAGTGGTCGGCGAACCAGCCCGCCACCGCGCCGCTGGCCTGGTGCGGGATCAGGCAGGCGGCCGCGTCGAGCGCATGGCCGCGCGCGCGCAGCGTGTCGCGCCCGGCCTCGAACAAGGCCGCGCCGTGGCGCGCGACGGCCGCGAAGTCGTGCGTGAAGGTCAGCGCGCCGGCGCCCGGGGCCGGGTGGTCCGATCCACCGGCGGCGAGTGCGAGCCCGGCGGGCGGCGGATCGGGCATCTGACCGAAGAACGCGGTCTCGATGCAGGGCCCGGCACTGCCGTCGTCGGGCCCGAGCACCACCGCCGCAGCGCCGTCGCCCATCTGCAGCAGGTTGATCCACTGACCCGGGTCTTCGGCGAGCCGGTGCGGGTCGAAGTACACCGAGCCGGTTTCGCTGCCGACGATCGCCACCGGCCTCGCGCCGGGCTCGCGCAGCAGCGCGAAGGCAAATTGCAGCGCGCTCGCAAAGCCGGTGCAGGCCTGCCGAAACTCGGCATGCGCGCAGCATGCGCCGACACGCGCGGCGACCTCGGCCGAGCCGCCGGGCAACGCGCGTGCCGGGGTCGCGGTGTGCGTCAACAGGTAGTCGAGATCGGCGGGACGCACGCGCGCATTCGCGAGCGCGATCGCCAACGCGGCGGCCGCCAGCTCCGGGTTGCGCTGGCCGGGGCGCGGTGATTCGATGGCCGCGTCGAAGCTGCGGCACAGGTGGCGGGTGTCGACTTGCAGGCGCGTCGCGAGGCGCCGGCCCAGGCGTTGCGCGGGCACGCCGAAGCGGGCTTCGAGCCGGGCGCACAGCGCACTCGTCGCCACTGGCGCACCGGGCAGCGCCATGCCCATGCCGAGCAGCCGGACGCGGCCCGCGGCGACGCGGGCGCGGGGCGGCGGCGTTGCTGCGGGCCGCGTGCCATGAAGAGCACCAGGCAGCGAATCGGGCACCGCATCAGGCATCACATCAGGCATTACATCAGGCATCGCGATTTGCGTCGGACGAACCAAACCCGGCGATGCCGAGTCGCGTCAGGCTCGAACGCACCGGCGCGAGCAGCGCGGCGAGCTCGTCGCGCATCGCGAGGTCGAGCTCGCGCTGCCGCGCGGCGCTGAAGGCGAGCCGGCGCGCACAGTCGCGGGCGATGCGAACGTGGCGGGCTTCGTCACGGCGAATCGAGGCCAGGCCGGCCACCACCTGCGGCGCGGACGCGAGCGCGCTGCCGGCTCCGACCAGCGGGCGCAGGATCGCGCACACCGCGAGGTCGAGCGCGGCCGCGCGCGCGAAGTGCAGGGCCGGGTCGCGCGTCAACAGGCGGCGGAAGAACGCGGCCATCGCGGCGGGTTGCGGCGCACGGTCGGGTGCGGGCAGCGCCGCAGCCAGGGCTTCGAGCCAGGCCGCGTGACGGGCTTCATCGGCGGTGATCGCGGCCAGCACCGCCTGTTCCGCAGCGCCCGCCGCGCTGGCGAGCCGGCGGCCGAACGCGTGCACCGCCGATTCCTCGCCGCAACGCAGGAACGGCAGCGCATTCGACAGCGCGAGCGCCACGTCGCGCGGCAGCGTACTTGCGTCGATGGCCGGGGCGGGCACGGCAGGTACGGCGGGCCGCAAACGCGCGAAGCACACCGGCGGCGACGCAGCCGCCGCAAGCATCATGGCGCGGCCTCAAGCTCGAGCTTCTTCGCCGGCCAGTGACCGTCGGCATCGAGCACGCGCCGCGGGATGTTGGTCTCCCACAGCCCTTGCGCAAAGATGTTCGTGTTCAGGTAGAGCTTGCCGTCGACGATGCGCCACCGCTTCGCGTCGCCGGGCGCGAACGAACCGCTGGCCATTGCATACGCGCAGTGGCCGCCGTACTGCGGTGCATAACGCTGCGGCTCAGCGGCAAAGCGGTCGCGATTCTCGGGCGATGCGAAGCGCCAGGTGGCGCCGTTCCAATCGTGCGTGTGGCGCGCGTCGCCTGCCTTCGGTGCGCCGTCGGCAAAGTAGGCCACTGCGTCATGGCCACCGATGGCCGGGCCTTTGCCCGCGCCGTAGATCGTGCTGCCCGCGTGCGCGGCGCCCAGCAACAGCAGACCGGCGATCGCGATGAGCGCACGGCGTACCCGATCGATCCCAAGCATGGCGTGACTCAGGCAAGTTCAGGTTCGGTCGCGATGGGGCCGGCGTTCTTACAGCGCGTTGCTTCAGGGACTGTAGGATTTTCGCAGCGGCGGCATTTGCTCCCTCGCCCCTTTGGGGAGAGGGCTGGGGTGAGGGGCTGCGCGCCGACACAGTGACTATTCGCCGGCCCTGACTTGCAGTGCGCGCATCGGCTTGCAAGCCGATGCCGTTCGGCGGGCTCGGCGTAGACGCCTCGAAAGACCCGCCTCACCCCCCAACCCTCTCACAAAGGGAGAGGGAGCCAAGCCGGAGAGGGAGCCGAGCCGAACAATCCTCAAGCTGTCCACCTCTCGACCTCTCATACCTCTCATATCAGACGCGGGTTGCCGCGGGCGACTGGTTCAGATTCGGTTCGGGTTGCGCAGCGCTGCGCATCTCGTCGGACCGGCCGAAATCGACCGCCGGCCCGGTTTCGGTTTCGACGGGCGCCGGCGCGTCGTGCGGCAGGAAGCCGCCCGACTGGTGGCGCCACAACTTTGCGTAATGCCCGCCGATGCGCAGCAGCTCGTCGTGCGTGCCCTGCTCGGCGATGCGGCCCTGCTCCAGCACGATCAGCCGGTCCATGCGCGCGATGGTCGAGAGCCGGTGCGCAATCGCGATCACGGTCTTGCCTTCCATCAAGCCGAGCAACTGTTCCTGGATCGCGAGTTCGACCTCGCTGTCGAGCGCCGAGGTGGCCTCGTCGAGCACCAGGATCGGCGCGTCTTTCAGCACCACGCGGGCGATGGCGATGCGCTGGCGCTGGCCGCCACTCAGCTTCACGCCGCGCTCGCCCACATGCGCTTCGTAGCCGGTGCGATCCTTCCAGTCGCTCAGCTCCAGGATGAAGTCGTGCGCCTGCGCCTTGCGGGCGGCCGCGACGATCTCGTCTGGGCTCGCATCCGGATGCCCGTAGCCGACGTTCGCGGCAATCGAGCGGTGCAGCAGCGAGGTGTCCTGCGTCACCATGCCGATGGCCGCGCGCAGGCTTTCCTGCGTCACCTGGCCGATGTCGTGGCCGTCGATGCGGATGCTGCCCTGCTCGACTTCATGGAAGCGCAGCAGCAGGTTCACGAGCGTCGATTTGCCAGCCCCGGAGCGGCCGACCAGGCCGACCCGCTCGCCCGGCCGGATGACCAGGTTCAGGTCGTCGAGAACGCGCTTGCCGTCGCTGCGGCCATAGGTGAAGGTCAGGTGCTCGAAGCGGATTTCGCCGCGGGGTACTTCCAGCGTGCGCGCGCCGGCCACGTCGGTCAGCGTGTGCGGCACGGCGATCGTCTCCATGCCCTCCTGGACCACGCCGACGTTCTCGAAGATGCCGGTCACCTCCCAGCTCACCCAGCCCGCCATGCTGGCGATCTGCCAAGCCAGCGGCAGGGCGGTGGCCACCAGCCCGGCGCTGAGCTGACCCTGCGACCAGAGCGTGATGCCGATGCCGGCCGTGCTCACCAGCAGCAGCGCGTTCATCACCGCCAGCGTGGCCATGAAGCGCGTCGTCACGCGCATGTGCTGGCGGATCGCGACGGTGTGCTCGTCGATCACGTCGCGCACGTACTTGTCTTCGTCGCGGGCGCGGGCAAACAGCTTCACGGTCAGGATGTTGGTGTAGCTGTCGACCACCCGGCCCATCACCAGCGAGCGCAGTTCGGAACTGGTCTTCGCGCGGTCCCGCATCAGCGGCACGAAGTGGCTCAGGAAGAAGACGTAGCCGGCGAACCAGAGCACGGTGGGCACCGCCAGGCGCCAGTCGGCCGAGGCCATCAGCAGCAGCGACGACAAGCCGTAGATCGCGATGTACCAGAGCGCGCGGATGCTGCTGACGACCGACTCGCGCACCGAGTTGCTGGTCTGCATCACGCGGTTCGCGATCCGCCCGGCGAAGTCGTTCTGGAAGAACGGCCAGCTCTGTCGCACCACATGCCAGTGACTCTGCCAGCGGATCAGGCTGGTCACGCCGGGCACCACAGCGTTGTTGCGCACCAGGCTGTCGGCCAGCATCGCCAGCGGCCGGCCGATCAGCACCGCAGCGGCCATCGCCACCAAGCCGCCGGCGGCCGCGCTGAAGGCCGCGGCGCGCTCGCTTGCCTGCATCAGCGTGACGAGCTTGCCGATGAACACCGGGATCAAGGTGTCGATCAGCGCCACGCCCAGGCCGGTGGCGAACATCGCCAGGTACAGGCCGGGTGTCTGGCGCACGAAGTGCCAGTAGAACGCGGCAAGACCCGGTGGCGGGGCGCCGTGCGGTGCGGCGGTCGGGCGGATGCGGTTTTCGAAGAATGCAAACATGAGGCGCGCATTCTCGCCGGGCCTAAAGAGCGCCGAAAGAAAAAGGCCGCCCGAAGGCGGCCGATGGCGGTGCGTCCCGTGCGGCCTGGCGGCCACCGGCTCAGCCTTGAGGGCGCGCGAACGCCGCCATCACTCGCTGCCCGAACCTGGCCGAGGCGATGTGCGCATTGGCACGCCGGGCGACCAGAGTCGCGTCGTCGTAGTCGGTGCGTTGCAACGTGCCTGCGGCGGCGGCTTGCAGCACCTCGGCCTTGACTTCGGCGCGGGTCACGATCGACGGCCCCAGGATCTCGGTGCCGAACGGGTTGTACAAGCGGTTGGCCTGCGGCCCGACCAGGGCCTTGCGGCGGGCCTTTGCATCGCCCAGCTCAGCGATGACCTGGCTGCGCGGGGTCGTCGATGCGGACGCTGCGGGCATGGTGTTGAAGTCGTAGTCGGTGCGCTGCAACGTGCCATTGACAGCCGCTGCGGCGAGTTCGGCGCTGACTTGCGCACGGGTCAAAGGCTCGGTCGCGGCGACGGCACTGCCGGCCATCGCCAGGCTGCCGAGAAACGAGATCGCCACAGTGATGGCGTAGAGGAGTTTGCTGTTCATGATGCTGTCTTTCATTTCCAAGGGGGACGTTTCCGGGCAGGGCGGCGTTTGTTCTTGGGTGCCGTCTTGTCCAACCTCGGTGAGGCTTTCCTCATCGATGGATTGAATGGTAGACATTGCCGAAGCATCAATAAACCGCCTGTGCTTCAATTGCGTATTGCTGAAATAGAAACAACCGGAGGGCTTGAAGCATGGACCGACTGCATTCGATGCGGGTCTTCTCCCGCGTCATCGAGCGCGGCAGCTTCGCCGGCGCGGCGCGCGAACTGAACCTGTCGCCGGCCGTCGTGACGCGGCTGGTCGCCGACCTGGAAGAGCACCTCGGCGCGCGCCTCATCAACCGCACGACCCGCAGGCTGGCGCTGACCGACACCGGCGAGATCTACCTCGAACGGGTGCGCCACATCCTGACCGAAGTCGAGGAAGCCGAGACGCTTGCCACCGCCGCCACCGCCGAGCCGCGCGGCCACCTGCGCGTGCTGTGCTCGCCGGCCTTCGCGGTGCACCAGATCGCCAAGCACTTACCGGCGTTCCGGGCCGCCTACCCGCGTGTGACGCTCGAGCTGTCGGTGCCCGGGCCGGTCGACACGGTGGACGAGAACTTCGATGTCAGCATCATCACCGAGGGCCGTCGCCCGCTCGACGGCAGCTTCATCGCGCGGCGCATCGCGCGCTCGGAAGTGGTGCTCTGCGCAGCGCCCGAATACCTCGACCGGCACGGCCGGCCGCAGCACCCGAACGACCTGATCGGCCACGAGAACATGGTGCCGCCGTTCCTGCGCGAGCTGACCTTCCACGCCGCCCTCGGCGCCGACGATGAACCGGCGGGGGAGAGCGTGACGTTGACACCTGCCCGCTCGGCGCTGAGCACGATCCACACCGACACGATGTACGCCGCCGCGCTCGCCGGCTTGGGCATCACCGGTCTGCCGTCGTTCGTGGCCGAAGAAGCGCTGGTGGAAAACGCGCTTGAGCGCGTGCTGCCGAACTGGCACTTGCTCACCACCACGCTGTACGCCGGCATGCCGACGCGCAAGCATGTGCCGGCGCGCACCCGCGTGTTCGTCGACTACCTCGTGAAGACCTTCGGCGGCGAAGACCGCGACCCCTGGCTGCTCGCGGCCGGCTGTGAAACCCGGCGCCTGCCGGGGCGCGAAGCCGAGCGAGACCGTGCGCAGGGTTCACTGGAATTCGCAACCTGAGCCACACGCCTGTCGGCGTACTGCAAGCGGGTCGCACCGCATCGGCGCGCTTGAGTGCATCATCATGGCCGACAACGTCCCGCCTTTCAGAAAGCCCACGATGACCGCCCGCGAATCCACCCGTCTGTCGCGCTACCCCTTCCTGTCGCTCTGTGCGTTGCCAGGCTTCGCGCTGGCGGCGGCCCTGGCCGGCTGCGGCGGCAACGACGACGAAGCCATTGCCACCGCCTGTTTGCAGTCGACCAGCTCCGGCGGGGTCGTGGTGGGTTCCGGGGTGCCGGGCGACCCGGCGCTGCCCGAGCCGGCGTCGGGCTACCGGCTCGGCGCGAAGCCGGTGACGAGCAAGAGCTACATGGTCGTCAGCGCCAACCCGCTGGCGTCGCAGGCCGGCTGCGATGTGCTGCGCCAGGGCGGCAGCGCGGTCGATGCGGCGGTGGCCGTGCAGGCCGTGCTCGGCCTGGTGGAGCCGCAGTCGTCGGGCCTCGGCGGGGGTGCCTTCATGGTTCACTACAACGCCAAGACCAAGGTGGTCCAGGCCTACGACGGCCGCGAGCAGGCGCCCGCCGCCGCCACGCCGGACTACCTGCGCTACATCAGCGCCGCCAACACCGCCTACCCGCTGCCCACGCCGGCCGGCACCGCCAATGACGGCGCGGCCTTCGGCGGCGTGCGCGCCAGCGGCCGGTCGGTCGGCACGCCGGGCGCGGTCCGCATGCTGGAGCTGGCGCATCAAGACAACGGCACGCTGGCCTGGAGTGGCCTGTTCGCCACTGGCATACGGCTCGCCACCGACGGCTTCAAAATCAGTGGCCGCATGGCCGACGCGATCGCGCTGAACCGCGCCAGCCTGCTGGTCGATGCCGATGCCACCGCCTACTTCTACGGCGCAGCGCCCGACTACGCGCCCAAACCGCTGGGCACCTTGCTGAAGAATCCCGCGTACGCGGACACCTTGAACGCGATCGCAAGCGGCGGCGCGAACGCGCTCTACACCGGGCCCATCGCGCAGTCCATCGTCGACAAGATCAAGGCCACCACGGGCAGCGGCCCGAGCGCCACGCCGCTGACGCCGGGCCTGACCGAAATGAGCGACCTGGCCGCGTACACGGCCGTCAAGCGCACGGCGGTGTGCAGCACTTACCGCGCTTACTGGGTCTGCGGCATGCCGCCGCCGTCGTCGGGCGGCATCGCGGTGGCGCAGGCGCTGGGCATCCTGGAAAACTATTCGATGGCCAACTTCGCCCCCAGCGCGATGGACAGCGAAGGCGGCAAGCCCTCGGTGCTGGGCGTGCACATGGTCAGCGAGGCCGAGCGCCTGGCCTATGCCGACCGCAACAAGTACGTGGCCGACACCGACTTCGTCGCGCTGCCGAATGGCGGGGCGAACGGCGCGAACTTCGACGCGCTGATCGCGAAAGACTATCTGCGCAGCCGCGCCAATTTGATCCGCTTCGACAAGAGCCTGGGCGTGACCACGGCCGGCGTCTTCCCCGGCTTCGTGCCGCAGGGCGTGAGCGCCACCGAAGGCCGCGGCACGAGCCACATGACCATCGTCGACAAGAACGGCAACGTGGTGGTGATGACGACCACCGTCGAAAGCTCGATGGGCTCGTTCCGCATGACGCGCGGCTTCCTGCTGAACAACCAGCTCACCGACTTCTCGTTCTCGCCGAGCGATGCCGTCGGCCCGATCGCGAACCGTGTCGCCGCGTTGAAGCGCCCGCGCAGTTCGATGGCCCCGACCCTCGTCTTCGCCAAGGCCGCCGACGGCACGCGCGGCGACTTCCTGATGGGCACCGGGTCACCCGGTGGCGCGGCCATCATCCAGTTCGTCACGAAGACGTTGGTGGGCGCGCTCGACTGGGGCATGGACGCGCAGCAAGCCACCTCGATGATCAACTTCGGCGCCAGCAACAGCGCCACCACCGGCGTCGGCGGCGAGCACCCGAACGTCGTCATCGCCAACAACGGTGCCGGCGACCCGCTGGTGGCCGGCCTGCGTGCGCTCGGCCACACGGTGAGCATCAACGCGCAGTCGAGCGGCACCGGCACTGTGATCAAGACGCAGGTCGGGGGTGTCGCGACGTTTGTCGGCGGTGCCGACCCACGGCGTGAGGGGCTGGTGCTGGGCGATTGAACCGCCAACTCACCACCTCAGAGGCGCAGCGGGCGCAGAGTTGCGCAGAGTTGCGCAGAGTAAATTCAAAAAGATGAAGGGCTTCCCTGCGTTGCCTCTGCATTGCCTCTGCGTTACCTCTGCGCTCTCTGCGCCTCTGCGGTGAGTGAGCTGATCTCTTGCATCAGGGGCCGTTCATACCGCCCCTTCGTTCAATAAAAGCCCTCGACCCGCGTCGCACCCATCAGCGGCTCCAGCATGCGCGCAAAGGGCCGCAAGGCGTTGTAGCGCGACGCCACCTTGTGCGCGTAGTTGAAGAAGCGCTCCAGGTCTTCGGTGTACTTCGGCTTCGCGTCGCGGTGCTTCAGGCGGCAGAAGATGCCGAGCACCTTCAGGTGGCGTTGCAGGCCCATCCACTCGACCTGGCGCCAGAACTCGCCGAAGTCGTCGGGCAGCGGCAAGCCGGCCCTGCGGGCGGCTTGCCAGTAGCGCACCGCCCAATCGATCTCCTGCTCTTCGTCCCACGAGATGAAGGCGTCGCGCAGCAGGCACGCCAGGTCGTAAGTGATCGGGCCGCGCACCGCGTCTTGAAAGTCGAGGATGCCCGGATTGCGCGGCTGCGGGCCGTTGCGGTCGATGGCGCCGCTGGCGTCGCGACAGACCATCAGGTTGCGTGGCATGAAGTCGCGGTGCACGGCCACCGTGGGTTGGGCCAGCGCGCTGTGCACCAGCAGGTCGCAGGTGGCGGCCCATTGCGTTGTGTCAGCAGCACTCCAGGTGACGCGCAGTTCGCGGGTTAGGCACCAGTCGGGGAAGAGCGCGAGTTCGCGCCGCAGCAGCGCGTCGTCGTACGCCGGCAGGGCGCTGGCATCGGCGCGGCGTTGCCACTGCACGAGGGCGCCGATGGCGTCGCGCATCAGCGCGTCGGCAGCCGCCGCGTCGCCGCGCGCTTGCGCGTCGAGCAGCGTGTCCAGGCACAGTTCCGAGCCCAGGTCGGTGAGCAGCAGAAAGCCTTGCGCGTCGTCGTGGGCCAGCACTTGCGGCGCGTTCAGGCCCGCGCCGTGCAACATCGCCGCCACCTGGATGAAGGGGCGCACATCTTCGGCCGGCGGGGGTGCGTCCATCACGATGAAGCTGGCGTGGCGGCCTGAATCGATGCGGAAGTAGCGCCGAAAACTCGCGTCGCTCGAGGCGCTGCGCAGGCTGGTCGGCAGCAGGCCGTGGGCCGCGCTCGCCGAATCCAGCCAGGTGTTGAAGGCGCGTTCGCGGGCCGGGTCGGCCCAGGGGATGGTGCTTGAACTGGCGATGGAACTGGAGGTGTTGCTCAAGGGCAGGGACCGGGTGGCGTGGCGTGGGCCTCATGGATAATCCATTCTACAAACGACACGCCGTCCGGCGGCCGGGCCGTCACCTCAGACGTGCCCGTGCCGCTCATTCAACCGTGCCGCAAGGCGACGCCCCACGCTGCCCTCGATCCCGGTGCCCTTTGTTCCTCTCACGGTTCCCTGCCCCACGGCGCCACCACGCCTGACGATCCTGGCCGCCTGCATCGCGGCGTCCCTGACTGCGCCGCTGACCACGTCGGTGCGCGCGCAGCCGGTGAAAGCCGCTGAACCGGCCGCAGCACCGGTCGCAGCACCCGCCGCTGCAGACGAGCTAGGCGAGGCATTGGAATTGCGCGCCTCGCCCGTGGTGCAGCCACCGCCGCGCGGTGAAGCGGGCCGCCAGTTGCCGATCATCCTGCGGGCGCACACCCTGCGCGGCCGGCCCGACCTGGAAACGGTGGCCGAGGGCAATGCCGAGTTCCGCCGCGGCGGCCTGGTGATCCGCGCCGACCGGCTCAGCTACGACCAGCCCGCCGACCTGGCAATCGGCAAGGGCAACGTCCACATCAGCCGCGACGGCAACACCTACAGCGGCCCCGAGCTGCAGCTCAAGGTGCAGCGCTTCGAGGGCTTCTTCGTCAACCCGCTGTACCACTTCAGCCGCACCGGCGCCGGGGGCACGGCGCAGCGGGTCGACTTTCTGGATGAGCAGCGCGCCGTGGCCACCGGCGCCACCTACACGAGCTGCCCGAGCGACGGAACCGACGGCTCCGGCGGGCCGGCGTGGCTGCTCACCACCGACCGCGTTCAAGTCGATTTCGCCACCAACGAGGGCGTCGCCGAGGGCGCGGTGCTGCGCTTCTACGGCGTGCCGATCCTGGCCGCGCCGCGCCTGAGCTTTCCACTCACCGACGAGCGCAAGTCGGGCTGGCTGCCGCCGAGCTTCGGCCTGGACAGCAAGAGCGGCGTGCAAGCCTCGATCCCGTACTACTGGAACATCGCGCCGAACCGCGACGCCACGTTCACGCCGGCCCTCAGCACGCGCCGCGGGCCCTCGCTTGAGACCGAGTTTCGATACCTGGAACCGAAGCTCGGTGGCGAAGCGAAGCTGAACCTGCTGCCCTTCGACCAGTTGACACGCGCGACGCGCTACGCACTGAACGCCGCCCACGAATCCGACTTCGATCACGACACGCGCCTGCAAATCCGCCTGTTGCGCGTCTCCGATGACGACTATTGGAAAGACTTTCCGGGCCAGCTGTCGAGCCTGACCCCGCGCCTGCTCGCCACCGACCTGCGCCTGAGCCGCCCGTTCGGCGACTGGGCCACCTACGTGCGGGTGCAACGCTGGCAGGTGCTGCAGACGACCGACCCCGCGACCCGCATCGAGGCGCCGTACGAACGCCTGCCGCAGATTGGCGCTCGCTACGCGGGCCGCTTCGGTCCGGGCATCGAGTTCGGCTTCGAGAGCGAATTCAACCGCTTCACGAACCCGACCAACGCCGTCATCACGCCGCGCGCCACCGGCATCCGCCTGCATGCGCTGGGCAGCGTGAGCCGGCCGTACGTGACGCCGGGCTGGAGCTTCACGCCGAAGCTGGCGTTCAACGCCGCGTCGTATTCGCTCGACCGGCCGCTGGGCAGCATCGAAGCGTCCTCTTCGCGACTGATCCCGACCCTGAGCCTGGACAGCGCCTGGGTCTTCGAGCGCGACACCGCCTTCTTCGGTCGCAGCGTGCGCCAGACGCTGGAGCCGCGCCTGTTCTACGTCAACACACCGTTCCGCGACCAGACCACGCTGCCGAATTTCGACTCGGCAACCAAGGATCTGAACTTCGATTCGGTCTTCACCGAGAACGCGTTTTCGGGTGTTGACCGGGTCTCCGACGCACACCACCTGACGGCCGGCGTGACGACCCGCGTGCTCGACCCGGACACCGGCGCCGAGGCCTTGCGCCTGGGCCTGGCGCAGCGCTACCTGTTCCGCGATCAGCGCCTGACCTTGCAGCCGAACGGCCTGCCCGACGCCGCCTTGACCCGCGGCTTCCGTGACCTGTTGCTGCTCGGCTCGACCACGCTGATACCGGCCTGGACGTTGAACGCCTCGGTGCAATACAGCCCGGACATCGGCCAGGTCACGCGCTCCGTCGTCGGCGCGCGCTACTCGCCCGGCCCGTACCGCACGCTGAGCGCCACCTACCGCCAGACCCGGGGCTTGAGCGAGCAGGTCGAGCTGGGTTGGCAATGGCCGATATACGGGCCGACGCCCGATGCATCCAGTGGTGGGCGGCGCAACGCGGCGACCTCGGGCGGTGCGCAGGGCGGGAGCTGCCAGGGAAGCTGGTACGCCGTCGGCCGCATCAACTACAGCACGCTCGAGCGGCGCATCACCGACGGCGTGGCCGGGGTCGAATACGACGCCGGCTGCTGGATCGGCCGCGTCGTCGCGACCCGCACCTCCACCGGCCTGAGCGAAGCCACCACCCGGCTGCTGCTGCAACTGGAGCTGGTCGGCCTGTCCCGCCTGGGCACCAATCCGCTCCAGGTGTTGAAGGACAATATCCCGGGCTACCGCCTGCTGCGCGACGAACGCGCACCGGTCCAACCGTTGAGCACCTATGACTGAATCGTCCCCCTTGCGCGTCGCGCGCCATCGCCCCGTTCATCGCATCGCTTGCGCCGCTGCGCTGTGCGTGGGCGGGTCGCTGGCTTCGGCGCAAACCGCACCAGCCACTCCAGCTACTCCAGCCACTCCAGCAGCGCGCACCGTGGCCGTCTCCAGCACCGCCGACTACATCGTCGCGGTCGTCAACCAGGAACTCGTCACGAACGGTGAGCTGCAGGGCCGCATCGCACGCATCCGCGAAGACGCGCAGCGCAGCAAGGCCGTGCTGCCGCCCGCCGCCGAGTTGCGCAAGCAGGTGCTGGAGGCGCTCATCGACGACCGCGTGCAAGTGACCAACGCGCGCGAAACCGGCCCGAAGCTCGACGAAGCCGAGATCGACCGTGCGGTGGCCAACGTCGCGGTGCAAAACCAGATGACGATGGTGCAGTTGCGCGCGCGCCTGCAGCAGCAAGGCGTGGCCTTCGCCACCTTCCGCAACAACGTGCGCGACCAGATCCTCACCGAGCGAGTGCGCGAACGCGAAGTGAACCAGCGCATCCGCGTTGGCAGCGACGAGGTCGATGCGCTGCTCGACAAGCGCCGCGCGGCTGCGGGCGGCATGGTGCAACTCAACCTCGCGCAAATTCTGGTGACCGTTCCCGAGGGGGCGACGCCGGACCAGATCGCGCAGCGCAGCGCGCGTGCTGAAGCGGCGCTGGCTCGGGTCAAAGGGGGCGAGGCGTTCGACGCCGTGGCGCGCGACGTTTCGGAAGATGGCAACAAGGCGCAAGGCGGCGTGATCGGCCTGCGTCCGACCGACCGCCTGCCCGACCCTTTCGTCGAGTTCGTGCGCACGATGAAGCCGGGCGAAGTCGGTGCGACGCTGCTGCGCAGCGGCGCCGGGTTTCACGTCATCAAGCTGCTGGAGCGCAGCGACGGTGCGGTGTTCACGGTGCAGCAAACGCGCGCGCGTCACATCCTGCTGCGCGTGTCCCTGCAGTTGCCCGCGCAGGCGGCCGCGCAACGCCTGGCCGAATTCAAACGCCAACTCTTGAGTGGCGCGAAGACCTTCGATCAACTCGCTCGCGACAACTCCGAGGACGGCTCGGCAGCCCAGGGCGGTGACCTCGGCTGGACCTCCCCCGGCGGCTTCGTGCCCGAGTTCGAGGAGGCGATGAACGCGTTGCCGCTGGGCGGCATTTCGGAGCCTGTGGTCTCGCGCTTCGGCGTGCATCTGATCCAGGTGATCGAGCGGCGCCAGACCGCGCTCGACCTGAAGCAGCAGCGCGAGCAGGCCCGCAACGTCCTTCGCGAACAGCGCTTCGACGAGGCCTATGCCGATTGGGTTCGCGACCTGCGCGGCCGCGCCTACGTCGAGCTGCGCGACGCGCCGCAATGAGCCAGCCGCCAGCGTGAAGCACATTGCCCGCAAGCGCTTCGGGCAGCACTTTCTCGTTGACCGATCGGTGATCGACGCCATCGTCGATCTGATCGACCCGCAGCCGGGCGAGGCGCTGGTCGAAATCGGGCCCGGCCTGGGTGCGATGACCGACCCGCTGGTGGCCCGCTGCGGTGCCTTGACCGTGATCGAACTCGACCGCGATCTGGCCCAGCGCCTGCGCCAGCGCAGCGCGCTGAACGTGATCGAGGCCGACGTGTTGAAGGTGGATTTCGGCGCCCTCGCCAGCGCCAGCGGGCAGCGGCTGCGGGTCGTCGGCAACCTGCCGTACAACATCTCCACGCCGATCCTGTTCCACCTGCTCGGCGTCGCCGAACAGGTGGCCGATCAGCACTTCATGCTGCAGCGTGAAGTGGTGGCGCGAATGGCCGCCGCACCGGGCAGCAAGGACTACGGGCGGCTGAGCGTGATGCTGCAGTGGCGCTATGCCATCGAGTCGGTGCTCGACGTGTCGGCACAGGCGTTCGATCCACCGCCCCGGGTCGAATCGGCCGTTGTGAGGATGCTGCCGCTACGGGTGGTGCCGGCGTTCGAACCGGGCCTGCTCACCGAACTCGTCCGGGTAGCGTTCTCACAGCGCCGCAAGCTGCTGCGCCACACCCTCGGCCGCTGGCTCGACGAGCGCCAGTTCAGCAGCGATTTTTCGCTTCAGCGCCGCGCCGAAGAGGTGCCAGTTGACGAGTATCTGGCGCTGGCCGAAACGCTGAGCGTGACTGCGCCGTTGTTGAAAGACTGAACTCACGCACCGCAGAGGCGCAGAGAACGCCGAGGTTCGCAGAGAAATCCAATTCCTTGAATTAACTCTGCGCAACTCCGCAAACTCCGCGCCTCTGCGGTGAATGAGTTGTCTCTCGCTTTCACGCCGCTCACGCCGCGTGCATCGGTCAAACGCGGCTCACGCCGCGTTCAGCCACATCGCCGTGTCGAACGCGCTGCTCATCATCGGCATGTTCATGCCGAAGCTGCTGTTGGCGGCGCTCTTGGCGGCCGGCTTGACCGGCTTTTCCGCAACGTTGGGGCTCACATCGGTAGCCCGTTCCCATGAACCAAGTTCTTGGGAACGGGCTACTGAAAAGAATAGAAGCACCTGAACGGGACTTTGCGCTCGGCCCAGAAGTCGGCGGCGTCGCGGAACACGTCGAGCAACTGCTCGCGGGCCTCGCGGTCGAAGCGCGGGTTGTCGGGAAGTTGCTCGAGCACCACCACGAAACCGGGTTGGGTGCCCGCCTTGTGGACCATGTCGGTCATGCAGTCAAACAGCGCATCGAGGTTCTTGCCGAAGTGCGCCGGAAACGTGAAGGCCTGCGCAATGCTGTCGAGAACGTCCTGTTTGGACTGGGCGGCCGTGAGGTTCGCGTAGAGGAAATGCTGGCTGGCGTGGAGCGCTGCCTGCATCAGGTCCTCGACGCGAAACGCGCGGATCGACTGAACGATGTTTGGACGGACTGTCTGCAAAAGCATGGTCACGTTCCTCCTTGGGTCAAAAAATTGCCTGAAGTTTCGGGGCAGCGAGCGAGCGGCGTATTGAGATAGCTCATGGCACGATCTGCTGGAAAGTCGCGTAGTGGTCGCCGCTGTAGTAGCAGGCCTGCGGTGCCGTCGGCGGGTGGCCGCCACAGACGATCCGGCGCGCTCCGCGATTGCGCGCACCTGGCGTTGGAACGGTGTACTCGCGGTAGAACCCGCGCCGCTCGGCCGGCAGGATGCGCTCTCGGTTGCCGAAAACCACGCCATCTTTCGCACTGGTGAACGGGCCGCCGGCACGAATCAGGCGATCTGTGGCCCGAGCTTCGGCCGGCAACTGTGTCAGCGAGATGGTTCCTGAAGGAGTCTCTTTGGCGTGCGCAGCGACACCGATCAGCACCGTTCCCACCAACATGACCATCAGCCCCGTCTTGCGCAGGGCTTGCCACCCTGGTGGCCGAGCGAAGAAAGACACGGGAAATCCCAAAAGCTTGAATCCCCGATGTTAGCGAACTGGCCGAAAAATCTCAAGCCTCCGCCTCAATTTGGGGCAGTCAGCTTAGCTTGTAAGTAAGCACATGCTCTCTCTGATTCGCAACCGGAAAGAAGGCACTCGATGGTTGAATCGAATTGCTTCGGGCACTTTCCGGGCGTCACCGCAACGTCACAAAGCCTTCGGGTTCTCCCGGGCATTGCGACTGCAGAGGTTTTGAAACGTGAATTTCAGCGCGCCGCGTTTGCGTCCGCCACCGTCAGCGCCGTCATGTTGATGATGCGGCGCACTGTGGCCGAAGGTGTCAGGATGTGCACCGGCTGGGCCGCGCCGAGCAGCACCGGGCCGATCGCGATGCCGCCGCCGGCGGCGGTTTTCAGCAGGTTGTAGCTGATGTTGGCGGCGTCGATGTTCGGCAGCACCAGCAGGTTGGCTTCGCCGGTGAGCGCGCTGCCGGGCATGAGGGTCTTGCGGTAGGCGGCGTCCAGCGCGGTGTCGCCGTGCATTTCGCCGTCGACCTCAAGCCACGGCGCCTGCTGCTGGAGCAGCGCGAGCGCGTTGCGCATCTTGATCGCCGACGGCTGGTTGCTGGAACCGAAGTTGCTGTGCGACAGCAGCGCAGCCTTCGGTTGCAGGCCGAAGCGCATCATCTCCTCGGCCGCCATGATCGTGATCTCGGCAAGTTGCTCGGCCGTCGGGTCGTAGTTGACGTGGGTGTCGACCAGCATCACCTGGCGCCCCGGCAGGATCAGGGCGTTCATGCAGGCGTAGGTTTTCGTGCCTTCACGCTTGCCGATAACCTGATCGATGTAGTGCAGGTGCAAGGCGGTTGTGCCCCAGGTGCCGCACAGCAGGCCGTCGACCTCGCCGGTCTTGAGCAGCATCGCGCCGATCAGGGTCAGGCGGCGGCGCATCTCGATCTTTGCGAGTTGCGCGGTCACGCCCTTGCGCTCGGTCATGCGGTGGTAGCTTTGCCAGTAGTCGCGAAAGCGGTGGTCGTTCTCGGTATTCACCAGGTCGTAGTCGGTGCCCGCCACCAGCCGCAGGCCGAACTTCTCGATGCGCTGGGCGATCACCTCGGGCCGGCCGATCAGGGTCGGCCGCGCCAGCTTTTCATCCACCACCACCTGCACCGCGCGCAGCACGCGTTCTTCTTCGCCCTCAGCGTAGGCGACGCGCTTGTTCACGGCCCGCTTGGCCATCGTGAAGATCGGCTTCATCGTCGTGCCCGAGGCGTAGACGAAGGTCTGCAGCTTGTCGCGGTAGGCGTCCATGTCGGCGATCGGCCGGGCGGCCACGCCGGAGTCGGCGGCGGCTTTCGCCACGGCCGGCGCGATGCGCATCATCAGCCGCGGGTCGAACGGTTTGGGGATCAGGTTTTCCGGGCCGAAGCCCATCGCCAGGCCGGCGTAGGCGGCGGCCACGACTTCGTTCTGCTCGGCCTGCGCCAGCTCGGCAATCGCGTGCACGGCCGCAATCTCCATCTCGATCGTGATCGTGGTCGCGCCCGAGTCGAGCGCGCCGCGGAAGATGTACGGAAAGCACAGCACGTTGTTGACCTGGTTCGGGTAGTCCGAGCGGCCGGTCGCGATGATGGCGTCGCTGCGCACCGCCTGAACTTCCTCGGGCAGGATCTCCGGCGTCGGGTTCGCGAGCGCGAAGATGATCGGGTGCGGGTTCATCGTCGCGACCATCGCCGGCTTCAGCACGCCGCCGGCCGACAGACCGAGGAACACGTCGGCACCGACCATCACCTGCGCCAGGCTGCGCAGTTCGGTCCGCTGCGCGAAGACGATCTTGTCGGCGTCCATCAGCTCGGTGCGGCCTTCATAGACCACGCCGGCCAGGTCGGTGACCCAAATGTTCTCGCGCGGCAGGCCCAGCTTCACGAGCAGCCCGAGGCAGGCAAGGGCCGCCGCGCCCGCGCCCGAGGTCACGAGCTTGACCTTGTTGATGTCCTTGCCGCCGACCTTCAGACCGTTCAGGAACGCCGCGCCGACGACGATGGCGGTGCCGTGCTGGTCATCGTGGAAGACCGGAATCTTCATGCGCGCACGCAGCGCACGCTCGACATAAAAACAGTCGGGCGCCTTGATGTCTTCGAGGTTGATGCCGCCGAAGGTGGGCTCAAGCGCGGCGATGTGGTCGATCAGCTTGTCGAGGTTCTTCTCGTCGATCTCGATGTCGAACACGTCGATGCCGGCGAACTTCTTGAACAGCACAGCCTTGCCTTCCATCACCGGCTTCGAGGCCAGCGGGCCGATGTCGCCCAGGCCGAGCACGGCGGTGCCGTTCGTGATGACGGCCACCAGGTTGCCGCGCGAGGTGTACTTGAACGCGTTCGCCGGATCGGCCACGATCTCTTCGCACGCAAAGGCCACGCCGGGCGAGTACGCAAGTGCCAGGTCGCGCTGGTTCACCATCTGCTTGGTCGCGTGGATGGCGACCTTGCCGGGGGTCGGGAACTCGTGATAGTCGAGCGCGTCGCGGCGCAGTTCGGCGGCCTTCTGTTCGGCGGTGGTGGACATGGGCTTGTCTCTCGGTGGGTTCTTCGGCGGAACGGCCGCAGATTGTAGGAGTCGACATCGGGGCCTTTGCCGAACCCATCAGCGCGCAGCAGCCGCCGATAATCCCGCCGCATGTCCCTTGGTGAATTCGACCTGATCGCGAAGTTCTTCACCCGCCGCGTGACGCGCGCCGCGCTCGGCGTGGGCGACGACTGCGCGCTGTTCGCCACTTCGCCCGGCATGCAGCTCGCCGTGTCGAGCGACATGCTGGTAGAAGGCCGGCACTTCCTGCCGACGGTACAGCCGGCGCGCCTCGGCCACAAGGCGCTGGCAGTGAACCTGAGCGACCTCGCCGCCTGTGGCGCCAAGCCGATGGCGTTCACGCTCGCACTCGCCTTGCCGCGCGTCGACGAGGTCTTTCTCGACGGTTTCGCACGCGGCCTGCTCGCCCTGGCCGACGCCCACGGCTGCGAGCTGGTCGGTGGCGACACGACACAAGGCCCGCTGAACATCTGCATCACCGTGTTCGGCGAAGTGCCCACCGGCCAGGCGCTGCTGCGTTCGGGCGCGCAGGCCGGCGACGACCTGTACGTGAGCGGCCGGCTCGGCGACGCGCGGCTCGCGCTCGAAGTGTTTCGCGGCGCGCTCGCGCTCGACGGCGCCGCCTTCGAGGCGGTGCGCTCGGCGATGGAGCAGCCGCAGCCGCGCATCGCATTTGGCCTGGCGCTGCGCGGCCTGGCGACGAGCGCGATCGATGTCTCCGACGGCCTGCTCGGCGACCTCGGCCATGTGCTGCGGCGCTCCGGTGTGGGGGCCGAGGTGCAGGTCGATGCGCTGCCGCGAAGCGAAGTGCTGCGCGCACTCCCGCAGCACTGGCAGCGCCAGTGCACCCTGGCCGGCGGCGACGACTACGAGCTCGTGTTCACCGCGCCGCCGCAGCACGCGGCGCGCGTCGCGGCAGCCGGGCTAACGGCGCAGTTGCGCGTCACCCGGATCGGCTGCATCAGCGCGGCGCCGGGGCTGCGCCTGATCGACGCCGATGGCCGCGCGGTGGTTGACAGCTTCGGGTCGTTCGACCACTTCAAGCCATGACACCGACACCAGCACCGACCCCAATCCCGACCCCGACTCCCGCGCCCAACGTGACCCGGCCGCTGGCCCCTGCACCGCGCAAGCCGACCTGGCGCTTCCTGCTGTCGCACCCGGCGCACGCGATCGCGCTCGGCTTCGGCAGTGGCTTGTCGCCCCTCGCGCCCGGCACGGTGGGCACCTTGTGGGCCTGGGTCGCATTCCTGCTGCTGCAACCGCACCTGAACGATCGGCAATGGGCCTGGTTGCTGGTCGGTAGCGGCTTGGTCGGCTGGTGGGCCTGCACCGTGACGGCGCGGCACCTTGCCGTCGCCGACCCGGGCGCCATCGTCTGGGACGAGATCCTCGCGTTCTGGGGGGTCTTGTGGCTGGTCACGCCGGCCGGTCTGTGGGCGCAGGCTGTGGCGTTTGCGCTGTTCCGCTTTTTCGACGCCGCCAAGCCCGGCCCGGTGGCCTGGGCCGATGCGCTGTTCAAGGTTCGGCGCGGCCAGCCGATCGGCTGGGCGCAGGGCTTCGGCATCCTGTTCGACGATCTCGTGGCGGCCCTGTGCACCCTGCTCGTGATCGCGCTCTGGAGGTTCCTGTGAAGGCCTTCGATCCGGCCGTGCTGGCGCTTGCGCAAGCCTTGCTCACGGCCCGTTTGAAGCTCGCCACCGCCGAGTCCTGCACCGGCGGTTTGATCGCCGCAGCGTGCACGGCGGTGGCCGGTTCGAGCGACTGGTTCGAGCGCGGCTTCGTGACCTACTCGAACGCCGCCAAGACCGAGATGCTCGGCGTCTCTGCGGCGCTGATAACGGCGCATGGCGCCGTCAGCGCCGAGGTCGCGCAGGCGATGGCCGAAGGCGCACTCGCGCATTCGCGCGCCGACCTCGCGGTGGCCGTCACCGGCATCGCCGGGCCGGGAGGCGCGACACCGGGCAAGCCGGTCGGCACGGTCTGGCTAGCGGTGGCGCGGCGGGGTGGTGATGCCGGCTCTGGCGGGGTTACGCAGACCGAGCTGCTGCAACTCGACGGCGACCGCGCGGCCATCCGCGCGCTGACCGTGCAACTCGCCCTGCAGCGCCTGACCGCGCGCGCGGCCGCAGCGCGCTGAGCCGTGGCGATCCTCGTCGCGGCC
This sequence comes from Rhizobacter sp., assembly GCA_025355745.1. Taxonomy (GTDB): domain Bacteria; phylum Pseudomonadota; class Gammaproteobacteria; order Burkholderiales; family Burkholderiaceae_C; genus LMDS01. Next base: position 16,037 of record JANXZA010000087.1, on the reverse strand, counting down.
GATTTCACGCCCGAGGAATGGGCCGCCTGGTGGCCCGAGTTGCTGGCCGCGCTGCCCGGCGAGCGGCTGGTGCGGGGCCGCACTTCGGTGCCCGACGTACCTGACGAAAGCATCGACGTGGCATTGGTCGCGAACCCGCCGGCCGATGCGTTGCGCGGCCTGCCCGGGCTGCGGCTGGTGCAGTCGCTGTGGGCCGGCGTCGACGGCTTGCTCGCCGATGCGAGCCTGCCTATCAGCGTGCCGCTGGCGCGCATGGTCGACCCCGGGATGAACGAGGCGATGGCGCAGACCGCATTGTGGGCCGTGCTCGCGCTGCACCGCGGCTTGTTTTGTTATGCCGCCCAGCAGCGGCGCGCCGAGTGGCGCCCGCAGCCGCAGCGGCGCGCCGACGAGGTCAACGTGGCGGTGCTCGGCCTGGGCCAGATGGGCTGCGCCACGGCCCGGCGGCTGGCAGACAACGGCTACCGCGTGACCGGCTGGAGCACCCATGCGAAGACGCTGAATGGCATCACCACACACGCCGGGCCGGCCTCTTTGGGACAGGTGCTGGTTACGGCGCAGATCGTCGTTAACCTGCTGCCGCTGACCGCCGCCACGCGCGGCCTGTTGAACCGCCAGACGCTCGCCATGATGCCGCGCGGCGCCGGCCTCGTGAACCTGGCGCGCGGCGCGCATGTGGTCGAGGCCGATCTGCTCGAAGCCCTCGACAGCGGCCACCTCGGCCACGCCGTGCTCGACGTGTTCCACACTGAACCGCTGCCGACCGACCACCCGTTCTGGCGCCATTCGAAGGTCAGCGTGCTGCCGCACATCGCAGCCCAGACCGACCCGCGCAGCGCGGCGCGCAGCGCAGCGGCGAATGTGCTCGCGCTGCGCGAACGGCGGCCGCTGGAGAACGTTGTGGATCGATTTCGCGGCTACTGATTTCGACGCGGCCAGACAGCGTCTTCCAGGTGCAAGTGCGAACGGCCGCCGGCGCGTCAGCGCCTCAGCAATCAGGCGTGCAATGCCAGCTGCGGCACCACCCCCCGCCCTTGAGCCGCACTTCGCGCGCCGCCCGCCTTCGCCGCCGTGCCCTGCAACATCATCAACACCAGCCGCTGCAACCCGTCCCACGGATCGAGCGGCCAGTCGGGGTGGTTCAGGCCCTTGACCAGCCCGTCGCAGACCTGCGCGGCCGCCACCCAATGCGCTACCGTGTCGTCCGCAAGCAGCGGCACGACGCGCTCGAACAGCCGCTCCTTCGTGCCCCACACGCGCGCCTCGCGCAGCGCCATCGGTAACGGTTTGCCGGCGGCCACGCCATCCTTGACGCGCTTCAGCGCGCGGATGTCTTCGGTCAGGGTCCAGTGCACCAGCACGGCGGCTTCGCCCTCGGCCTGCAGGCCGTCGAGCATGCGCAGCGCGCGCGCCACCTGGCCGGCGAGCACGGCCTCGCCGAGCTTGAAGACGTCGTAGCGCGCCACGTTCAGCACCGCCGATTCGATCTGCTCGAAGCCCAGTTCGCCGGCCGGGTACAGCAGGCCGAGCTTCTGGATCTCCTGGTGCGCGGCCAGCAGGTTGCCCTCGATGCGGTCGGCGAAGAACGCCAGCGTGCGCTGGCCCGCCTCGCCCCCCTGCACGCGCTGCTGCTGCGCGGCCAGGCGCTGCGCGAGCCACTGCGGCAGGCCGGCGCGGGCGATCGCCTCGACGCGCAGCGTCACGCCCGCCGCGTCGAGCGCGGTGAACCAGGCGCTGGTCTGCTGGCTGCGGTCCAGGCGCGGCAACTGCACCAGCGTGATCACGTCACCGCTGGCGTCGCCTGCTGCCAGCTCGCAATAGCGCTGCAAGGCCGCAGAACCGTCCTTGCCGGGCTTGCCGGACGGGATGCGCAGTTCGATGAGCTGGCGCGCTGAAAACAGGCTGCGCGCCATCGCCGCGCCGATCAGCCCGCTCCAGTCGAAATGCTGGCCGATGGCGACGTGCACCTGGCGCTCGGCACAGCCGGCGGCGCGCGCGGCGGCGCGGATCGCGTCGCCCGCTTCCTGCGCCAGCAAGGGCTCGTCGCCCCACACGGTGTAGAGCGGGCGCAGCCCTTTTTGCAGGTGGCCGGCGAGCTGATCGGGGCGGAGTTGCATGGGCTGCGTTGCGGGCAGGGTGGCTAGAACGTCTGCACCGACGCGAGCCGGCGCATCACCTGGGCGACGATGTCGCTTTGCATCGCGCGGTACAGAAAGGCCTCTTCCTGTTCCTTCGCCAGTGCGGCGTTCTCGGTGTAGCTCATGTCGCGCGTCAGCAGGATTTCGGTGCTCGGGATCAGTTCCTTGCCACCCACGCTGCGCAGCCGGAACGTGAAACGATCGCGCAACTGGAACTCGGTCACCTGGCCGACCGAACTGTTCGCCACGACCAGCTTTTCGCGCAGGTCGGTCACCACTTCCAGAATGACCTGGGCCTGCGCCAGGGTGTCGACGACCAGGGTCGTCGTGCTGGCGTTGATGTTCAGCCGCAGCTCGTCGGAGAGCGGCGAGCGCGGCTTGAAGCCGATCAGCTGGATGGTGCGAAAGCGCAGCTCGGGGGCGCGCCGCAACCCGAAGCCGCAGCCTGCAAGCGCAGCGCCGGCGGCGCTTGCGCAGGCCGTGCGAAGCGCGGCGCGGCGGCTCGAGCTCGGTGCCAGTGCGCGGACCCGTTCGGTCGCGCCCATCAGACGACGATGTTGACGAGCCGCCCCGGCACCACGATCACCTTCCTCGCCCGCTTGCCCTCGGCAAACTTGATGAATTCCGGGCTCTTCAACGCGGTCGCCTCGATGGTGTGCTTGCCGGCCGTGGCCGCGACGCGGATGCTGCCGCGCAGCTTGCCGTTGACTTGCAGCATCAGCTCGATCTCGGCCTGCACCAGCGCGGCCTCATCGACCTGCGGCCAGCGGGCGTCGAGCAGGTCGCCCTGCACGCCGGCATAGCCGAGCTCCTGCCACAGCGCGTGGGTGATGTGCGGCGCGGCCGGGTACAGCACGCGCAGCAGCACGCCCACGCTTTCACGCAGCGCGGCCGCGTCGGCCGGCGTCTTCGCGAGCGAGGCGGCTTCGAGCGCGTTCAGCAGCTTCATCGCGCCCGAGACGACGGTGTTGTACTGCAGCCGGTCGTAGTCGTGGCTGATCTGGCGCAGCAGCAGATGCACCTCGCGGCGCAGGTCGCGTGCGCCAGGGCTTGCGCCAGCGTTGGCACCGGGGCTCGCGCCTTCGACCGGGTTGCCGGCGCTGCGGATCGCCTCGGCATGCTTCACGCCGAACGCCCAGAGCCGGCGCAGGTAGCGGAACGACCCCTCGGCGCCAGAATCGGACCACACCGCGCTCTGGTCCGGCGGGGCGGCGAACATCGCGAACAAGCGTGCGGTGTCGGCGCCAAACTTCGCGACGATGTCGCGCGGCTCGACCACATTGTTCTTCGACTTCGACATTTTCTCGACGCCGCCGAGCGTCACCGCCAGGCCGTCTTCATTCGCGGTGGCGCAGACCGGGTGGCCCTTGTCGTCGCAGTGGACGGTAACCTCGCTGGGGTAGAACCAGCGCGTCTTGCCGGCATCGTCGACACGGCAGTACGACTCGTTCAGCAGCATGCCCTGCGTGAACAGCTTGGTGAACGGCTCGCCGTGCTTCACCAGGCCGCAGTCGCGCATCGCCTTGGTCCAGAAGCGCGCGTACAGCAGGTGCAGCACGGCGTGTTCGATGCCGCCGATGTACTGGTCCATCGGGGCCCAGTACTCGACCCGCGCATCAAGCATCGCGGCCGCGCTGTCGGGGCAGGTGTAGCGCATGAAGTACCAGGCCGAATCGACGAAGGTGTCCATCGTGTCGGTTTCGCGCTGCGCCGGCTGGCCGCAGTTCGGGCAGGCCACATTCAGGAACGCGGCACTCTTGTTCAGCGGGTTGCCGGAGCCGTCGGGGATCAGGTCTTCGGGCAGCACGACCGGCAGGTCTTTCTCGGGCACCGGCACCACGCCGCACTTGGCGCAGTGGATGATCGGGATCGGCGTGCCCCAGTAGCGCTGCCGGCTGATGCCCCAGTCGCGCAGCCGCCAGGTCGTCTTCTTGCCGCCCAGGCCCTTGTGTTCGAGGGCCTTGGCGATCGCGTCGATGGCGACCTTGTACGACAGGCCGCTGTAGTGGTCGGAGTTGATGGTCACGGCGCGGTCCCCGGCCGTGTCTTTCAGCGCGTACCAGTCCTGCCAGCGGTCGTAGCTGAAATGCGGTTCGCCATCGACGTGGATGACTTGCAGGATGTCGATGCCGTACTTCTTAGCGAACGCGAAATCGCGTTCGTCGTGGGCCGGCACGCCCATCACGGCGCCGTCGCCATAGCCCATCAGCACATAGTTGCCGACCCAGACCGGGATCGGCTCGTGGGTCAGGGGGTGCAGCACCACCAGGCCGGTGTCGACACCCTTTTTCTCCTGCGAGGCCAGCTCCGCTTCGGTGCTGCCGCCGGCCTTGCAGGCTTCGATGAAGGCTGCGACGGCTGGCAGGCCGGCGGCGGCATGAAGTGCCAGCGGGTGCTCGGGCGCGACGGCGCAGAAGGTCACCCCCATCAGGGTGTCGACGCGGGTCGTGAAGACCCACAACTTGCCGGTGTCGATCGGCGTCTTGTCGGCACCCGCGATGCTGTGCGTGAAGGCGAAGCGCACGCCTTCGCTCTTGCCGATCCAGTGCGCCTGCATCAGGCGCACGCGCTCGGGCCAGCCGTGCAGGTAGTTCGGGTTCGCGGCGTCGGCGACGTTGTCGAGCAACTCGTCGGCGTATTTCGTGATGGCCAGGTAGTAGCCCGGAATCTCGCGCTTTTCCACCACCGCATTGCTGCGCCAGCCTCGGCCATCGACGACCTGCTCGTTGGCCAGCACGGTCTGGTCGACGGGGTCCCAATTGACCACCTGGGTCTTGCGGTAGGCCAGGCCTTTTTCGAGCATCTTCAGGAAGAACCACTGGTTCCACCGGTAGTAGCTGGGGTCGCAGGTGGCGATCTCGCGCGACCAGTCGAAGCCCAGGCCGAGCGGCTGCATCTGCGCCTTCATGTCGGCGATGTTGGCGCGGGTCCATTTCGCCGGCGCGATGCGGTTTTCGATTGCCGCGTTCTCGGCCGGCAGGCCGAAGGCGTCCCAGCCCATCGGCATCAGCACGTTCATGCCCTTCATGCGCAACTGACGCGTCAGCATGTCGTTGATGGTGTAGTTGCGCACATGGCCCATGTGCAGCTTGCCGCTCGGGTAGGGCAGCATCGAGCAGGCGTAGAACTTCGGCTTCGAAGCGTCTTCGGTGACGCGGTAGGCGTCGGCCGCATGCCATGCCGCTTGCGCCGCGCGCTCGATCTCGTCGGGTTTGAAGTCGGGATTCATGAGGTGGCGCACGCGCTGGGGAACTGGCGTCGATTATAGGAACCGCATCGGCGCTCCCCCGCTGGAGCGCCCCTGTCGGGTGGATAGCCGGCCCGCAGTGCGCCGGCCATGATGCACCCACAGAGAACCGACCCCGATCCACGCCGGAGACACCGATGAACCCCTTGCGCCGAACCCTGTTGAAGACCCTCGCCGTGGCGGCGCTGCCGGCGGCGGCGACCGGCCCAACGCTGGCTGCTTCCGAAGCCCGGCCGGCCTTGGCGCTGCCGGGCCTGTATACCGCCGCCATCGATCCCGCGCCCTACCTCGTCAGCGAGAAGTACGACGGCGTGCGCGGCGCCTGGGACGGCCGCGTGCTGCGCTTTCGCAGCGGCCGAGTGGCGCCGGCGCCGGCCTGGTTCACGGCCCGGCTGCCGAACGTGCCGCTGGACGGCGAACTGTGGCTCGGGCGCGGCCGCTTCGACGAGTTGTCGGGCATGGTTCGCAAGGAGGTGCCGGTCGATGCCGAATGGCGCCAGCTGCGCTACATGGTGTTCGAGCTGCCGGATGCGGCGGGCGGCTTCGAGGCGCGCGCCCGGCGCATCGCCGAGATCGCCACGCAGACCGCCTGGCCGCAGTTGGTGGCAGTCGCGCACACGCCGGTCGCTGACCGGTCGGCGCTGCAACGCCGGCTCGCCGCCACCGTGGCGCAAGGCGGCGAAGGCCTGGTGCTGCACCTGGCCTCGGCCGAATACCGCAGCGGCCGCAGCGACGCGATGCTCAAGCTCAAGACGAGCCTGGACACCGAGGCCACGGTCGTTGCGCACCACGCCGGCAAAGGCAAGTACGCAGGCCTGCTCGGCGCCCTCGAAGTGCGCACGCCGCAAGGCCGGCAGTTCCTGCTCGGCAGCGGCCTGAGCGACGCCCAGCGCCGCGACCCGCCGGCCATCGGCAGCGAGGTTACCTACCGCTACCGCGACCTCACCGGCAGCGGGCTGCCGCGCTTCGCGAGCTTTTTGCGCGTCCATCCTGGGCTATAACGCTCGGCATGGAAGCCACCGAGATCATCGAGACTCAGGCCTGGGTGCGGCGTGCCGTGGTCGGGCTGAACCTGTGCCCGTTCGCGAGGGCGCCGCTCGCGAAAGCGCAGATCCGCTATGTGCTCAGCGCGGCCGTTGACACCGACGCGCTGCTCGCGCAACTCGTCGCGGAACTGCATGCGCTGGCGGCCGCCGACCCGCACGTCATCGAGACCACGCTGCTGATCCACCCCGGCGTGCTCGTCGACTTTATCGACTTCAACGACTTTCTCGACCGGACCGACGCGGCGCTCGAAGAAGCCGGCCTGGCCGGCACGCTCCAGCTCGCGAGCTTTCATCCCCGCTACCAGTTCGCCGGCACGCGCATCGATGACGTGGGCAATGCCACGAACCGCGCGCCGTACCCGACTTTGCACTTGCTGCGCGAGGCAAGCATGGACCGTGCAGTGCGGTCATTCCCCGAGGCCGAGGCGATCTTCGAGGCCAACATCCGCACCCTCGAAACCCTGGGCGCCGATGGCTGGGCCGAGCTGCAATCACGCTGCCGCGCCGACGCGGCTGACGCCGTGCGCGCGGACACCGAAACGCCCACCTTGCCCTGACGACCGATGCTGCAATTCACCGACATCCAGCTTGCCGCCGCCCGCATCAAGGGCGTGGCGCATCGCACCCCGGTGCTGACCTCGCGCACGCTCGACGCCCTGCTCGGCGTGCGGGTGGTCATGAAGGCCGAGAACCTGCAGCGCATGGGCGCGTTCAAGTTTCGCGGCGGCTACAACGCGGTGAACGCATTGAGCGATGCGCAGCGCGCGCGCGGCGTGGTCGCGTTCTCGTCCGGCAACCACGCCCAGGCGGTGGCGCTGGCTGCGCAACTGCACGGCTGCCGCGCCAGCATCGTGATGCCCACCGATGCGCCGGCCCTGAAGCTCGCCGCCACCCGCGGCTACGGCGCCGAGGTGCTGCTCTACGACCGCTACACCGAAGACCGTGCGGCGATCGCCAACGCGCTGGTGGCGCAGCGCGGCGCCACCTTGATCCCGCCCTTCGACGATCTGCTGGTGATGGCCGGCCAGGGCACGGCCGCGCTCGAACTGATCGAAGACGCCGGCGCGCTCGACGCCTTGATCGTCTGCGCCGGCGGCGGCGGTTTCCTGTCGGGTTGCGCGGTGGCCGCGAAGCATCTGCTTCCTGACATCTGCGTCTACGGCGCCGAACCCGAACGCGGCAACGACATGCAGCAGTCGCTGCGCAGCGGGCGCATCGTCAGCATCGAGGTGCCGCGCACGATCTGCGACGGCCAGCAGACGCAGTCGGTCGGGCACCATCCATTCGAAGTGATCCGGGCGCTGGTGACCGACGTGCTGACCGCGCCCGACCCGGCGGTGGTCGAGGCGATGCGCTTCGCGTTCGAGCGCATGAAGATCGTGCTCGAACCGTCGGGCGCCTGTGCGCTGGCGGCCTTGATGCTGCACCGCGCGCAGTTTGCGGGCCAGCGCGTCGGTGTCACGCTGTCGGGCGGCAACATCGGGCTGGAGCGGTTCGCCGCGCTTGTGTCGGGCGCCGAGCGGGTCGATTGAAGTGGGCCCGCGAGCCCGCGAGCCCGCGCGTCAGGCGCCGAAGCCTTCCAGCACGTTGACCGTGTTGACGCCGACGGCCTCGACCGCATAGCCGCCTTCGAACACGAACACGGTGGGCAGCGTTGCTGCTGCGATGTATTGCCCGAGCGTCAGGTAGTCGTCGCTGCGCAGTCGGAAACCGGAGATCGGATCGCCCTCGAAAGTGTCCACACCGAGCGCCACCACGAGCGCGTCGGCACCGAAGGTGCGCACGGCGTCGAGGGCGGTGTGCAGCGCCTCGCGCCAACGCGCGAAGCCGGTGCCGCGCGGGAGCGGCAGGTTCAGGTTGAAGCCTGCGCCGGCGCCGCTGCCGCGTTCATCGGCGTGACCCAGGTAGAACGGGTATTCGGTGCGCGGATCGCCGTGGATCGACACGGTGAGCACATCGCTGCGGCCGTAGAAGATCGCCTGCGTGCCGTTGCCGTGGTGGTAGTCGACATCGAGCACCGCCACCCGCTGCGCGCCGCTGTTGCGCAAAGCTTGCGCGGCCAGCGCGGCGTTGTTCAGGAAGCAGTAGCCGCCGAAGAAGTCGGCCCCGGCGTGGTGGCCTGGTGGGCGCGACAACGCGAAAGCGCTGCGTGCCTCGCCCAGCGACACGGCGCGCGCCGCCGCGATCGCACAGGCCGCACCGGCGCGCGCGGCGACCCAGCTTCCGGCCGTCAGCGGCGTGCCGGCATCGAACGAGAACAGGCCGATGCGGGCCGAGAAATTCTCTGGCAGCAGATCGCGGCGCATGCCCGGCGCCGGCCAGACGGAAGGCAGCGCGTCAAGCTCGGCGTGGGCCGGATCGAGTGCGACCCACTCGGCCCACGCGTGTTCGATGAAGTCCAGGTAGCGCGGCGTGTGGACTTGCGCGAGCGCGGCGTTCAGGTCGAGGGCGAAAGCGTCATCGTCGGGCGAGTGGCGCAACTCGAACGACCCGTGCCGCAGTTCGGCCAGCACATGGTCGAGCCGCTGCGCCGTCTCGTGACAAGGCACGAGGCGGCCGCGGAACATCTCTTGGCGGCCCTGGTGCAGGTGGTGCAGCGGGTTGTGGAAGACGATCACTTTTCGCGGCGGCGCTGAAAATCGGCATCACTGCCGCTGCAACAAAAACGGCCCCGAATCACCGGGGCCGTTGAATTGGGCAGAGCAGGGCAGAGCAGAACAGGGCAGCGCAGGGCAGGGCAGCGCTGAACGAACGCCGAAGCTCAGGCGCGGCGACGCCGGGCCATGAAGCCGACCACGCCCAGGCCGGCCAGCATCAGCGCGTAGGTTTCCGGTTCCGGCACGTTGCCGACGGCGGCGACGCCCATCGTCAGGTTGTCGACCGTCGGCCACAGGGGGGTCGCGCCCTCCACCGCAGAGACGACCAGCGAGGTGATCGTGCCGGTCGAGCGGAAGCCGAGGAAGCTGTTCACGGTGGCGGCCGTGATGGTTTGGGTTGAGATGGCGCCGAGCGAGTCGGTCGCGACCAGCGTGATGTTGCCGGCGGCAAACAAGCCGTTGATGTCGGAGCCGAAGAAGTTGCCGCCGATGCCGGCCACGTTGGGCGAGAAGCCCGAGAAGGTGATCGAGTCGGTAGCGATGTTGGTCGACAGCCAGGGGTTCGCGACGGTGCCGGCACCGAAGAAGGATGACGTCGAGGCCGCCGCGGTGTACGTGTAGGCGCCAGCGGTGCGCGTGATCGGGCTGTTGGTGGCGCCAACGATCGAGAAGCCGTCGTAGCCGTCGACGCCGACCGCCGTGATCGTGCTCACGAAGCTGGCCTGGTTGGTGAAGACGGTCAGGGCCGCGTGCGAGGCGCCCGACACCGCGAACAAGGCGGCCAGCGCCAGCGGTTGCAGCAGGAATTTTTTGGAGTTCACGGTTGCGTCCTTTGATGTGGGGTAGTCGGGCGGAAAAAAGCAACCGCTCGACCAGGGGGGTGGCCAAAAAAGTATCACGGGGTAAATCTGCCTTTGCAACCCCCTCAAGTGCGGGGGACGGTCGGTGCAAATCCGAAGTGCGACACCGGATGCGATACCGCCCCGACTTCGGTTCAGCGCGGGCCGGGGTCGCCCGCTTCGGTGACGAAGCCGATCCGGTTCAGCCCAGCTTTCTGGACCACGCCGATGACCTCGGCAACACGGCCATACGGCACGCCTTTGTCGGCACGCAGCTGAACCTCGGTCTTCGGGTTCTTGCGTGCGGCGTCCTGAACACGGGCCGCGAAGGCCGGCGCGTCAAGCGCTTCGTCGCCCACGTAGAGCTTGCCCTGCGGGTCGAGTGCAACGCTGATGAACTGCGGTGCATCGTTCGGCGTGCCGCCCTCGGCGCGCGGCAGGTCGAGCTTCAGGCTGGAGCCCATCAGCGGCGCGGTGATCATGAAGATCACCAGCAGCACCAGCATCACGTCGATCAGCGGCGTCATGTTGATGTCGCTCATCGGCGCGGGGCCGCTGCGGCGTTCGAGGCGTCCGAAGGCCATCGCTCAACTGCCTATGCGGACGTGTCCATGACCATCTCGCGCAGGTCGTGCGCGAAGCCTTCCAGCTCCGCCTCGCAGCTGCCGATCAGCTTGCCGAAAATGTTGTAGGCGAGCACGGCGGGGATCGCCACCGCCAGGCCGGCGGCCGTCATCACGAGGGCCTCGCCGACCGGGCCGGCGACGCGCTCGATGCTCATCGAGCCGGCGGTCGAGATGGCGATCAGCGCATGGTAGATGCCCCACACCGTGCCGAACAGGCCGATGAACGGCGCGGTGCTGCCGATCGAGGCAAGCAGCACCTGGCCGAACTGGAGTTGCGCGAGCACGCCGTGCAAAGCGTCGCGCAGGCGCCGCGTGAGCTGCGAATCGGCATGGCCCTTGGCTTCAAGCGTGCCGCCGGGCGGCGTGGCCATGGCGGCGGCCAGCAGGGGGCGCAGGGCTTGCTCGCGGTCGAACGCAGCGAGTTGTTCGCGGCCGTCGGCCAGCGTGGGCGCAGCCCAGAAGGCGGGCACGGCGCGTTCGATGTCGAAGCGCACGCGGCGCAGCAGCCAGCCTTTCCACAGGATCACGACCCACGCGCCGACCGACATCAGCAACAGCAAGGCTGCAACGCTGCGCGTGATCGCGTCGCCCTGCGACCAGAAGCCAGAGAAGCCAGAGACGCCTGCCATGCCCGCGTTCACGCCAACCCAAGCACGTCGTTCATGCCGTACAGGCCGGACTTGCGCAGCGCCACGAAGCGCGCGGCGCGCAGCGCGCCCTGCGCAAAGGTGGCACGGCTGCTCGCCTTGTGGGTGATCTCGATGCGCTCGCCGGTGCCGGCGAAAAGCACGGTGTGGTCGCCGACGATGTCACCGCCGCGCACGGTGGCAAAGCCGATGGTGGAGGGGTCGCGCTCGCCGCCGTTGGGTGAAGACACGCCTTCACGGCCGTAGACCGCGCAGGCTTTCAGGTCCCGGCCGAGCGCGGCGGCCACCACCTCGCCGAGTTGCAGCGCGGTGCCACTGGGCGCATCGACCTTGTGGCGGTGATGGGCCTCGATGATCTCGATGTCGTAGCCCTTATTCAGCGCGCGCGCCGCCACGTCGAGCAGCTTGAGCATGACGTTGATGCCCACGCTCATGTTCGGCGCCAGCAGCACCGCGATGTGCTGCGCATGGTCGGCGATCTGCGCCTTCTGCGCGTCGCTGAAGCCGGTCGTGCCGATCACCATGTTCACGCCGAGTTCGCGGCAGATGGCGAGGTGGGCCAGCGTGCCCTCGGGGCGGGTGAAGTCGATCAGCACCTGGGCGCCGACCAGGCCGGTGTGCAGATCGGCGCTGATCGGCACGCCGCTGGTGTGGCCGAGGAAGGCGCTCGCATCGTGGCCGAGGGCCGGGGCCTGAGGCACATCGAGCGCGCCGCTGAGCTGCAGGTCATCGGCTGCCAGTACCGCCTCGATCAACATGCGGCCCATCCGGCCGGAGGCGCCGGCGATGGCCACGCGGATCATGAGCGCGGCTCGAGCGGCGGGTAGGTGCGCAGCGGGCCGACCGGCTCGGCGGCCACTGCGGCCGGCTTTGCCAGCACCGGCAGCGCCTTGATTTGCGCTTCGGTCAACTCCAGTGGCGGCGCGTTGCGCGCGGTCTTGAAGGTGTCGATCGAGGCGACGAAGTCGCGCTCGGTGGGCAGCTCGCCGCCGGTGTCGATGCTCTGGAACTCGTCGCCGGTGAAACGCACCACGATGCGCCGCGACTGCGATTCGGCGCCCTGGCGGCGGATCGTGAACACATAGTCCCAGCGGTCGGCGTGGAACACATCGGTGAGCAGCGCCGAGCCGAGGATGTCGCGAACCTGCGCCCGGTTCATGCCCGGCTTGACCAGTGCGGCCTGCTCTTGCGTGATGACGTTGCCCTGCACCACCTCGACCTTGTACGGTGTGATCGAGCTGAGCAGACTCTCGGAAGTGGGCAGCGAGCGGATCGCCTGGCAGCCGCCGAGGGCCGCGCCGACCAGGCCGAGACACAAGGTGAGTGGGACGGCGCGCGGCACGGCGGGCGGCACACGGGAAGGCAGTTTCAGACGCATGGTTTTTAGGGTGCCGAAGCGCCGGTTGCCGGCGCCGACCTCGATATGATCGCGTGATTCTACCGACCGACCTCCATGACGCACGCCGACGAATTGAAGAGCAGTGGCCTGAAGGCGACCTTGCCGCGCATCAAGGTGCTCGAGATGTTCCAGAAGACCGCGCAGCGCCACATGAGCGCCGAAGATGTCTTCAAGATGCTGCTGGTCGAAGGCGCCGATGTGGGCCTGGCGACGGTCTACCGGGTGCTGATGCAGTTCGAGCAGGCCGGCATTCTGTCGCGCAACCACTTCGAGAGCGGCAAGGCCGTGTTCGAGCTGAACGAGGGCACGCACCACGATCACCTGGTGTGCATCGATTGCGGCCGGGTCGAGGAGTTCTTCGACGCCGAGATCGAGAAGCGCCAGCGCAGCATCGCGCAGACCCGCGGCTTCGAGCTGCAGGACCACGCGCTGGCCCTGTACGCCGCCTGCACGAAGAAGAACTGCCCGTACAAGGCGGCAAAGTAAACCACCGCGAAAGCGGCCAAGTCGAGGCTACGGCAACTCGGGCTTCAACATCGCCTTGGCGTGGCGCTCGATGAATTCCTTGTAGGTGTCGATGCCGCGGAGTTGAAGAATCGTGTTGCGCACGGCGGCTTCCACCAGCACCGCCAGGTTGCGCCCGGCGTCCACCGCGATCACGGTCTTGCGCACCGGCACGTCAAGGATGTCTTCGTTCAGCGGCTCGTAGGGCAGGCGCTCGAACTCGCGGTCCATCGTCTCCTTGCGCACCAGGTGGACGATCAGCTTGAGGCGCATCTTGCGGCGCACGGCGGTCTCGCCGAAGATCGCCTTGATGTCGAGCAGGCCGATGCCGCGCACTTCCAGCAGGTTCAGCAGCAGGTCGGGGCAGCGGCCTTCCAGGGCGGTCTGCGACACGCGGTACAGGTCGACCGCGTCGTCGGCCACCAGACCATGGCCGCGCGAGATCAGCTCCAGCCCGAGCTCGCTCTTGCCCAGGCCCGACTCGCCGGTGATCAACACACCGACGCCCAGAATGTCCATGAACACGCCGTGGCGCGTGGTGCGCTCGGCAAAGTGCTGGCTCAGGTAGGCGCGCACCACGTCGATCACATGACCGGCCGATTCGCCGGTGGTGAACAGCGGAATGTCGGCGCGATCGCACATCGCGACGAGCTTGTCGGGCGGGGCCTCGGCATCGGCCACGATCAGCACCGGCGGCTCGAGCGCAACGATGCGCGAGATGCGCCGCTCGGCCACTTCGGGCGTGCTCTGGTTCAGGTAGGCCACCTCGCGCCGGCCGACGATCTGGACCCGGTACGGATGGATGTAGTTGAGGTAGCCGACCAGGTCGGCGGCCGACTGTGCGTTGCGCACCGCCGCCTCGTCGAAGCGCCGTTCCGGGTGCGCGTGACCTGCCACCCATTCCCAGTGCAGGATCGGCCGGTGCTCCTCGAACAGCGCCTCGGCGCTGATGACGGTTGGCTTCATCGCGGCGCGGTCACGCCACCGACTTCAGGGGTTCCCAGTTCACGATGAGCTGGTGCACGGCGCTGGCATCGCCTTCGGTCTTGAGGCGTTCGCGCAGCTCGCGGTCGGACAGCATTTCAGCGATCTCGGACAGGATCTCGAGGTGCCGCTGGGTCGCCGCTTCGGGCACCAGCAGAAAGATCAGCAGGCCGACGGGTTCGTCATCGGGAGCATCGAACGGGATCGGCTGCTGCACCCGCAGCACCGCCGCCAGCGGGTTCTTCAGGCCCTTGATCCGGCCATGCGGAATCGCCACGCCATGGCCCAGGCCGGTGGAGCCGAGGCGCTCGCGTGCGAACAGGTTGTCGGTGACGGTGGCGCGCGCGATCGCGTGCTGGTTCTCGAACACCAGGCCGGCGTGTTCGAAAGCGCGCTTCTTGCTGGTGGCGTCGACATCGACCAGCACGTTGCTGGCTGGCAGGATGGCTGCGAGGCGGTTCATCGGCGGCAGGTGTCGAAAGGGGCGGGCGCGGGGCCGATCCGGGCGCCAACTGCATCGGCGAATCAGAACGGCACACGGACGTGAACGGGTCTCGAATTATGGAACGCAGGCCCGCTGTGAAGGGTCGCGTGTTACCGCTGCTTTGCGAGATTGTGCATGGGCTGGTGCATGCCAGCAACGAACTCGGCCCCCCGGCTTGCGGGGGAGGGTGTGGCCGGCGCCAGTCCCGCAAAAAGCGGCCCGCAGGCCGCTGTCAGGTTTGGCCCAAGCGGGCCCGGGCTGGTCAGGTTCACGTCAGGCTGAAGCCGTGTCCGACCGCTTCGGTGACGCGTGGTGGTGGGCCTGCACCTTGTCCTTGTGGCGGCAGACCTGGCGATCAAGTTTGTCCATCAACTGATCGATCGCGGCGTACATGTCTTCGCTGGCCTGTTCGATGAAAATGTCCTTGCCCTTGACGTGGAGAGTGACCTCGGCCTTCTGCCGGCGTTCCTTCTCCGTCAGCTTTTCGACCGATAACAGCACGTTGATGTCGACCACCTGGTCGAAGTGGCGTGTGACCCGGTCGAGTTTCGTGAGCACGTACTCCCGCAGAGCCGGTGTCACGTCGAGATGATGGCCGCTGATCGTCAAATTCATGGAGGTTCCTTTCGCAGGGGTGGAGGAAACGCAAGGGCCGAAAGACGGGGGATCGGCGAGCCTTCGGCGCAGCCCGCCGAGCCAGTGTGCCTAGCTTCGGAGCTGGTGACAAGCGCGTGACACGAATGCTCACAGCGCGGCGGCAGCGGTGTTTCGAGGCCGGCGGCAGCGGCCGCGCGAATGCGATAATTTGAGGCTTCCTCCAGTTGCGAGAGGTTGCTTAAGCAGCGCCGCCGCAGCGCCGTTGAATCTGGCGTTGGAGCCCCCATGCTGAATGTGTTCACGCTGGCCAATGGCCGGCTTGCCCAGGAAGAGATTGAAAGCCTCGACGCGCTAACGCAGGCCCTGAGCCACGTTCAGCCGGTGTGGGTCGACCTCGACGCACCGACGCCGCAAGAGAAAGGCTGGATCGCGCAGCGCTTCGGCGTCACCATCCCCGACGACGCGGTCGACGACGACCTCGAAGAATCGGCCCGCTTCTACGAGGAAGACAACGGCGAGCTGCACATCCGCTCCGACTTCCTGATCGACGACGACGAGGCGCCGCGCAATGTGCGCGTCGCCTTCATCCTGTTCAAGAACGTGCTGTTCTCGGTGCATGCCGAAGAGCTGCCGGTGTTCCGCTTGCTGCGCCTGCGGGCGCGGCGAATCCCGGCGCTGATCGAGGACGCGAAAGACGTGCTGCTCAAGCTCTACGACGCCGATGCCGAGTACAGCGCCGATGCGCTCGAGGGCATTTACGACAGCCTGGAGAAGGTCAGCGCGCGCGTGTTGAAGCAGCAGTTGAACGACCAGATGGCCGGCGAGGTACTGAACGCGATTGCGCGCGAGGAAGACCTGAACGGGCGCATCCGCCGCAACGTGATGGACACGCGCCGCGCGGTCAGCTTCATGATGCGCAGCCGCATGCT
>JANXZA010000030.1 GCA_025355745.1 Rhizobacter sp. | reverse complement strand
GCCGGGCTGGGCCTTCGGCGTCACGGTGCCGACCTCGATGAAGCCGAAGCCCATCGCGCCCAGGCCATCGATGCAGTGCCCGTTCTTGTCCAGCCCGGCCGCCAGGCCGATCCGGTTCGGGAACGTCAACCCGGCGATCTCGACCGGGTCGGCCACGCGCGCCTGCGACCACAGGCATTGCAGCGGCGTGTTCTGCAGCCGCGCCAGCGCATCCATCGTCAGGTCGTGGGCGTGCTCCGGGTCGAGGCCGAACAGGAAGGGGCGCGCAAGTGCGTAAGGCAGCAATGACATGCTGGACATTGTCGCAGTGGCGCACCGCGCTGCCAGTGGCACGCAGGCATACTTTGACGTAAGACATGTCCCACGACGCTCGCCCGTCGCCACACACCATGCGCAAGCACGCCAGCACCGCTGCCCACCGGCTCGAACGCGACACCTTCGGCGAGATCGCCGTTGCCGACGACGCGCTCTGGGGCGCGCAGACGCAGCGCTCGCTGCACCACTTCGACATCTCGACCGAGCGCATGCCGCGCGAGCTGATCCTGGCGCTGGCGCTGGTCAAACGCAGCGCCGCGGTCGTGAACCGCGCGCTCGGCGTGCTCGATGCGGTCAAGGCCGACGCGATCGTCGCCGCCGCCGACGAGGTGCTGGCCGGCCGCCACGACGCGCAGTTCCCGCTGTCGGTCTGGCAGACCGGCTCGGGCACGCAGACCAACATGAACATGAACGAGGTGCTGGCGAACCGGGCCTCGCAGTTGCTTGGGGGTGAGGTTGACGGTGTGCTCGGTGGGCCTGTCGGCAGTCCTGTCGGCAATGCGCGGCGCGTGCACCCGAACGACGACGTGAACCGCAGCCAGTCGTCGAACGATGTGTTCCCGACCGCCATGAGCGTGGCCGCGCTGGTCGCCATTGAGTCGCGGCTGTTGCCGGCTCTGGCCACCCTGCGCGACACGCTGGCCGCCAAGTCGGCCGCGTTTGCCGATGTGGTGAAGATCGGCCGCACCCACCTGCAGGACGCGACGCCGCTGACGCTGGGCCAGGAGATATCGGGCTGGGTCGCGCAGCTCGACCACGGCATCCGCCATCTGCGCACCACGCGCCCGCACCTGCGCGAGCTGGCCCTCGGCGGCACGGCGGTGGGTACCGGCCTGAACGCGCACCCCGAGTTCGGCGTGCGGGTCGCGGCCGAGCTGGCGCGTGCCACCGGCATCGCCTTCACCTCGGCCCCGAACAAGTTCGAGGCGCTGGCCGCGCACGACGCTTGCGTGTTCGCGCACGGCGCGCTGAAGACGATTGCCGCTTCGCTGATGAAGATCGCCAACGACGTGCGCTGGCTTGCGTCGGGCCCGCGCTCGGGCCTGGGCGAGATCACGATTCCCGAGAACGAACCGGGCAGCTCGATCATGCCCGGCAAGGTCAACCCGACCCAGTGCGAGGCGCTGACGATGATCGCCTGCCAAGTGCTGGGCAACGACGTGGTGGTGAACGTGGCGGGCGCGTCGGGCAACTTCGAGCTGAATGTGTACAAGCCGGTGATCATCCACAACCTGCTGCAAAGCGTGCGCCTGCTGGCCGACGGCGCACGCAGCTTCGAGCAGCACTGCGCGCGCGGCATCGAGCCGGATCGGGCGCGGATTGCCGAGCTGGTGCAGCGCTCGCTGATGCTGGTCACAGCCCTGAACCCGCACATCGGCTACGACAAGGCGGCGCAGATCGCCAAGCATGCGCATGCGCAGGGCCTGAGTCTGCGGGAGGCGGCGTTGGCGTCGGGCTTCGTCAGCGCCGAACAGTTCGATGCCTGGGTGCGGCCCGAGGCGATGGTCGGGCCTTCGGCAATCGGTTGATGATCGACCCCACGACACGACCCAACCACACGACCACACGACCACATGACCCAAGACGAACTGAAAGCCATGGTCGGCCAGGCCGCCACCGCCTATGTGCAGGCCGGCAGCGTGATCGGCGTTGGCACCGGCTCAACGGTGAACTGCTTCATCGACGCGCTGGCGTCGATGAAGCAGCGCATCAAGGCGGCGGTGTCGAGTTCACAGGCGAGCAGCGAGCGGCTGCGCTCGCACGGCTTCGAGGTCGTCGATGCGAACAGTGTCGAGGCGCTCGCGGTCTACATCGACGGCGCCGACGAGATCGACGCCCTCGGCCGCATGATCAAGGGCGGCGGCGCGGCCTTGACGCGCGAGAAGATCGTCGCCGACCTGGCCGGGCGCTTCGTCTGCATCGCCGATGCATCGAAGCTCGTCGAAGTGCTGGGCCGCTTCCCGCTGCCGGTCGAGGTGATCCCGATGGCTGCGGCGCAGGTCGCGCGTCGTCTGATCGCGCTCGGCGGTCGGCCGGTGCTGCGCGCCGGCGTGGTCACCGACAACGGCTGCAGCCTGATCGATGTGCACGGTCTGAGCATCACCGACCCGGCGGCGATGGAGTGCGAAATCAACCAGTGGCCCGGCGTGGTGGCGTGCGGCATCTTCGCGCGCAACCAGGCCAATGTGTGCCTGCTTGGCACCCCGCAAGGCGTGCAGACCTTGACATTCTGACCGGCCTGCGGCCGGGAGCGACGGAAAAGCGCGTAACCTCGCGCCTGTCGAATTTCACGGCACGATTGACTGCAAGAGACCGGGAGGAAGGCTGATGGCCAAACCAAATTATTCGTTCGAGAAGCGCCAGCGCGAGCAGGCGAAGAAGAAGAAGAAGGAAGACAAGGTCCGGGAAAAGGCCGGCCGCAAGGCAGGCGACCCGGGCACCGATGACGTGCCGATGGACGGCACGGAAGCCGGCACCACGCCGGCCGAGACCGTGCCGGCCACGTGAGGTGAGCAAGCGCCGCAAGCCTTCGCATGAAGCTGCGGCAGCCGTCGACGTGCCACAGGCCGCCGTCTTTGACACGGCTGCCCGTCAGGCAGCCTTCCCTGACAAGGCTGCCCGTCAGGCAGCCTTCGCACCAGCCCTGAATGCCGGCCTCCAGGCCACCGCGAGCCGCGTGCAGGAGATGCACGAAGCCATCGCCGGCAAGACCTTCGACAACCTGCTGCGCGTGCCCGGGCTTGCGGTGCCCACCCGCCTGGTGCAGGCGGTTCACGATGCCATCACCCAGGGCGTGTACGCGGCCGTGCGCCATGGCGGCGGCGCTGCGCTGGCGCTGGCGGCCGGGGCCGAACGCTTCGCGTCCGACCCGGCCCGCGTCCCGGGCGACAGGGAACAGTTGCTGCGCAGCGCGCTGAACGGCGCGGTGGGCGATTCGCTGGCGGCGGCCGGCAACCCGCTGGCGGTGCAGATGTCGTTGCGCGCGACGTTGCGCGCGACGCAGCTGCCGTTGCAACTGCAAGCCGATGCGCTGGCGCCGCTGCGTTCGCGCCTGTGCGTCTTCATCCACGGCCTGGGCTGCGATGAGGCGAGCTGGCGGCTGCGCGCTGCAGCGTGGGCCGGCTCGCCTTGGGCGTCCCTGCTTTGCGACGATGGCGCAGTCGGCTACGGCGAATTGCTGGAACGCGAGTTGAACCTCGGCGCGCTCTACCTGCGCTACAACACCGGCCTGCCGATCGAGACCAACGCCCTGCAGTTCGCGGCGCTGCTGGGCGAGCTGATGCGCGCTGCGCCGCAGGTGCGCGAACTGGTGCTGGTGGGCCACAGCATGGGCGGCCTCGTGGCCCGGCGCGCCTGGGCCATCGCCGCCAGCGAAGGCCAGGCCTGGGCCGCGTGCACGGCGATGATCGTCTGCCTCGGCTCGCCGCATCAAGGCGCCGGCCTGGCCAAGCTCGGCGAGATCGCCAGCGCGATGCTGATGGCGACCGAGGTAACGCGCCCATTGGGCCACATCGCCGAGGCGCGCAGCCAGGGCGTGAAAGACTTGCGGCACGGCCTGGCGGCGGGCGCTCCTGGCACCGCGTCGGGCGGCCCGCCGGGTGGCTTGCAAGGCGCTTCAATGGTGCCGCTGCGGCTGCTCTATGCGACGTTGGGCAATGCCTCGGATTCTGAGGATTCGCCCGGTGGCGCCTGGATGGGCAAGCTGTTCGGCGACGGCCTGGTGCATGCCGCCAGCGCGGCCGACGATGGCCTGACCGGCGACGTGCAGCGCGTCGAGATCAGCGGCCTGGGACACATGGGCTTGCTCGGCGACCCGCGCGTGTATGCGCAGATTCGCCGTTGGGTCGGAGCGCCGGATGCTGTGTGACCCGGTGTGATCTGGCCCGATCCGGCCTGATCAAGCCGCGCCGCAGCGGCGCGCCCGGCGCACGCTGAAGCGCGCCGGGTCGATCGCATCGATCAGGCGGGCTTCGAGCGGCACCGGCGCACCGGCAACCGACGCGGCCAGCACCTGGGCCCCGAGCGCGCACCAGGTGATGCCGCGCGAGCCCAGGCCGGTGAACACGAACAAGCCGGGCAGGCGCGGCACGAAGCGCGGCTGATCAAGACGCGGCGAACTCCGCGGCGCACTGCGTGATCTCGGGTCGGCGAAGGCCTGCACGTCGGGCACGGCACCGATCACCGGCAGGCGGTCGGCCGTGACCCAGCGCCATGCAGTGCGGCCACCAAGCTGTTCGGGGTCGATGTCGAACTGGCACCCGGTGAGGCGTTGCAACTGCGCCAGGTTCAGCCGATGGTCGGCCTCGCGCACTGACGCGTCGGCGTCGTCGGCGTGCGAGGTGGCACCGAAGATGACCCGACCGCGCAACTCGGGCAGCAGGTAGCCGGCGCCGGTGATCGGCAGCTTCGCAGCGAACGGCAGGGCCGCCGCCGGCAGCGTGCTGATCTGGCCTCGGCTTCGAGCCATCGTCAGCATCGGTGGCCCGGCATCGGCGAGCAGGCGCATCGCATCGCCCGCGTTGGCGAGCACCACGACCTCGGCCGCGTCGATCACTTCACCGTGAGCGTCCAGCAGCCGCCAGCCGCCGGCGCCGCGTTCCAATGCATGAACCTTGACGCCGGTGCGCAGCGCCACGTGGCCGGCGGCGCGTTCGAGGAAGGAGCGCGCCAGCCCGCCCGGATCCACCCAGCCACCGCCGGGATAGCTCCACGCGGGCTGCGCCAGCGCGATGCCGGCGCGCGCGCTGGCGGCTGCCGCGTCGAGCGCCTGAACATAGTCGGGCGGCAGGCCGAGTCGCGCCAGCGTCGCCTGCATAACGCGCAACTCGAGCGTCGATTCGAGTCGCAGCAGGCCGGCCGTGCTGCCCTGCACACCGTGCTCGTCGGTGGCGCGCTGCACCGCGCGCTGTGCTTCCAGTGCCGCCGCGCGGTTGAAGCGCGCGTGGAGCCCGTCTTGCGCATTGACGATGCCGTGGAACAGGCCAGCCGGGTTGCCCGAACCTTCCGATGCGATCTGCGCGCGGCGTTCCAGCACGCTGCAATGCCAGCCCTGTTCGGCCAGCGCCCAGGCCGCCGCGCAGCCGGCCAGCCCCGCGCCGATGATGAGTGCGCGCCGGTTCGGGTTGGGTGGCGCGGCGCTGCGAGCGGGGGCGCGGTGACGTCTGGCCGAGGGTGCCAAAGACTGCGAGAAGGCTGGCTCGAAGGTCGCGTGCAGCGCGGCCTGTGGGCCATCGCCGGGCAGCGACGCGTGAACGCTGAAGCCGGCCGTGGTCAGCCCGGCGCGCAATTCGGGGCTGGCACTGGATGCGCTCAGCAGCGCGCCCGATGCGGCCAGGCGACCGAGGGCCTTGCACAGATGCAGAGCGGGCGCTTGGATGCGGTCGAGTGCGGACCCGCGTGCGGGTTCATCGAGCCAGAACCTGTCGACGCTGGCCACCAGCTCGGCCTCGCCGGTCTGCACCTCGGCGACCCGCAGCAGCAGCTGCACCCGGCCCGCGTCGAAGCTCAAGCGATGCAGGTTCGGCGTCAACGGTGGCCACGCGGCGAGCAGCGCGCGCGCGAGGTCCGGCCAGGGCGACGTGCGGAGCGCGGCCGACAACTCGGTGCGCGTCGGCGGCTGCGGTTCGATCGCGATGAAGACGAGCCTGGCGCTGCGTTGCGGGTCGTCGCCAGCATCCCGCCAGGCCTGCCAGGCAGCGAGGAATCGCCGGCCTTCGCCGAAGCCGGTCTGCAGCATGACGATGCGTTCGCGGCCGGCCGGCGCGGCTTGCGAATCGGCGTTCATCCTGCGCGGCCGTCTGCCTCTTCCGCGCTGGCCGCACGCGCCGCCAGCCAGACCAGCAAGCGCTCGCGCACGGGCGTCAGCCCGCGATACGCCAGCACGGCCGCGCTCATGCTGGCCAGCGCGTCGTGCACCCGGCGCGCGTCGGCGGGTGCGGCCAATGCCAGCGTCATTGGGCGCGTCTCGACGTGGATGGTGAAGATCGCCTGCGCCTGCGACGGCACGGGAATGAAGCTCTGGCGCTCGGTGCGGAAGAAGGCGTTGGCGGCGAGCCGGTCGGCATCGACTCGCGCATCGGCGCCGGTACCTTCATCCGCACCCGCACCCGCACCCGATGCGGCCGCCCACGGCGCCGCGTCGTCATTCGCCGGATGCTGGCGCAGATGCGGGCTGCGCGTGATCGTCCAGACAAAGCGCTCCCAGCGCTCGGCACCAGTGACCAGCTGCATAAGGTGCGCCCCGGCCGCGATCAGCATCGCGTTGTCGGCCACCGGTGCGTGGACCTCGGCGAAGTGCCTGCCCACCTTGTCCTCGGGCGCCCAGTGCGACGGCAGGCAGACCGCGAGCCAGGGGATGCAGCCGCTCGCAGCGTCGATGACCGCGAAGTCTTCCGCGAAAGCCAGCGACAGCAGCGCCGGGACGCGCCAGCACGCGGGCAGGGCGCGCAGACAGGCACCGATCTCGGCCGGGCCGTCGCCGATAGGCGCGTTGCCGTGCAGAGACCAGCCGAGGTGATGCGCTCTCAGTGCCGAGTGCGGGCCGATCGAAAACGCATCCGGGTGCTCGGCGGCGGCGTGGGCGCACAGGGCTTGTAACGCTGGAGCCGCGTCGAAGCCGGGCACCGCGAGCAGCGCTTGCGGCGCTTGCGCAGAGTGATCGAGCAGCACCGCAAGCTTCTCGCGCAGTGCTGCATCGGCGAGCCGGTTCGGCGTCAACTGCGCCGCGCCCGGCGCCAGCCGTCGCAAGCCGGGCTGCATCCGGAAGGGTGTGTGGACGGCGGCGAAATCGAACGGCATGGTGCGATGCTGATGCCACTATGAGAGCAGAAAAGAAAAAGGCCCGCCATGCGAGCCCTTCATCCTCAAGCGCAAGGCGCCATGCCGTCAAACCCGTTTGCGGTATTCATGGGTGCGGGTGTCGATCTCGACCTTGTCGCCGGTCTGCACGAACAGCGGCACCGAGATCTCGAAGCCGGTGGCGATCTTCGCGTTCTTCAGCACCTTGCCCGAGGTGTCGCCCTTCACGGCCGGTTCGGTGTCGGTGATCTCGCGCACCAGGCTGGTCGGCAGTTCGACCGAGATCGCCTTGCCGTCATAGAACACCACCTCGACCGGCATCGCGTCTTCGAGGTACTGGATCGCGTCGCCCATGTTCTCGGACTCGACCTCGAACTGGTTGTACTCGGCGTCCATGAAGGCGTACATCGGGTCGGCGAAGTAGGAGTAGGTGCACTCCTTCTTGTCGAGCATCACCTGGTCGAGCTTGTCGTCGGCCTTGTAGACGACTTCGGTGCCGGAGTTCGACAGCAGGCTCTTCAGTTTCATGCGCACGGTGGCCGAATTGCGGCCGCCCCGGCTGTACTCGGTGCGCAGCACGACCATCGGGTCCTTGCCGAGCATGATGACGTTGCCGGCGCGAAATTCCATTGCGGTCTTCATAGCGGTTTCTTTCCGAGGGATCGGTGACGTGGAGTGCGCCGGGCGCACTGGGGCAAGCCTATGATTTTAGCGTGATTCGGAAACGAAACCGAGCAACTGACGGGTCAGGTCGGGTTGCTCGAGCAGGCCGGCGCGCCAGGCGGTGCCATGCTGTTGCCATCCGGCGTGATTCGGCAGCGCGGGCAGGCTGCCACCGCGTCCATTCCAGGCTCGCCAGAACGAGCCGACGGCAGTGGCAAGTTTCGGGTCGGCGCCGTGCAGAAAGGTTGCCAGAAAGGCGTCGAGCTTGGCCGCATCGGCGCCGTCTGTCTGCGGGTAGGCCTGCCACACGAAGGGCACGCCGGCCCACTGTGCGCGCACGAACGAATCTTCACCACGCACGAAGTTCAGGTCGCAGGCCCAGAGGAGGTGGTCGTAGTCGCGTTGCGTCAAGGCGGGCAGTAAGTGGGCGCGCAGCGTGCCGCGTTGCAGGCTCGGGCCGAGGCCGTGCGTCACCTGTGCGGCAGCGGTGCCGTGGGTGACGAGCAGCAAGGTGGGCTGATGCGTGATCTGCGCCAGGCGCTCCAGCAGTGCCGGCACGTCGGCCTGCGGGTAGCAGAACAAACTGACGCGTCGCTCGCCGGGGCGCGGCTCGACGCCGCGGGCGCGCAGCCACTGTGCAGCGTTGAAACTCCCTTGCCGCTCGGCCAGACCGGGCTCGCGGATCAGGCCCCCGGTGCGCGCGCTGAAGCCCGGATAGAAGAACCACTTGCGCAAGCCGGCGCCCGGGCTGGCGGTCTGCGGTGACGGCAGGCCGTGAACGCGTTCGACGAACGGCTCGGCGCTCAGGTACTCGAGGTTGATCCAGACCGGCGCGCGCGGCTGCGCCGCCATGCGGCGAATGAAGGCCGGCGGCAGTTCGCAGCCGAAGGCTTCGATGACCACATCGCCGGGCATCAGCTCGGACTCGGCATCGTTCCACTGCCGCACCGTCACGCCCGGCTCGCCATCCGGCGCCATCCATGCCAGTGCCGACGCGTCGTCGGTCCACAGCCGCACCGGCACGCCGCGCGTGGCCAGGTCGGCAGCCAGGCGCCAGCACACGCCGATGTCGCCGTGGTTGTCAATGACGCGGCAGAACAGGTCCCACGGTGCGATGCCCATGGCGGGAATTATCACGAGCCGGCGCGGCACAATCTCGCTCGATGATCGACGGCCCGCCACCCCCCACTGATGACCCTGCTGCCGCGCCCGACGCCGCCCGCGAACGCCTGCTCGCCGACGTGGCCGCGCTGCCCGGACTGCCCGGCGTCTACCGCTACTTCGATGCCCAGGACCGCGTGCTGTATGTGGGCAAGGCGCGCGATCTGAAGAAGCGCGTTTCGAGCTACTTCCAGAAGACCCTTGGCGGCACGCGCATTGGCCACATGGTGACGAAGATCGTGCGCATGCAGACGACCGTGGTGCGCTCCGAGGCCGAGGCGCTGCTGCTCGAGAACAACCTCATCAAGACGCTGGCGCCGCGCTACAACATTCTGTTCCGCGACGACAAGAGCTACCCGTATCTGAAGATCGCTTCCGGAACGTTTCCGCGCGTCGCCTATTACCGCGGCGCGGTCGATCAGAGACACCGCTACTTCGGCCCGTTCCCGAGCGCCTGGGCGGTGAAGGAGTCGATCCAGATGCTGCAGAAGGTGTTTCGCCTGCGCACCTGCGAAGACACGGTGTTCGCGAACCGCACCCGGCCGTGCCTGATGTACCAGATCAAGCGCTGTTCGGGGCCGTGCGTCGGCCTGATTGCCGCCGACCACTACGCTCGCGACGTGAACAATGCCGAGCGCTTTTTGCAGGGCGATCAGCAGGAGCTGCTCGACGCCTTGCAGGTGCAGATGATGGCCTTCGCGCAGGCTCTGAAGTTCGAGCAGGCGGCCGAGATCCGCAACCAGATCGGTGCGTTGTCGCGGGTGCTGCACCAGCAGGCGGTCGAGGACAACACCGGCGTCACGACGAAGGACGCCGACATCATCGCCGTCAAGGTCGAGGGCGGGCGCGCGTGCGTGAACCTGGCGATGGTGCGCGGCGGGCGGCACCTCGGCGACCGGCCGTATTTTCCGAAGCATGTGGAGGACGCGATGGAGATCGCTCTCGATGCGGACGATGGGAACGACGCGGGCGGTGCGGACGTCGGCACTGCCGATGTCGATGCCGATGCCGATGCCGATACCCAAGCCCCGAGCCCTGCCACCGCACCCGAAGTGCGCGTCCTCGAAGCCTTCATCGCCCAGCACTACCTCGACGCTGGCGTGCCGCCGCTGCTGGTGCTCAGCCACGCGGTCGACAAGGCGCTGATCGACGCGCTGTCGCTGCACAGCGGCGTCAAGGTCACGGCCCAGCACCAGCCGCGCGAACCGCGCCGCGCCTGGCTCGACATGTGCATCACCGGCGCGCAGATCAAGCTCGCGCAACTGCTCGCCGAGGAAGGTTCGCAGCAGTTGCGAACGCGCGCGCTGGTCGATGCACTCGACCTGGGCACCGAGAGCCTCGGCACGTTTCGCATCGAATGTTTCGACATCAGCCACACGGCCGGTGAGGCGACCCAGGCATCCTGCGTCGTCTTCGAGGAACACAAGATGCAGAGCGCCCAGTACCGCCGCTACAACATCGACGGCATCACCGGTGGCGACGACTATGCGGCGATGCGCCAGGTGCTGACGCGGCGCTACGCCAAGCTGGTCGAGGCCATTGCCAACGAGTTACCGGAAGCATCGGAACCTCTGCAAGGTCAGGAGGGCCCGACAGATCAGGTGGGCGGCACCGTCAGCAAGCTGCGCCTGCCCGACCTGGTGTTGGTCGACGGCGGGCGTGGCCAGGTGAGCGTGGCGCGCGAGGTGTTCGAAGAACTGGGCATCGAGCTGTCGCGCATCGTCGGGGTCGAGAAGGGTGAGGGCCGCAGGGTCGGCCTGGAAGAGCTGGTGTTCGCCGACGGCCGCGCCAAGGTGGCGCTGGGGCGAGACTCGGCGGCACTGATGCTGGTGGCGCAGATCCGCGACGAGGCGCATCGCTTCGCCATCACCGGCATGCGCGCGCGGCGCGCCAGCGTGCGCACCGGTGGCGGCAAGCTCGAAGAGATCGCCGGCGTCGGCCCGCGCAAGCGTGCCAAGCTGCTGCAGCGCTTCGGCGGCGTGCGCGGCGTCGGCCACGCAAGCGTCGAAGACCTGCTGACCGTGGACGGTATTTCGCGTGACCTGGCCGAAGAGATCTACCGTGCCCTGCATTGAACCGCGCGTGTCACAGGTGCGCTTCGCGCGCGCTGGTCTGGTGAGCCTGAGCCTGCTCGCAGGCTGTTCGACGACGCAGCCGCCGTTGGCATCGAGTGAGCCGACGAACGCGGCGACACCATCGTCGTCATCGACATCGACATCGACATCGCGCTCAACGTCATCACCGACGCCGCCGCCCACCTCGCCATCGCCGGGTGTCGCCGCTGCACCCAAGCTGCCGCCGCCCGGCCCGGTGCGCAACTGGGCCGAGTTGCGCCGCCAGGCCGCGCTGCGCATGGTGGCCGCGAACCCGGACGGCACGTACCTTGGCGAGGTGCCCGACACCTTGCTGGCGATCCCGGTGCTGGAAATCGAGCTGCATGCCGACGGCAGCATCCGCAAGATCGACGTGCTGCGCAAGCCGCGCGAAGCCATCGACACGCTGCAACTCGCCACCGACGCGGTGCGGCGTGCCGCGCCGTTCGGTGACGTGTCGCGGCTGCCGAAACCCTGGCATTTCACCGAGACCTTTCTATTCAACGACGCCCGCCAGTTCAAGCCGCGCACACTCGACTGACGGCCGCTGGCGGGCGTCGACACGAATGCCACGACGAGCGCTTCGGTAAGGTGCAAGCGCGCGGCCTTCGGGGGCCCGTGCAAAGCTGGTCACAATGACTTCATGTTCTTCAACTTGCCGACCTTGCTGACCTGGGCCCGCATCGTCGCGATCCCGCTGATCGTCGGTGTGTTCCACCTGCCGCTCGGCGAGCCCGACCGGAACCTGATCGCCACGCTGCTGTTCATCGTCGTGGCCTTGACCGACTGGGCCGACGGCTACCTGGCGCGGCGCCTGAACATGACCTCGTCGTTCGGCGCCTTCCTCGACCCGGTGGCCGACAAGTTCCTGGTCTGCGCCGCGCTGCTGGTGCTGGTGGAACTGGAGCGCGTCCAGAGCCTGGTGGCGCTGGTCATCATCGGGCGCGAGATCGCGATCTCGGCACTGCGCGAATGGATGGCGCAGATCGGCGCGTCTCGCAGTGTGGCGGTGCACATGCTGGGCAAGCTCAAGACGGTGGCGCAGATGGTGGCGATCCCGTTCCTGCTGTACCACGGCGTGCTTTTCGGGCTGATCGACACCCAGCTCTGGGGCACCGGCCTGCTTTACATCGCAGCGGTATTGACCATCTGGTCAATGGTCTACTACCTGCAAAAGGCGCTGCCTGAAATTCGCGCCAAAGTGAAGTGATGGAGCCGCTTGCCGAAGGTGCCGGCTCACCGGCGCGCGACAGCAGCGGCGCGCTGATCCGGGCGATGCCGTGGGTGTTCGTGCTGATCTGGAGCACCGGCTTCGTGGTCGCGCGCTTCGGCATGCCGCATGCGCCGCCGTTCTCGTTCCTGGCCATGCGCTATGCCTTGTCGATCGCCTGCTTCCTGGTGTGGACGCTGATCGCCCGCGTCGAATGGCCGACGGCGCCGATGCAGTGGCTGCACCTGGCGGTCGTCGGCACGCTGCTGCACGCGGGCTACCTCGGCGGCGTCTGGGCGGCCGTGAAGGCGGGCATCGGTGCCGGCACGGTGGCGTTGATCGTTGGCCTGCAACCGGTGCTCACGGCACTGTGGATCACGCTGAGCACGCGCGGGCCCGAGGGCGGTGGATCGCACGTTTCGGCGCGAGTCTCGGCACGCGTCTCGGCACGTCAATGGCTGGGTCTGGCGCTCGGCTTCGGCGGCATGGCGCTCGTCGTCTGGCACAAGCTCGGCGGTGGCGAGGTGACGCTCCACAACCTGTCGTTCGCGGTGGTCGGCTTGCTTGCGATCACCATTGGCACGTTGTACCAGAAGCGTTTCGTTGCCGCCTGCGATGTGCGCAGTGCCAGTGCGATCCAGTTGCTGGCCGCGCTCGGCGTCACCCTGCCGCTGGCCTTGTTGGAGGCCGAACCGATGGAGTGGCACCCGCATCTCATCGGCGCGCTGGCCTGGTCGGTGGTGGCGCTCACGCTGGGTGGCAGTTCGTTGCTCTACCTGTTGATCCAGCGCGGCGCCGCGACCCGCGTTACCAGCCTGATGTACCTCGTGCCGCCTTGCACTGCCATGCTGGCCTGGATCTTGTTCGGCGAGGCATTCACCTGGAGCATGCTTGTCGGCATGCTGCTCACGGTCTGCGGCGTCGCGATGGTGGTGCGAACCTCGGCGCCTTGAATTCAGCGACGTGATTTCGTGCCGCAACGCGTGGTGTGAATGTTGCGATCGATGTAGCGATTTGTGAGCGTTCTCACCCCGTGGCTTGTCAAGCGAGAAAGCCCCCGGTACCCCTTGAATCGGGGCGTTCGATTGCGAATAGAATCCGCATCCGCGCTTGACACTGAGCCAGCGCGCGGCTGTAATTGTTTGAGGCGCGGCGCCGCCCTTCAAGCAGCCAAAACACCCACCCGAATTTCTTGCGAGACACCTTTTGAAGGGGAGCATCCGTGAACAAGACTGAGTTGATCGAGCACATCGCCAAGCAGGCAGACATCTCCAAGGCCGCCGCGGCGCGTGCCCTAGAGGCGGTGATTGGCGGCGTGAAGACCACGCTGAAGAAGAACAACACCGTGTCTCTGGTGGGCTTCGGTACCTTCAGCGTCGGCAAGCGTGCGGCACGCGCCGGGCGCAACCCGCGCACCGGCGTGGCGATCAAGATCAAGGCCGCGAAGGTGCCGAAGTTTCGTCCCGGCAAGGCCCTCAAGGACGCACTGAACTGAACATCAAGCAGGGTGCTTAGCTCAGTTGGTAGAGCGGCGCCCTTACAAGGCGTAGGTCGGGGGTTCGAGCCCCTCAGCACCCACCACTGGAAACGCCGCGAGAGCCGTCCTGCATGCGTCTCGCACGCACCAGGCACAGGCCGCGCATGAGACTCGTTTCCTTGCGGATGAGCACAGCAAGCCTCGGATAGAATCAAGTCGTTAACCAGCCCAAGGCGAACCCCGGTTCGCCTTTGTCGTATCTGGACTTTCGCGGCCGCTTGCGAGCTGCACCCTTCGTGCCCGGCACAGCGCCTGTGGCGCGGCCTGTTGACCGAGGCTCTCGATGTTTGATTTCTTTCGCAAGCACACGCGTGTGTTGCAGTTCCTGCTGGTGCTGTTGATCTTCCCGTCGTTCGTGTTCTTTGGCATCCAGGGTTACAGCGGCTTCAGCGGCAACGAGAACGACACCGTCGCCAAGGTGGCCGGCAACAAGATCAGCCGCACCGAATGGGAAGCGGCCCAGCGCGACCAGATCGAACGCGTGCGCCGGCAGATGCCGAACGTCGATGCGAAGCTGTTCGACACCCCCGAAATGAAGCGCCAGTCGCTCGACGCGGTGGTGCGTGATCGGGTCATGCAGGCGGCGGCCGAGAAGCTCAACCTCAACGTCTCCGACGATCGGCTGCAGCGCCTGTTCGCGACCGACCCGCAGTTCGCATTCCTGCGCAACCCGGACGGCAGCGTCAACAAGGATGCGCTGGCCGCGCAGGGCATGTCATCGGAGATGTTTGCGCGCCGGCTGCGCCAGGACCTGTCGCAGCGCCAGGTCACGCTCGGCCTGGCGGGCAGCGTGTTCGCGCCGGTGGGCGCGGCAGCATCGGCGCTCGACGCGATGTTTCAGCAGCGCGAAATTCAGGTGCTGCGCTTCGACACGAAGGACTCGCTCGACAAGGTGAACCCGACTGATGCCGACCTCGAGAAGTTCTACAAAGACGCGGCGCACGCGGCCCAGTTCCAGGCGCCTGAACAAGCCAGTATCGAATACGTGGTGCTCGACCTGGCCACGTTGAAGAAGGGCATCAGCGTGGCCGACAAGGACCTGCGCGACTACTACACCGCCAACGAGAAGCGCTACACCGTGCCCGAGGAGCGCCGTGCCAGCCACATCCTCATCAAGGCTGAAGCGGGTGCAACGGCCGCTGTGCGAACGGCGGCGAAGGCCAAGGCCGATGCGCTGCTGATCGAGGTCAAGAAAAACCCGGCCGGCTTCGCCGACATCGCGCGCAAGAATTCCGACGATCCCGGCTCGGCCGAGAAGGGCGGCGACCTCGACTTCTTCGCCCGGGGCGGCATTGCCGCCAAGCCGCTCGAAGATGCGGCCTTCGCGCTGAAGGCCGACGAGGTGAGTGGCGTCGTCGAAAGCGAGTTCGGCTATCACATCGTCAAGCTCACGGCGGTGCGCGGCGGCCAGACGCGCAGCTTCGACAGCGTGCGCCCCGAGCTCGAGGCCGAGGTCGCGACGCAGCTTGCGCAGAAGCGTTTCTCTGAAGTGGCGGTTGAGTTCACGAACATGGTCTACGAGCAGCCCGACAGCCTGAAGCCCGTGGTCGACAAGTTCAAGCTTGAACTTCGCACCGCGTCGAACGTGCAGCGCACGCCGCTGGTTGGCGCCCCGGCGGCCAGCCTTGCTTTGACGAGCGCCAAGTTCCTCGACGCCTTGTTCGGCAACGACGCGATCCGCAACAAGCGTAACACCGAAGCGGTGGAAGTGGCGCCGAGCACAATGGTGTCTGGCCGCATCGTTCAGTACTCAGCCGCGCAGCAGTTGCCGCTGGCGCAGGTGAAGGCGAAGGTTCGCGAACGCGTCATCGCCGAGCAGGCGGCGGCTGTGGCGCGCAAGCTCGGCGAGGCCCGCCTGGCCAGCTTGAAGGCGGCACCGGAAACGGTCATGGCGGAGGCAGCGCAGAAGGTGTCGCGGGCCCAGCCCGGCAGCGCCTCCGGCGCGTTGCTGGATGCCGTGCTGAAGGCGCCCGCCGACAAGCTGCCGGCCGTCATCGGGGTCGACCTCGGCGACGCCGGCTATGCGGTCGTCAAGCTCGTCAAGGTGCTTGGCCGCGACCCGGTGGTGGGTGATCCGGCGCAGGCCCAGGCGCAGTACGCGCAAGCCTGGGGCGAAGCCGAATCGCAGGCCTATTACGCCGCGCTGAAGACGCGTTTGAAGGTCGAGATCAAGCCGATCTCCGCGCTCGCCACGACCGCTACAACAACCCCGCCCGGGAGTGCCGCGACGAAGTGATTCAGCGGGGGCATCCGCTATACTTCGGCGCTCTGCGGTGGCTGTAGCTCAGTTGGTAGAGTCCAGGATTGTGATTCCTGTTGTCGTGGGTTCGAGCCCCATCAGCCACCCCATCCGTGCTCTTCACAAGGTTTCATAGAGACCCAGACGCCACGCAAAATCAACGACTTACGGGGTCGTTAGTGTCTGGAGAGTTCCTGCCGTCTCACGGCAGCTCAGCGGATGTAGGGGAACATGTAGGGGAACGAATGGCAGTGTCCCTGTCCGTTCGGAGGTTTGTTCCCCTATGCTCACTCAAACGCACTGCAAAAACGCGGTCTGTCCGACAGGCAAACTGCGGGTCCGACTCGCGGACTCGGGTGGCTTGTACCTCGAGGTCGTTCCTTCGGGATCAAAGCGCTGATTCTGGGAGTACTACTTCAACGGGAAAGTGAAGCGCCTGGCGCTTGGCAGCTATCCCGACGTCGGGCTGAAAGACGCCCGAGTCGCCCGGGACGACGCAAGGAAGCAACAGCAACGTGGTGCCGATCCGGTTCTCGAGCGCAAGGTTGAGCGCCTCGGTTCCCAGTTCGACGTCAACGCGACGTTT
>JANXZA010000017.1 GCA_025355745.1 Rhizobacter sp. | reverse complement strand
AGCAAGCCCGCGCGGCCCTGGCGCACGATGCGCATCCTGCTTGACGAGTCGCTTCCGCGAGATTTGCCTGCGCTGTTGTTGGGCCACGAGGCCAGCACCGTTCGGGCCACCGGATGGTCAGGGATCAAGACTTTGCGCAGGCTTGGCGCCTGGCAATCCGTCTGAGTGCAAGCGACAACTCATTCACCGCAGAGGAGCGGAGAACGCAGAGTTGCGCAGAGTTGCGCAGAGTTGCGCAGAGTAAATGCAAGTGATTGAATTTCTCTGCGGTCCTCTGCGTTCTCTGCGCCTCTGCGGTGGTGAGTTGGGATTGATGCCCGCAAGCTACCGCTCGATGCCGCAGTTAGTCGACACCGCGGCCATGCCAGGCAGGCTCAAGGCCCGAGGAGCGAAAGACGCGGGAAGTACGAGGCGTAGCCCGCCGGGTCGCGCGTCAGAACGCTCAGGTTTGCCACCGCCGCGTGGGCGCCGATGAAGAAGTCGGGCAGCGGCAGGAGCCTCGCGCCGCCTCGGCGCCGATAGAGACCGAATGCCTTTGCGGCGAGCGCCGCGCACACCCAGGGGAGGCTGCTGCGCTGGACATCGTAGACATCGAGAAGTTCATCCAGCGCTCGGACGTCCGGCCCTGGCACCAGCAGTTCCGTGTAGATGATCAGGTTGACGTGCAGCGGCGCCCGCTCGCTGCGCAGTTGCAGCTGATCGACAGCCCAGTCGTGCCAAGGGCTCGCCGTGTCGATGCAGTCGATCCAGACGTTGGTGTCGACCAACACCCCGGCGCTGCCGTCGTAGCTCGCAAGGCTAGCGGCGGCCACGGCGCGGGTTGGGGGCAACGTCGTTCGCGCCCCGAAGAAATTCCATGATCTCCTGCGCACCCAATTGATTGAACTCCGGACTGAGGCTGCTGCGCAGCTTCGCTGCGGCAGCACGGAGCTTCGCGCGCCTGTCGTTCCTGACATGGCTGGCGACCGGGGTGATGACGATCTTGCCGGCGTCAAGACTGAAGGACACCTCGCTTCCAGGCGCTACGCCGGCTGCCGTGCGGATGTGTTTCGGGATCGTGACCTGACCCTTGTCGGTAACCAGCATGCTGACGCTCCTTGAACGCGGTAAGAATCCGAAGTAGGAATCGTACCAGCGCCAGCCACCGACCACCCTACTCCAG
The DNA here is from genome assembly GCA_025355745.1 of Rhizobacter sp. Classification (GTDB taxonomy): domain Bacteria; phylum Pseudomonadota; class Gammaproteobacteria; order Burkholderiales; family Burkholderiaceae_C; genus LMDS01. The sequence goes on along the minus strand of JANXZA010000017.1, from coordinate 8,036 downwards.
CACCGCGTACGACATGTGCGGCTCGAACGCGAAGCGCCGGATGCGCAGTTTCGTCAGGCCCAGCGTGTCCATCACGGCGCGCGTTTCGCCCGGCCAGGTGCGGTTGTTGAGCTCGTCGAACAGGATCACCGCGCCGCGCGGCATGCGCGGCAGCAGCTGCTCGATGGCGATCTTGGTCGGCTCGTACAGATCGAAGTCGAGGTGCAGCAGCGAGACCACCGTGTGCGGGTTGGCTTCGAGGTAGGCGGGGATCGTGGCAGCCGCGTCGCCGGGCACCAGCACCACCTTCTGCACATGGCCGATGAAGCGGTTGCGGTCGAACAGCGTCACGCATTCCTGCAGGTCGGCCAGGCAGTCGGCCTGATAGCCACCGGCGCGGCGCTCGGCCGTGAACAAGGCGCCCTTCGCGTCTTCATCGGCGATCTTCACGAAGCCCGAGAAGGTGTCGAAGCCGACGATGCGGCGTTGCAGGTTCACCGGCTCGAGGATGGCGCTGAGCTGCGCGAACGCCATCAGCCCGCCGCCCCAGTTGACGCCGCACTCGACCACATCGCCCTGCACTTCCAGCACCAGCTTGAAGACCTCGGTCAGGCACAGGTGGCGGGCCAGCGTCTGGCGCGATGCGAACTTGGCGAAGTTCTCCAGCTTCTCGACGTTCGAGCCGCCGGCGCGGTCGAAGTAGCTTTCCATCGCGGCGCGGTACGACACCTCGTCGCCGGTGCTGCGGCCGGCTTGCTGGTAGCGCGACGGGTCGGCCGGAGTTGCCCCGCTCACAGCCGCGACTCCACCGGCCTGAAGCCCGGATAGTCGACGTGAAAGATGTTCGACCGGTCCCCGCTCGGGCAGCGCTGGCGCCGGTGGTCGGCCTGCGCCACATCGGTGACGCGCAACTGCGCAGTCCAGCGGATTTGATCCGAGTGGTTCGGCGTGCTCCGGTGCAGCAGCATCTGGCGGAACACCACCACATCGCCGCGTTCGGCTTCGATCGCGAGCGGTGTCTGCGTGACCTCGATGTCCAGGCTCAGATCGCGCTGCAGGAAGGGCACGCCGGGCGCCACCTTCTTGTCGCTGACCTTGCGAAACGGCAGGATGCCCTGGGCGTGGCTGCCGGGGATGACCTCGATCGTGCCGTGCGCCAGGTCGACGTCCTGCAACGGAATCCACAGCGTCACGGCGTTCGTCGAGCCCAGCAGGTAGAGCGTGTCCTGGTGCCATTCGAACAGGTGGCGCGAATCGCCCGGCTTGTCGAGCCGCATATTGCAGCAACCCATCAGCGACGGCAGGCCCAGGCCAAGCGCGATGCACAACCCGCGCACCGCCTCGCTGCCCGACATGCGGCTCAACGCCGGCAGGTACCTGAGCCGGTCGTAGAGCAGCGACTGGCGATCGGGGGTCAGCAGTTCGCAGCAGTCGCGGTAGTGCGTTGACGAGAACGCCGGGCCGACGATCAGCCTGCCGAGTTCATCGAGCTGCGCCTGCAATGCATCGAGCTCGCCGCCCGCGCCCCAGAAGCCGCGCACGATGGCGAAGCCGTCACGCTCGAAGGCGGCCGCATCGACGGCAGGCGAGGTCGTCAATGAAGAGCCCGGCGTTGAAGATAAATTCATCAGACGACTCCTTGAAAAATACCGATCGGTTGGGGTCAGGTGCGCCAGCCGATCACGCGCAGCGGCGAGCCGGCATTGACCGAGTACGCTGGCACGTCACCGCGCACCACCGAGCCGGCGCCGATCACGCAGCCACGGCGCAACAAGGCGCCATCGAGCAGCACGCAGTTCGCGCCGATCCACACATCGTCTTCGACCGTGATGCCGCCCTTGCTCGGCCCGAAGCCTTGTTCGCGGATGGTCCGGCCCTTGTCCTGATACGCATGATTCACCGGCGCGAAGGTGCAGTTCGCGGCCACCGCCACACCGTTGCCGATGGCGATGCCGTTGCCGGTGTAGAGCACGCAGCCGGCGTTGATGACGCTGCCCTCGCCGATCGTCAGGTCACCCGTGCCACCGACAGGCTTGACCTTGACGAAGCTGTCGATGACCGAGCGCGCGCCGACCACGATGCGGCTGCCGCGGGCCGAGTCTTCGATGTCGGCCAGCTTCGAGACGCTGGCCAGCGGGTCGATCTGGATCATCGCGCCACGCGCTTCAGAAAACCGTCGGGTGCCGAAGTCACCAGCAGGCGGTCGTCGATCGAATGGTCGATCGCGAATTCCGGGTGGCTCCGCAGCCACTCGCGCACCGCCGTCTTCGGGTTGTTGCCCTTGCCCCAGGGCCGATCCGTCCACACATGGTCGGCCGGCATGTCTTCGACAAAGGTGTCGAAGACGATGCAGTAGCTGTCCACGCTGACCAGCCTGGCATACGCTTCAAGCTCGGCCAGCACATGCGCGTGGGTGTGGTTCGAGTCCAGGCAGACCAGCACGCGGGCCTTGCCGGCGGCGCGTTCGCGCACCTGCGCGATCACGTCGGGGTCGGTGCTCGACCCTTCGATCAGCGAGATGCGGTGCGCCAGCGGGTGCGCCTCGATGGCCTGGCGGTTGTGCGTGCGGATGTCGATGTCGATGCCCAGCACCTCGCCATGGCCCAGCAGTTCGAGCAGCGAGGCCGACAACACCACCGAGCCGCCGTGCGCCACGCCGGTCTCGATGATCAGGTCGGGCTTCACGGCCCAGATGATTTCCTGCATCGCCATCGCGTCGCTCGGCAATTGGATCAGCGGCCGGCCCAGCCACGAGAAGTTGTTCATGTACTGCTTGCGCAGGGCCAGCACGCGCCAGGCGTTCGACAGCGCGCGGAACTCGTCGTCGTGGCCGTAGGCGTCGATGCGCTCGCGCTTCTCGGCGCGGTAGGCGGGGTGCGCGGCGGGGGTGGTTTCGAGGTAGATCATTCGGGGGTTCCTTCGAGGGTTGCGTCAATGTGCGAAGGCGCGGCCGCAGCGGCGCGCAACAGGGCAGTGAAAGAGGTGGTGAATGACGTGGCGGAACCGACGCCTGCCGCGCCTGGCACCGAATCGATGAGCCGCGTCAACCGACGCACATCGATGGGCTCGAAGCGCCAGGTCGGTGCGTCGGGTGCGACCGTGACGCCCCAGTGAGTCTCGCGTTCGATCAGCCGCTTGATTTCAGCGTTAGACACGCTGCAACCGCTGGCGACGTTGAAGATGCCGGTGTGCGTTGACAAGGAAATGCGCGCCAGCAGGTCAACGGCGGCGTCGATGCCGAGGTAGTCTTTCGCCGAGGCTAACGACGTTTCCAAGCGGACCTGGCCGGTGCGCCGGCCTGCGTCGATCAGCGCGTCGATGAAGCTGGCCGCGCCTGCGCCCTCTTCGCCCGCCGGCCGCGCACCGACGATGTTCGCCAGCCGCGCCACCTTCATGCCGGCGTGGCCGCAGTGCAGGCACAGTGCCTCGCCGAGCAACTTCGACAGGTTGTACAGATCGCCCGGCGCATTCGGATCGACGCGCAACGCAGCACTCTCCGACGTGCCCGCCGCGCCGGCATAGACGCGGGTGCTCGACAAGTAGGTCAGCGACTCGAAGCGGCCCGCTTCGAGCACGCGGCGCAGCACGCCGACATGGGCTTCGGCGGTTGCCAGCGGCCGGCTGCGGAAGTCGGCGGTCAGGCCGATGGCGTAGATCACGTGGCCGAGTTCGCGCTCGAACACGGCCGAGGCGTCGCGCTCCGGCACCCAGACCTCATGGCACTGGCCGCGCAGGTGGCGCACCAGGTGGCTGCCGATGAAGCCCCGGCCACCGAGGATGGTGAAGGTGGGCTCACGCATCGCGGCCCGCACCGGCTTCGGCATCGGCTTCGGCATCGGCATCAGGATTGGCATCGAGCGCCCGCCACACGCCACCGCCCGCGCAGACCTGCAGCGACGGCACCGCCGTGACGAGCCGGCCGCCCCAGGCGTGGACATACGCGAGTTGCGCGCCGATCTCGTCGCGCAGGTTCCACGGCAGCACCAGCACGAAGTCGGGCCGCGCGTCGCGCAGCATCGCCTCGCCGACGACCGGAATGCGCGAACCGGGCAGGAAGCGGCCCTGCTTCTGGACCGAGGCATCGGCGACGAACGGCAGCAGGTCTGGCCGCACGCCGGCGTAGTTCAGCAAGGTGTTGCCCTTCGCCGCGGCGCCATAGGCCGCCACGGTCTTGCCGGCGCGCTGCTGTTCGATCAAGAACACAAGCAGGTCGTTCTTGATGCAATCGGCGCGCGCTTGCAGGCCGCGATAGAAGGCCGGCTGCAACATGCCGGCAGCGGCTTCCGCGCGCAGCACCTCGGCCACGTTCGTGCTTACCGGCCTCGGGTTCGCGCGGTGCCGGGCCCAAACACGCAGCGAGCCGCCGTGGGTCGACAAGACCTCCACATCCCACACCACCAGCCCTTGCGCAGCGAAGATGCGCTGTACCGTGTGCAGCGACAGGTACGAGAAATGCTCGTGATAAAGAGTGTCGAACTGCGCCTGCTGCACCAGTTGGAGCAGGTGCGGGAATTCGACCGTGACCGTGCCTTCGGGCGCCAGCAGCGCCGCAAAGCCGGCGACGAAATCGTTGATGTCGGGCACATGCGCGAGCACGTTGTTGCCCAGCAGCAGGTCGGCGGGGCCGCGCTCGGCGCGCAGCCGCGTCGCCAGCTCGTGGCCGAAGAATTCGCTGAGGGTTTCGATGCCCTTGGCGCGCGCCGCATCGGCCGTGCCCGCGGTCGGCTCGATCCCCAGGCACGGGATGCCGCGCTGCGCCATGTACTGCAACAGATAGCCGTCGTTCGACGCGACCTCGACCACGCTCGACGCCGGGCTCAGCGCCAGCCGCTCGCAGGCCTGTTCGACATACGCTCTTGCATGCGCGAGCCACGAGGTCGAGTACGACGAGAAGTACACATAGTCGTCCGAGAACAGCGCGTCGTGGCGCTGCACCTCATCCACCTGCACGAGCCAGCACGCCGGGCAGGTCAGCACCTTGAGCGGGAAGTGCGCTTCTGCCTGACCGAGGTCTTGGGCGCGCAGAAAGGCGTTCGATGGCGGCGCGCTGCCGAGGTCGGCGAACACATCGCGGGTCTCGTGCAAGGGCGTTGCGCAGTGGCGGCACTTCATGGCGTCAGTCCTTCAAAACCAGCCTCGATGCACGGCCAGGCACGGTCGCGCGCCGAAAGCTCGGCCACCGGCAGCGGCCAGCCGATGCGCAGCCGCGGGTCGTCGTGCGCCACCCCGCCTTCGCACGCCGGCGTGTGGCGCGCGCTGTGCTGGTAGAGCAGCTCGCAGTCGTCGCTCAAGGTCTGGAAGCCGTGCGCGCAACCGGGCGGAATCAGCACCTGGCGCTGGTTGCTTGCCGAAAGCTCGACGGCATGCCACAGCGCGAACGTCGGCGAGCCAGCGCGCAGGTCGAGCGTCACGTCGAAGACGCGGCCGCGCAGGCAACGCACCAGCTTGGCTTCGAGCGCCGGTGCGCGCTGGAAGTGCAGGCCGCGCACGCTGCCGCAACGCGCCGTGATCGAGTGGTTGACCTGCACGAAGCGCAGGCCCGGTGCCACTTCATCGAAGGTCGTGGCGCAGTACAGGCGCGTCAGGCTGCCGCGCGCATCGGCGTGCGGCGCGGTCTCGATTTCCCACAGGCCGGCGATCGGGGTCGCGTGGAATTTCATGCGCGCCTCAATGCGCCCAGGCCAGGCCGGCGATGCGCGCATCGGCCACGTAATGCAACAGGTCTTCGCGGCTGCGCAGCCCGCCTTGTTCGTGCTGATGGCGGTACCACTGCGCGGTGCGCCTGAAGGTGGTGGCGGCGTCCCAGAGTGGCTTCCAGCCGAGGCGGGCGCGGGCCTTGCCGCAGTCGAGCTGAAGCTGCGCAGCCTCATGCAGCGCAGTCGATGCATCGAGCTCGCTGCGCACCGCCGGCCAGTGCTCGGTGAAGGCCGCGACCACCTCCGCGACCGGCCATTGACACGCTGCGTCCGGGCCAAAGTTCCAGGCTTCCGCACTGGCCTGCGGATCGGTCAGCAGGTGCTGGCCGAGCAGCAGATAGCCGGCCAGCGGCTCCAGCACATGCTGCCAGGGGCGAGTCGCGTGCGGGTAGCGGATGGGCGTGCTGTGGCCGCTGACGGCGGCGCGCACCAGGTCGGGAATCAGCCGGTCCTCGCTCCAGTCGCCACCGCCCACCACGTTGCCGGCACGGGCCGTGGCCAGTGCGACCGGGTGGCCGCGGCCGTCGTCGATGGCCAGGAAGCTGGCGCGATAACTGGCCGAGACGATTTCGGCGCAGGCCTTCGAGGCGCTGTACGGGTCGTGGCCGCCGAGAGCGTCGGATTCGACGAAGCCGCCGGCTTTGGATGGGCCATGCGCCGCATCAGGGTTCGAATAGCACTTGTCGCTGGTAGCGTTCACGACCACCCGCACGCTGGGCGTGGCGCGCACGGCTTCGAGCAGGTTCACGAGGCCCATCACATTGGTGTCGAAGGTGGCCGAAGGTTCGCGGTAGCTGCGCCGCACCAGCGGCTGGGCGGCGAGGTGGAACACGATCTCGGGGGCGAAGTGGCGCAGCGCGACGCACACGGCGGTCGCGTCGCGCAGGTCGATCATGGCCTGAGCCAGCGGCACTTGCAGCAGCCGGCCGTGGTTCGGGCCGGGCTCGGGCGGTAAGGCCAGGCCGCAGACCTCGGCGCCCATCGCGTGCAGCCACAGCGCCAGCCACGAGCCCTTGAAGCCGGTGTGGCCGGTGACGAGAACGCGGCGCCCGGCATACACGTTGCCGAACAGTTTGCCGCGCAACGACGGAGTTAGGCTGGCAGCGTCGGCCGCACGCGCATCGAACGCCGCGTCGCGCTTCATGCCCACACCTTCCACGGCGCCTGGCCGGACTGCCACAACTCTTCGAGTCGGGTCTTGTCACGCAGCGTGTCCATCGGCTGGAAGAAGCCGCGGTGCTTGAAGGCCGACAACTGGCCTTCGCGGGCCAGGGTCTCGAGCGGCTCGCGCTCCCACACCGTGCTGTCGTTCTCGATGTGCTTCAGCGCCTCGGGTTCGAGCACGAAGAAGCCGCCGTTGATCCAGCTGCCGTCGCCCTGCGGCTTTTCCTCGAAGCGCGAGATGCGCTGGCCTTCGATGTCGAGCGCGCCGAAGCGGCCGGCCGGCTGCACTGCCGTGAGCGTCGCCAGGCGCTTCTGTTCGCGGTGGAATTTGACCGAGGCGCCGATGTCGACATCGGCCAGGCCGTCGCCGTAGGTGAAGCAGAACGTGGCATCGTCGAGGTGCTCGCGCACCCGCTTCAGGCGGCCGCCGGTCTGGGTCTGCTCGCCGGTATCGACGAGGGTCACGCGCCACGGTTCGCAGTGGCGGTGGCAAATTTCCATGCGGTTTTCGGCCAGGTCGAAGGTCACGTCCGACATGTGCAGAAAGTAGTTCGCAAAGTATTCCTTGATGAGGTAGCCGCGGTAGCCCAGGCAGATCACGAACTCGTTGATGCCGTGGTGCGAGTAGCTCTTCAGGATGTGCCAGAGCACCGGCTTGCCACCGACTTCGACCATCGGCTTGGGCCGCACCGAGGTTTCCTCGGCGAGCCGGGTGCCCAGGCCGCCGGCCAGAATCACTGCTTTCATCAAGTCCTCGCGCGGAGCCCGGTCACGGCAGCCCTCGACAGTTTTGGTTGGGGTGACGGTAAGGGGCGAGGGGGTGGGGTGATGCGGGGATGTGGAGCGGATTCGGGGGTCTTTTGCCTTGACTCCCTCCTCCGCTGGGGGAGGGCTGGGGTGGGGGCCGGCGAAGCGCAAAGACCCCCATCCCTGCCTTCCCCGAGCGGGGGAAGGAGCCACACAACTCAGTTCGGCAGCGCCGGCAAATGCTCCGGCGCCAACCCCTGCTGGCAGCGCGCCCACATGCGCAGGTAGAGCTGCTCCAGTTCGCGGGCCCGCAGCGCGCCGTCGAACAAGGGGCTGGTGCTGCGCTGCGCGATCAGGTGGGCACGCAAATGCGCCCGGCGCGCCGGGTCGGCGGCCAATGCCAGCACCGTGTCGCGATAGGCCGCCACGTCGTCGCACACCAGTTCGTCG
>JANXZA010000264.1 GCA_025355745.1 Rhizobacter sp. | reverse complement strand
CAACGTGGCATCGAGCGTGCCCGAGCCGGCACTGCTGTTGGCCGGGACTTCGGCACCGCCTGACAGGGCGGCCGTGAAGGCGGCGCTGTCGGCCGACACCATCGGCGCCTTGTCGGCCATCGGTGCCATGCCGCAAGCGGCAAGGGCGATGGAGGCTGCAGCGGTGGATGCGCGCAGCGCGGTGCGGTAGAACGTGGGCAGGTAGGTCATGGCGGGTTTCGTCCAGGTTGTCTGAGGTGTGTGGAAGGGACCAAGCCGTCCCACTCGTCAAGCCCGTCGGGGCGGGCGGGTGCGCGGGCTTGCCGACCCGAGCATCCGCCGCGCAAACGAGAGCGCGTGTCGGACGAAGCCTCAATGTGTTGTCGTTCTTTCTCTCGACACGCCGACCTGCTCTCGCCGGGCCGGCACAACGGTTCCGAGCCCGGCGCTAATGCGGCATGCTGACCGGCAACCCGGCCCATCACGCGGCTCTGTGGAGCACCGCTGCCGGTGCCGCCTACGGCCGCGCCTGAAACGACAGGATGCCATCGGCGTGGATGATCGCGCGGGCAATCTCTTCGGTTGCGACGCGCTTGCTCATCGCTTGTTCGCGAATCACGCGGTAGGCCTCGCGGTCGCTCACGTTGCGGGTACGCACCAGAATTGCCTTGGCCTCGCTGATCTGGTTTGCCGACTGCAACTTCTGCTCCAGCCGCACCAGGCGCCTGCGGCCTTCGCTCAGTTCGGCGAACGCATGCTTGGCCATTGCCAGCGACGACAGGATCCCGGCCGAGCGCACCGGGCTCACCAGCACCGCGAGCGCACCCATGCGCAGCGCGGCGTCCACGACCGTCGGGTTCTCGTAGTTGACGATCGCGATCAGCGGCACCGAGGGCTCGGCGCCCATCCAGGCGCAACTCACGGCAGCGTGGTCGGGGCGCACCGCGCAGAACACCACATCGACCGTGTCCGGTAACTCGGGCAGCGGCGGCCACATCGTCATGACCTGGCAGCCGATGCGCTGCAACTGCTGTGCGAGCATTTCGCCGTCGGCATCCTTCGGGTGGAACACCATCACCCGCGAGGTGCGCAGGTTGCGCAGCAAGTCGGGCGTCGAACGCTGGACTCGCCCGGCGACACCGTTGTCGGCACCGTCCCTAGGCACCGGCGGCTCCGACCTCGACACTTCGGGTGCGCCATTCGTCGGTCACATGGTTGACCAGGTACGGGTCGGCATCGACGCCGACGGGCGACTCGGCGACGATTGAAAAGCTCCCGTCGTCGCCGACCCGGCCGATGCGTGGGTACAGCCGCGTGTGGTGGTTGTCGGGGTCGATGCGCACGCGGCCCTGTGGCGCGTCGAACTCGCTGCCCAGCAGGTGCGGTAGCAGGCGGTCGATCTCATCCGAGCCCGACTTCTGCATCGCACGCGCGAACAGGTGGACTTGGAAATAGGCAGCTTCCCAGCACATATTGGGCTCGACTTCATCGCCGTAGATCGCGCGAAAGCGCGCCAGGCAGCTTCGGTTGACGGGCGTATCTACGGCCTGGAAATACGGCGCGGCGGTGATGTGCCCGGCGGCGATGCTCGTGCCCATTTCCGAGACTTCGGCCTCGCATGTCGTCAGGCTCGCGATCGGAATCTTCAACGGGTCGAGGCCGGCATCGGCACAGGCCTGATACAGCATCCGCGTGCCCTTGCCGACGACGGTGGAGAAGACGAAGTCGGGCTGCTTTTCCTTGATGTCGCGCGCGATCGGAAGGAAGTCGCGTTCGTTTGCGTCGAGCCGCACATAGCGTTCGGCGAGCTTGGCGCCGCCGGGACGCTCGAGGATGAAATCGCTCATGATGCGATTCGACTCGTACGGGTAGATGTAGTCGCTGCCCACCAGGTAGACCCGCGCACCGAAGCGCCGGGTCATGTACTCGGCCAGCTGGGCGCTGTTCTGGTTCGGTGCGGCGCCGGTGTAGATGATGTTGTGCGAGAACTCGAAGCCTTCATATGGCGTCGGGTACATCAGAAGGCGCTGCCACTTCTCGACCACCGGCATCACCGCCTTGCGCGTGCTCGACATATAGCAGCCGAAGATGACGTTGACGCGGTCTTCCTGTACCAGCCTCTCGGCCAGCAGACGGTAGTTACGCGGGATGCACTCGGGGTCGTGTGGCACGGCGATCAGTTCGCGCCCGTCGATGCCGCCGGCCTCGTTGATTTCGCGGATTGCGAAAGAGGTTCCGAGCGCCTGCGACAGCTCAACGCGCGAGGTGGTGCCAGTGCGCGAGAACAGCACGCCGACGCGAACCGGATCGGTGTTGGCCACAGGGCGATGCTCCTGAAAGATGGCGGCAAAGGGTGGGGTCGAAGCGAAACCTTAACTTGGAAAATATTTTGGCACGCGGCTTGACAGGCTGTCGCGAACTAAATACCCTCCAATTACAAATCCGTTGCCACCGACAGCATCGTCGATCTGCAACACGGCACCAACGCCTGGCTGAATCTTCATGGTTCGCCCAGGCGTTTTTACTTTCCGAAGCAGTTTTGCAAACCAGGTCTGAACACGAAGTCCTCGGGGATGGGTACGCGCATGTGCCGATGCCGCTCCAGGCGCGCAGGCGCACGTTCTCGGTGTCGATGGTCGCTCGCATGCCCCACGCGGTATGCAACCAGATTCCGGGGGTGTGGGGCCATTTCGCGGGTGGTGGCGCCAGCCCCGCGGACACCCGGTTCATCGACAACAACCTGAAATCGTTGCTCGCCGGCTGAAGCGTCGAGCCGCCAATCGCTCGCGCAATTGTTCTACCCACCAACCGAAGGAGATAAGCATGATTCACGGTGACATTTCAAGCAGCAAGGACACCGTCGGCGTTGCCGTCGTCAACTACAAGATGCCGCGCCTGCACAGCAAGGCCGAAGTGCTGGCCAACGCGCGCGCCATCGGCAAGATGATCGAAGGCATGAAGGTCGGCCTGCCCGGCATGGACCTGGTGATCTTCCCCGAGTACAGCACCCACGGCATCATGTACGACAGCCAGGAGATGTACGACACGGCGGCCACCTGCCCGGGCGCCGAGACGGAAATCTTCGCCGAGTCCTGCCGCAAGGCGAAGGTCTGGGGCGTGTTCTCGCTGACCGGCGAGCGCCATGAGGAGCACCCGAACAAGGCGCCGTACAACACGCTGATCCTGATGAATGACCAGGGCGAGATCGTTCAGAAGTACCGCAAGATCATGCCCTGGGTGCCGATCGAAGGCTGGTACCCGGGCAACTGCACCTACGTGTCCGACGGGCCGAAGGGCTTGAAGGTCAGCCTGATCATTTGCGACGACGGCAACTATCCGGAAATCTGGCGCGATTGCGCGATGAAGGGCGCCGAGTTGATCGTGCGTTGCCAGGGCTATATGTACCCGGCCAAGGAACAGCAGATCACGATCTCCAAGGCCATGGCCTTTGCCAACAACACCTATGTGGCGGTGTCGAACGCCGCCGGCTTCGACGGCGTGTACTCGTACTTCGGCCACTCGGCGATCATCGGCTTCGACGGCCGCACGCTCGGCGAATGCGGTGAGGAAGAGATGGGCGTGCAATACGCCGCGCTGAGCAAGAGCCTGATCCGCGACTTCCGCAAGAACGGCCAGAGCGAGAACCACCTGTTCAAGCTGGTGCACCGTGGCTACACCGGCCTGATCAACTCGCGGGAAGGCGACAAGGGGGTGGCGGCGTGCCCATACGACTTCTATTCGAAGTGGATCACCGACCCCGAAGGCACGCGCGAGATGGTCGAGTCGTTCACGCGCTCGACCGTCGGAACGGAAGAGTGCCCGATGCCGGGGATTCCAAACCAGAAGGACGCGGTGCATCGCTGAGGCAGTGCCCCTCTCCCCTCTCTCTCTTCTTCCGGGAGAGGGTCGGGCGGAGGGCCGGAAGTGCGCCGGCCGTCACCCCCACCTCAACCCTCCCCACTGGGGGGAGGGAGTGAATTGCATGAACACCTCCGCCGACCCCCTCGCCGCCTACCGCATCGCCGCCGAGCCCTACTACCGCCGTGTCGGCGACGAGTTGGCGCTGTTCGACGCGGCCTTCGAGCTGCGCATGCCGCTGATGCTGAAAGGCCCGACCGGCTGCGGCAAGAGCCGCTTCGTCGAGCACATGGCGTGGCGGCTGGGCAAACCGCTAATCACGGTGGCGTGCAACGAAGACATCACCGCCGGTGACCTGGTCGGGCGCTGGCTGCTCGACACCGAAGGCACGCGCTGGCAGGACGGGCCGCTGACGCAGGCGGCGCGCCATGGTGCGATCTGCTACCTCGACGAGATCGTCGAGGCGCGCGCCGACACCACCGTCGTGATCCACCCGCTGTCGGACGCGCGCCGCATCCTGCCGATCGACAAGCTGAACGAGCTGGTCCATGCCCACCCCGACTTCCACCTTGTCGTCTCGTACAACCCCGGCTATCAGAACGTGATGAAGGACTTGAAGACCTCGACGCGCCAGCGCTTCGCGGCGATCGAGTTCGGCTTCCCGGCCGCTGCCACCGAGACCGAGATCGTCGCCCATGAATCGGGTTTGGACGCGGCCAGCGCAGCCAAGGTGGTGGCACTGGGCGAGCGCACCCGGCGGCTGAAGGGTCACGGTCTGGACGAAGGCGCCTCGACGCGCATGCTGATCCACGCGGCGGCGCTGATGGCGCGCGGCGTCGATGCCATCACCGCGTGCCGCATGGCGGTGGTGCTGCCGGTGACCGACGACGCCGACATGGCGCAGGCCTTGGAGGCTGCCGTGGCGGCGTCGTTCTGAGCCGATGCGGCACGGTGATGGACGGTCCGAAAACCCACCGCAGCCCGCTGAAGGCACTGCGCGAGGCGCAGGTGCCCGACAGCGTGCTGATCGAACTCGAGCGCTCGCGTCGCACCCTGGAGGCAACGCTCAGTGACGACGCATCCGACGCGCTGGTCGAAAGCCTGGTCGAGATGCGCATGCTCGGCGCCGACGCGGCCCTGCTCGGTGCCATCGTGCAGCGCCTGGCCCTGATCGCGCCGCGCCTGACCGGCCCCGGCGGGCTGACCGCGTGGCTCACGGCGGTGCGAGAAGTGGCGCAGCAGGCGCGCCACTGCACGCTGGCGATGCTCGCGAGTTCCGAGGAAGTCCTGCGCCACGGCTCGCCGGCCGAGCTGCTGATGTGGGCGCGGCTGGGGCTGCGCCACGGCCAGCGTGTCGGCGAGGCGTCAGACCTTGGCGGCACGGCGCAGGCCGACTCCACACTCGCCCATTTCGAGTTGCGCTCGCGCGAGTCGGCGCAAGGCATGGCGAGCATCGAGCGTGGCGAGCAACGCGCCGACCTCGCGTCCAGCAAGGCGCGGCTCTCGCATCTGCTGCGCGCCTTGTTCGACGTGGCGCCGGCGCTGCTCACGGTAGAGCAAGGCCTGGCGACGCGGCGGCCCTTCGTGTCGAATCTGGGCCTGCACCTGCCCGAGGTCGGGCGCGCGCTGCGCGGCGCGCTGGCGCACCGCTGGTACGACGCGGCGGCGCTGCATGCGGCCGCGCACCTGCGCCATTCGACCCACCGCTTCGAGCGCGGCAGCCTGAAGCCGATCCAGATGGCGCTGGTCGGCGTGCTCGAAGACGCGCGCGTCGAGCTGATCGCGATTGCCGAGCTGCCCGGGCTGCGCCGCCTGTGGGGCAGCTTTCATCACGCCGAGCCGGCGCACGGCGGCAGCTTCGTCGTGCTGATGCTGCGGCTCGCGCGCTGCCTGCTCGAGGCGGCCCACGACGACCCGCATCCGTGGGTTGCGAAGGGGCGGCGCATGTTCTTCGAAGCAACCGACGGCGGCCGTGCGCCCGAGCGCCTGACTCCGGCCGTGCTGCGCGACATGGCCTCGCTGCTCGGCAACGACATCGGCCAGATGCGGTTGCAGTTCAACTACCGCGAGTACGTGGTCGAGCCGGCCTACCGCGACGACAACGCCTGCATCTGGCTGCCCGCCGACGACACGCCGCCGCAGGTGCAGGCGGTGGCCGATGAGGTGCCGGTGCCGCCGGATGACGCGGATGACCACCCCGACGACCCCGACGAGATCGGGCAGGACGCCGACGACGGTGCGCCGGCAAGCCGCCCGCAACCCGTCGCCAGCGGCGAACTCCCGGCCGACCGGCCGCCGCTGGCGCGCCTGCAATACCCCGAGTGGGACCGCCTCGTCGGCGACTACCGCAGTGCCTGGTGCACGGTCCTCGAAAGCCGCCCACTGCCCGGCGACCCGCGCGCGTTGTTGCGCAGCATCGAAGCACATGCCGCCTTGCTGCTGCGCCTGGAGCGCGTGCTGCGCGCCGGGCGCTTGCGCGAGTGCGTCAAGTTGCGGGCCCAGTTGCGCGGCGACGAACTCGACATCGACGCCGCCGTGCGCTCGGCGATCGACCGCCGCGCTCACCAGGCGCCGGGCCAGAAGGTGCACCAGCGCTTCGACCGGCGTGAGCGCGACGTGGCGGCCCTGGTGCTGCTCGACAGTTCCACCTCCACCGCCGATGCGCTCTCCGGTACCGAGGCCAGCGGCAATGCTGCCGGTGCCACGGTGCTCGACCTGGCGCGCGAAGCCGCACTGCTGACGACGCTGACCCTGGCGCGCGCCGGCGACCGGTGCGCGGTCCACGCCTTCGCCTCGAACGGCCGCCACGAGGTGCGCTACGAACGTGCGCTCGACTTCAACGAGGTGCTGGACGCGCGCAGCATCGCGCGTCTGGCCGGTGTGCGCAGCCGGCTGTCCACCCGCATGGGCACCGCGCTGCGCCACGCCAGCACCCTGCTCGCGGCCGAGCCGCACCGCAAGCGCCTGCTGCTGTTCGTGACCGACGGCGAGCCGCACGACATCGACATCTTCGACCGCCGCTACCTGATCGAAGACGCGCGCCGCGCCGTACTCGAAGCCGGGCGCCTCGGCTTGGCGGTGTTCTGCGTCACGCTCGATGCGGCCGCCGACGCCTACGTGCGCACCATCTTCGGCGCCGGCAACTACCGGGTGCTGAACCGCATCGGCAGCCTGCCGTGGATCTTGCCGCAGATGGTGCTGCGGCTGACGCGCTGAGGCTCTGAATCCCTGAATCCCTGAATCCCTGAACCCCGTACTCACCCGTTCCCCGCCAGTGCCATGCAACCACACCACCAGGAGATCCGCATGAGTTCACCCCACCCGGCCGTCCAGGCCACCACCGCCCAGCCGCTGCACAACATCCACGCCATCGGCATCGGCCGCACCGGCGCCGCCT
This sequence comes from Rhizobacter sp., assembly GCA_025355745.1. Classification (GTDB taxonomy): domain Bacteria; phylum Pseudomonadota; class Gammaproteobacteria; order Burkholderiales; family Burkholderiaceae_C; genus LMDS01. Next base: position 26,433 of record JANXZA010000264.1, on the reverse strand, counting down.
ATGTCGAGGCCCTGCTGCGCACCGGCGAGATCGAGGACCTGCTGGCGTCGCCCGGCACTTCCTTCGCCGCGCTGCTCATCGACATCGGTGACGACGATATCCAGGTGCCCGACGACTACGCGCGCTCGATGAAGGCCCGGCTCAAGTCGCGCGGTATTCCCGAGGAGCGCTTTCACTACGAGTCGGTGTCGCTGCCGGTGCCCGCCAAGGCGGCGCTGGGCAAGCTGCCGAAGGATGCCCCCGTGCCGCAGGCGGGCGGACACATCCCGCGCGCCATCGCGAAGGCCATCTTCACGCTCAACAGCGAGGCCGGCTCGGGCCCGCTCGACGGCGCGTTGCAGCGCTTCGCCGACCATGCCGCGACCTCGTCGCTGGCGGCCACCGCCTTCATCGCCTACGGCCTGGCCGGCGGCACAGGCAGCGGCATGGCGATCGATCTGGCGCGCGCAGTCAAGGGCAAGCTGCCGGCCAGCGTGCAACTCGTCGGTGTCGGCCAGCTCAGCCACAGCGGCGACGGTGACTACTTCAACAGCGCCGCCCAGTACCAGGCCCTCGACGCCGTCGACGCCGCACTGGGTGCCAGCACGAACCCGCTCAGCGGCTTCTTCGTGGTTGCCTCAGAACAAAGCTGGCAGCGCTTGACGGCTTACACCAGCACCGGCCTGAAGGAAGTGCGCCAGCGCTTCAAGCAGATGGTGACGAACCGGTTCGTGGCGGACTCCTTCATGCGCTTTGCGGTCAGCGCCGGCTCCACCCACCTGCTGCGGGCTCTGCAGCACGGCCGCGGCAAATGCACGCTGTTCGACGTGGCCAAACTGTCGCATCCCGGCGTGCAGGTTCTGCCCGGCGAAGCCGGTTCCAAGTGGGACGCCGTGTTGCAGCAGTGGATCGGCTTCGTGCCGAAGTACTCCGGCCTCGCCGACTCCTTCAAGACCGACTATGCCGAGGTCCATGTGCATGCCTCGCGCAACATGCAGGTCGACAAGATCGAGGACGCGCTGAAGGAGGTGGTCTCGTCGCACTACCTGACCGGTGGCGGTAGCGGCGCCGGTGCCAGCTACCGCTCGTTCCGCAACGAGTTCTTCGATGTGCTCACCGCCTACGGCAATGTGATCCTGCCCGGCGCCTCGAAGTCTGATCTGAGCGCCTACGCGGCGTCGAAAGCAAGCTTCGACAAGCTCGGTGCAACGGCCAAGACGCTCGAGATGGTCTGATCAACCCTGAACACCGTGCGCGGCCTCGACCAGCCGGCCGAAGGCCACCGCCACCCCGGCCGGCGTCGTGCCGGGCAGGGTGGCCATCATGTCGCGCAGGCGTTGCTCCGGGAGTGGCACCCTGCGGGAGCTGCCGATCAACGCCTGCGACAGCACGTCGGCATTCGCTTGCGATTGCTCCAGCACGCCGCGGATGTGGACCACGATGTCTTCGGTGTCGGGCAGCAGCAGCTCGTCGCGGATCGTGATGAAACATTCGTCCACGTGGCGGGCGTTCGGCGTGCCACCTTTGCGCACAGCGTCAAGGATCCAGTACAGGTTAATCAAGCTGTCTTTTTTCATGGCGGTGCTCCGACTGCGGTTCGCGTGCCCGCTTGCGAGTAGGAATCGCAGGCTTCAACCACCCTGCAGTGGGCGTGATTGTATTGATCCGATCTGTGGCGGATGACACCGGGTCGGTGCGCCTGTCACGGTGCGGGCGATGGCGGCGCAGCAGGGTATCGGCGCGTTGTCGAAGCACTGGCCTGCGAGCCGTCGCGCACGCGGCAAACACTGCGCGAACGCACTTGATACACCCCGGCAACGCGAACATTATCGCAACACAATTGCAATAATGAAGGGGTGACATGAACCGGTTCCGACCAACTTCCAGCGCGCGCCGAAAGGCGTTGCGGATCGCGTTCGGAATCGCGTTCGCTTTCACCTCGGGCCTGTGGTCGGTGTCCGTACTGCGGGCCCAGACCACCGTGGCGCTGCCGAGCGTCGAGGTCGTCGGACAACGCGACAAGCCGGCCGATCTCGAGCGCGGCAGCGAATCGGCGTCGCGCCTCGGGCTGAGCCTGCGCGAGACCCCAGCGTCGATCGAGGTGCTCGACCAGACGCTGTTGCGCCAACGTGGCCTGCGCACCGTGACCGAGGCGGCGCAGGGCGTGGTGGGCGTGCTGGCTGGCGACTTCCCGGCCGAGCCGGCAGCCTTTTCAATGCGAGGGTTCGCCAACAGCCAGATCAACACGCTGTACAACGGGATCAAGATCGGCCCACCCAACATGACCTCGCGCGTGATGGACAGCGGTAACCTCGATCGAATTGAATTCCTGAAGGGCCCGGCCTCGCTGATGTCGGGTGAAGGTGCCATCGCAGGCGCGGTGAATCTCGTCACGCGCATGCCCCAGAGTGGCCCGATCCTCAACGAGGCTCGCTTGTCCGGGGGTTCATTCGACACCGTGCGGGCAGGTCTGGGCTCGGGCGGCAGCACCGGGTTGACCGGGCTCGACTACCGGGTCGATCTCGGGGTCAGCCGCAGCGGCGGGTTCATCGACGATAGCGCCAGCCGCAACTGGCACTTCTCGGCGGCGCTTGATCAGCGCTTGTCGGCGGCGTTGCGGCTGTGGGGCGCGGTCGAACGCAAGGCCGACCGGGCCGCCACCTACTGGGGCACGCCACTGGTGTCGCGCGCCAGCGCCGGTGCCGACGCCAGCAACGGCCTGGTCGACGGCAGCTTCGTCTCCAACTTCAACGGCACCGATCTCGGCCCGGTGACGCTCGACAAGCGCACCTTGCGCACCAACTACAACGTGCTCGACAGCCGCACCCGGGCTGATGAAACCTGGCTGCGCAGCGGCATCGAGTGGCGCGCCAGTGATGCCGTGACCGCGCGCGGGCAGATCTACCGATACGCCGCCGATCGCGAATGGTTCAACAACGAGGTGACGGCGTTCAATGCCACCACGGGGCTGATCGACCGCGAGCGCTTCTTCGTCGCGCACGACCAGAAGCTCGTCGGCCTGAAAAGCGAACTGCAGTGGGACACGACGTTCGTCGGGCTGTCCAACCGGCTCGTTGTCGCGCTTGAATGGAGCGACCTCGACTTCGTCCGCCCGGGCGCAGCCAACTTTCCGGGTGATTCGGTGAGCGTGGTGAATCCCGAGCGCGGCTACTACGGCTTGCTGACCACGCGTGCGCAGACATCGAAGATCCGCAACACCGCTATCGCCCTGGAGAACCGCTTGCGCATCGACGCCGACCTGGCGCTGATCGCCGGTTTGCGCCACGAATCGATTGCGCTTGACCGGGGTTCTTCCAACGCCGACGGAACGCCGCGTCCCGGGTTTCCGTTCTCCAAAACCTTCCGGCCGACCACCGGACGCCTGGGCCTCACCTGGCGGGTTCTGCCGGGCCTCACCGCCTATGGCCAGTACGCCACCGCTGCCGACGCCGCCACCGGCGACCTGTTCCTGCTCAGCGGCCAGCAGCCGCTGGAGCTGTCGCGCGCGCGCAGCTTCGAGGTCGGATTGAAGGCCGATTTCTGGAGCGGTCTGGGCCATTCCACTTTCGCCCTTTACGACATCGAGCGGCGCAATGTCTATGCCGCTCAAGGTGGCCGTGCGTTGAACCTTGCCGGTACCCTGGCCTCACGCGGTGCGGAATGGGCCGTCAGTTTGCGTCCCGCGACCGCGTGGCAGCTCTGGGCCAATCTGGCCTACACGCGGGCGCGCTACAGCGGCTACGAGTTCGACGGCGGCTCTTTCAGTGGCAACACGCCGCCCAATGTGCCGAAGCTGATTGCCAACGCCGGCGTCGGCTACCGCCTTGCGGCCGCCTGGCCGCTGGAGGTAGGTGCCTCGGTGCGCCACGTCGGCGATCGGTTCCACAGCGACGCCAACACCGTTCGGCTGCTCGGCTACACCGTGGTCGATGCGCAGGCCACCCTTGAGCCGCTGCCTTCGACGCGGCTGACGCTGCGCGTGCGCAACCTCACCGACCGTGCCTATGCGGCTTGGGGCGACCCCTTCTACCCGGATCAAATCTTGCTCGGCGCGCCACGCAGCGTCGAGCTGGCGTTGAGCGTCGTGTTCTGAACCTGGGCCATCCCGCAATGAGCACCGGTAACTTGAGCGCACGGGCGGTGGGTTACACCACGGCGGCGGGCTCGACGCTCCTGCAGCCTCTGTCATTTGATGTCGTGGGCGGCGAATGCCTGGCCATCGTCGGCCCCAACGGCGCGGGCAAGTCGACCTTGCTGCGCCTGCTGGCAGGCCGCATCGCGGCAACGCAGGGCACCGTCACAGTCGACGACCGGGACATCGCAGCGCTGACTCCGCAGGACCGCGCTCGGTGCATCGCCGTGCTGGCTCAGAGCGAGCCTGCGGGTCTGGCGCTGTGCGTGCGCGAGTACGTCGCGCTCGGGCGCATTCCGTGGCGCCAGCAACCGGCGGCGGTGCAGGCGCGCGCGGTGCGGCACGCGCTTTCGCTGTGTGCGCTCGAGCAGGCCGCAGATCGCGCGCTCGACACGCTCTCCGGAGGCGAGCGCCAGCGTGCCGGCCTGGCGCGTGCGCTGGCCCAGGAACCCAGCGTGCTGCTGCTCGACGAGCCGACCAACCACCTCGATCTGCGCGGGCGTTGTGATCTGCTCGATCTGGTGCGCGGCCTGGGCATCACGGTGGTCGCGGTGCTCCATGACCTGGCGCTGGTCGGGCGCTTCGCGGATCGCGTCGCGATGCTCGAGCGCGGTCGACTGGTAGCGATCGGTGCTCCGGCGGCGGCGCTGAGCCCCAGCCTCGTGCGCGACGTTTTCCGTGTCGACACCTTCACCGCGCCACACCCGCGCGACGGCCGCCCGGTGCTAATGTTCGACAGCCCGCCGCGCAACGCCGCCAAGGCGGCAGCATGACGCGGCGCGCGGCGCCCTGGTTTGCCCGATCAGCCGCTCGGTTCGTGGTTGGGTTCGCCGCGTGGTTCGCCGCCGGTTCGGTGTCGGTCATGGCCTTCCCGGTCACCGTGGACAGTTGCGGTGAAGCGCTGACCTTCACCGCGCCGCCGCGGCGCGCGGTGGTGCACGACCTGAACATGATCGAGATGGTGCTCGCGCTCGGCCTGCGAGAACACCTGGTCGGCGTGACCGGCATCAGCGGCTGGTACAAGACCGGCCCCGAGTTCAAAGCCGCGCTCGGCAAGGTGCCCGAGCTGGCGGCCAAGCAACCGTCAATGGAGACCTTGCTGGCGGTGGCGCCCGACTTCTTCTTCGCCGGCTGGTACTACGGCATGAACCCTGGCGGCGAAGTCACCCCGGCGACGCTGGCCCGCCACGGCATCCGCACGCTGGTGCTAAGCGAGAGCTGTGTGCACTTGGGCAAACCGCGGCCACCCGCATCGATGAACCTGCTGTACGACGACATGCTCAAGCTCGGCGCGATCTTCGACCGGCAGCCCCAGGCAGCCGCGCTGGTGGCGCAGTGGAAGGCGCGTCTGGCCGCCTTGTCTGCGCCACCCACACCGGCCGAAAGCGTGCGCGTGTTCCTCTACGACTCGGGTGAAGACAAGCCCTTCACTGCCGGCCGCCACGCGATCGCCCACGCCATGATCGAAGCTGCCGGGGGCCGCAATGTGATGGCCGACCTGGACACCAGTTGGGCGCACGCGGCGTGGGAGACGGTGGCGGCGCGCAACCCGCAGTTCCTGATCCTGCTCGACTACCAGGACGGCAGCGGCCCCGAGCGGCTGCTGCGCGTCTTGCAGGCACACCCGGCGATGCGCAACACCGATGCGGTCCGCCAGCGGCGCTTCATTGCGCTGCGCTATGCCGAGCTGACCCCCGGGCCAGCCAACATCGGCGCGATCGAGAAGCTGGCGGCGGCCTTGCGGGATGCGCAGCGGGTGCTGGCCCGATGAGCCGCCGCACCACGGCGCTGTGGGCGTTCGCGCTGGCCCTGCTGCTCGCCGGCCTCGCGCTCGTCTCGGTGGCCCTGGGCAGTGTCGAGATTGCCCCGCGCGACGTCTGGGCGTCGATCCGGGTCGGGTTGGGCGTGCCGACCCCACGGGCACCCTCGCTGGCGGTGCAAAGCATCGTGCTCGACCTCAGGCTGCCGCGTGCGCTGCTGGCGTTGCTGGTGGGCGCCGGTCTGGCCCTGGTGGGCGTGCTGTTGCAGACGGTGACCCGCAACGACCTTGCCGATCCGTTCCTGTTCGGCCTGTCGTCCGGCGCGGCGGCCGGCGCGGTGGCGGTCATCGTCGTCATCGGTGATCTGTTGGGGCGCTGGACCTTGCCCGGCGCCGCGTTTGCGGGCGGTATGCTGGCTGCGGCCAGCGTGCTGGTCCTCGTGGCCCGCGCCCGCGCTGCCGGGCCCGAGCACATGGTGCTGGCCGGGTTGGCGGTGTCGTTCCTGTTCTCGGCACTGACCCACTTCCTGGTCTTCGCCGGCGACCAGCGCGCCGCGCACTCGGTGCTGTTCTGGTCGCTCGGCGGGCTCGGCCTGGCGCGCTGGGACAACCTGCCGATTGCTTTCGCGGGGCTGGCGGCATTGATCGCCTACGGTGGCGCACGCCGGCACGCGCTTGACGCGCTGCTGGCCGGCGACGACACCGCGCACAGCCTGGGCATCGACCCGCGACGCGTGCGCAATGAAGTGTTCGTCACCTGCGCGTTCGCCACCGCCAGCTTCGTCGCGCTGGCCGGCGTCATCGGTTTCGTCGGCCTGATGGTGCCGCATCTGGCACGTTCGATGACCGGCTCGCTGCACGGTGGCGTCATGCTGTTTTCGGCCCTGCTCGGCGCGCTGCTGCTGGTGGCCAGCGACATTGCATGCCGCACGCTGCTGGCACCGCAAGAGCTGCCGGTGGGCATCGTCACCGCGAGCATCGGCGCAATCTTCGTGATCGGCATGTTGTGGCGGCAGCCGGCGCGCGATGGAGCCTGACGCGATCGTCAGTCGCCCCGCTACGGCGCCGCGCCGCCGGACGCGGCGCGCGCCGGCGTCGTATTCGGCGCGCGAGGTGCCGCGCGTGACGCATCGCAGGCTGTCGCCGATGCTTGTCGGCCGTCAGCATGTTCGGAACGGCATGCGGCATCTGTCGCCTTCATCCCGATCGCGCCAACATACGGCGCCACAATGATTCCAATTCCCTTTCCGCTACCGATGCCACGCCAACCGAATTGCCTTGCCACCGAAACTGGCCACGCCAGCGACGCGGACTGGGCCGAGTACCTGCGCGCCAACGGTCTGCGTGGCACGCGCGCCGCGATCGCGGTGCTGAAAGCGCTCGAAGCCGCCGCGCTGCCGTTGTCGCACGACGAACTCGAAACACGCACCGCACCCATCGATCGTGTCACCTTGTACCGCGTGCTTGATCGGCTGGTCGCCACCGGCCTGGCGCAGCGCATCGAAAGCAGCGAGCGTGCAGGGCGCTACGTCGCGGTGCAGGCGCGTGCCGACAGCTACTTTGAGTGCACGACCTGCCACCGGGTGATGGCGCTGCCCGCAGATCCGGCGCTGCCGCAGTTGCTCAGCCATCTGCGGCGCCAGCTTGAGAAGCAGGGCCTGGAGAGCACGCAGACCGTGTTTCGTGTCCAGGGCACCTGCGCCGATTGCGGCGCCGACGCCGGCAAGGCCGCGTCCGCCCGGAACTGACCGGGCCGCACCGCGTGTGGCCGACATTCCGTGGCAGGGTCGCAATCGTTTGACTTGCAGATACTTTCCAAGTTAAATACAGCTGCCGCAGGCGTGGCCTTCTTTGCCGCATGCGATCCAGGAGCTGTCATGCAAAAACCTCACACCGCCGGCACGGAATCGGATCAGGCGATCCGGGTTCGCGCGCTCGAATCCATTCTCACCGAGAAGGGCCTGATCGATCCGAAGGCGCTCGACGCGCTGGTCGACACCTACGAAACCAAGATCGGTCCGCGCAACGGCGCGAAGGTGGTGGCACGCGCCTGGGTCGATCCGGCCTACCGGCAGCGCCTGCTCACCGACGCTACCGCCGCGATCAAGGAGTTCGGCTTCTCCGGCCTGCAGGGCGAAGACATGGTGGTGGTCGAGAACACGCCGGCGGTCCACAACGTCGTCGTGTGCACGCTGTGTTCCTGCTACCCGTGGCCGACGCTCGGCCTGCCGCCCATCTGGTACAAGTCCGCGCCTTATCGGGCGCGTGCGGTGAGCGACCCGCGCGGGGTGCTGAAGGAGTTCGGCACCGAGCTGCCCGACACCGTCGAGGTGCGCACCTGGGACACGACCGCCGAGTTGCGCTACCTGGTGCTGCCCGAGCGCCCGCCGGGCACCGAGCACCTGACCGAAGCGCAGCTCGCCGATCTTGTGACGCGCGATTCGATGATCGGCGTCACCAAGGTCGCCGCCTCTGCCCCCAAAGCCTGACGCGAAGGACGACCTCATGAACGGAATCCATGACATCGGCGGCATGCATGGCCTCGGGCCGGTTCGGTCGGAAGCGAACGAGCCGGTCTTCCACGAGGCGTGGGAGGGCAGGGCGTTTGCGCTGTTCGCCTCGACCTTCGTGTTCGCCGGCTACACGGTGGACGAGTTCCGCCACGCGATCGAGAAGATCGAGCCGGCGCACTACCTTGAATCGTCGTACTACGAGCACTGGATGTTCGCGTTCGAAGAGGCGTTGCTGAAGCGCGGCTTCGTGACACGCGAGGAGCTCGATGCGCGCGTTGCCTTGCTGAAGAACGGAGGTCACTGATGCTGCTCACTCCCGAAATCGTGCCCGGCCTGCTGGCCGGCGGCGCCTCGGCGCGGGTTGCCGAAGGTGCGGCGGCGCGCTTTGCCGCCGGCAACACGGTGCGCATCCGCAACCACAACCCGACCACCCACACCCGGCTGCCCGGCTATCTGCGCGGCAAGCTCGGCACGGTCGAGAAGGACTATGGCGTGTTCGCCTTCCCCGACACCCATGCGCACGGCCTGGGCGACAAGGCCCAGCACTGCTACAGCGTGCGCTTCACTGCCCGCGAACTGTGGGGGCCGACGGCGGCCGAGCGCGACACCTTGCGGGTCGATGTGTTCGACGACTACATGGATCTCGGTTGACTCTGGCGCAACCCTCGCCCCAACCCTCTCCCGCAAGCTGGAGAGGGGGAGGGAGTTGCGCTTCGGACGCGTCGGCGCTGCTCGCCAAGTCGCTGCCGATCGGCGTCGACGCGGCACGCAAGTTCGCCGCGCCCTGGGAGGCGAAAGCCTTCGCGATCATTGTCGAGATGGCGCAGGCCGGGCATTTCAGCTGGTCCGACTGGGTCGATTGCTTTTCGAAGGAAGTCGCCGCCGCGACGGCGGTCGAAGCTGCTGGCGGCACTGCGCCAAGCTACTACGCGCAGTGGCTGAACGCGGCTGAAACCTTGCTCATCGACAAAGGGATCACGTCGAGAGCGCAACTGGCGGCGAAACGCTTTGCGATCGGCTCGGTGGGAACCACCCACACGATGAAGTGACGATGGATACGGCCATGCCCACGGCGCCGCGCAAGGTGCCGGTCACCATCCTCACCGGCTTTCTCGGCGCCGGCAAGACGACCCTGCTGAACCGCATCTTGAGTGAGCGCCACGGCGAACGCATTGCGGTGATTGAAAACGAATTCGGCGCCGCCGGGGTCGACAACGACCTGCTGCTCAACGGCGGCGCCGAGCAGATCGTCGAGATGAACAACGGCTGCATCTGCTGCACCGTGCGCGGCGACCTGGTGCGCATCCTCGGCGAGTTGCGGCAGCGCCGCGAGGCCAACCCCGGCGCGTTCGATCGCATCATCATCGAGACCACCGGCCTGGCCGACCCGGCGCCGGTGGCGCAGACCTTCTTCATCGACGATGACATTGCCGCGTACTACACGCTTGATGCGATCGTCACCGTCGTCGATGCGCTGTACGCCCCCACCCAGCTCGACGACTTTCACGAGGCGCAGGAGCAGGTGGCATTTGCTGATCGCCTGCTGTTGAGCAAGTCCGACCTCGTCAGCGCCGACGCGCTCGGGCGGCTGCGCCGGCGGTTGCTGCGGATCAACCCGCGGGCGTCGATCCGGTCGGTGGATTTCGGCGTCACGCCGATCGAAGACCTGCTCGACATTGCGGGCTTTTCGCTTGACAGCATCCTCGAAATCGAACCCGGCTTTCTCGGTGACGACGACCATGTGCACGACGACGCGGTGCAGTCCTTCGCCTTCACCACTCTGGTGCCGTTCGACGCTGACCGGCTGCAGGACTTTTTCCGTGCCGCGGTCGCGTCGCACGCGAAAGACCTGATGCGCTACAAAGGCATCGTCGCGTTCCCGGGCCTGGACCATCGCGTCGTTTTCCAGGGCGTGCACATGGTGATGGGCTCCGACATCGGGCGCGCATGGGAGCCGGGTTTCGAACCCGAATCGAAGCTTGTCTTCATCGGCCGCAACCTGCCGAAGCAGGCCTGGCTGGAGCAGCTTGCGCACTGTCTTGTGCCTCGCGGGGTGCCGCCGTTGGCGCGCGCATTGCCGGTCGAATCCATCACGTAACATTTTCCAAAGAAAATGTATTGACAGCGCAAAGAAGAGGCGATAACTTTCGGTCTTGCTGAAAGAATCACGTTTCAGCTCGCCGCAAATCAGTCGCGTCGCACCGGCAACATTGCTGGCAGCGAACAGAGCAACAACGCTCATTTCGGGTTCTCCTACCCGGGATGAGCTTTTTTTTGTGAGCAGGAAAGCATCCACCCATGCCCGCCACCGCAGGGATCGATCTGTTGAGAGGGCGCCCGACGCCGGCCATCGGTAGCACCGAAGCCAAACTGCAGCAACGCAAGCTCGACGCCTTGCGCCGCGGCGTGCACCGCATCGCCGATGCCGACGCGTTGCCCTATGGCGTGCACGTCATAGGGGTCGGCGGCGCCGGTGCAGGCGTTGTCGAGCAAATGCTGCAAGACGCATCGGCCGACTTGCTCGGCACACCTGGTTCACGCCTCACGGCGCTGGCAATCGACATCGGCGACGGGTCTCTGGCGGGCGTCAGGGCGCTGGCGTCGAAGTTCCCCGCCGATCGCGCCCAGATCGACACCCTGGCGTTGGCGTTGCCGAGCGCCGCCTCGCTGGCGCGAACATTCCAGACCTATCGCCAATGCCTCGAACTCGAATACCCGATGCTGCAGGGGAGCGCAGAGTTCCAGGCCTGGCTGCCGGAAACACTGACCTTGCCAGCCGCAGGCGAACCGGTACCACGTGCCCTCGCCAAGGCGGTTTACGGCCAGGCCTACTACGAACGCGAGCGGCCGATGAAGCAGGCGCTGCGACGCTTCGCGGCGAGCACGAATGCGACCTGCGGCGACGCCGTCGTGTGCATCGTCTTCGGCCTCGGCGGCGGCACTGGCAGCGGCATCGCGCTCGACCTGGCGCGCCACCTGTCGAGCGGCGAGTTCGGTCGTCGCGTGCTGGTCACCGGCATTGGCATCGCGCCGTGCACGGGCGACCTGCCCGCGCATCGCGGCGGGCAGTTGTTGCCGACCCTGAACGAACTCGACGGCCTGTGCGACGAAGCCCAGAACCAGGGCGTGGTGCAGGCCTGCGGCGAGCTGTACAAGAACCCGTTCACCGCAGGCTTTCTGATGGTGCCGCAGCAGCCCGCGTTTGCCCTTACGCACAGCCTGGCCGCCACGCACGAGCGGGTCGACCACGAGATCGCCGCGCTGCTGACGCAGCGCCATGGCGCGAACCTGTGGGAGGTGCTGCGGCTGCTGAACTGGGTGGCTGCACCATCCACCCAGCACTCGGCCGCACGCACGCCCTGGGGTGCGAAATGGATGCACGTACTCGGCTTCGACGACGCGGTGCGCGACCCGAACCAGGCCGCGCCCGAACTCGTCCGACAGCTCGGCGTGTTACCGGCTTACGCGCCGGAGTTCATCGAACTGCGTGTCGGTGAGACCGGCGCCGCTGCCACGGCCTGGGCCGACGCGCTCGACGCCGCCTTGGCGCCCGAGGCTGCCACAAGCGTTGCGGCGGGTGGCGCAGCCGGCTCGGTCCAGTTCGTCTTGCCGAGGGTTGGCAAGGCGGACCTGGGCTGGTTCTACGACGTGCGTGATGCCTATGACCGGATGCAGCCCGCCGAGCGTGTGCTCTGCCACTCGCTGTTGCTCGAACGCGGCGTGGTGCTGTGCGAGCCCTCGACGCGGATCGACGGCATGGCAGGCGCGGGCCTCGGCGGCGGCGGCGCGTGGGTCGCGATTCCTTACGACCGGATGCGCGGGCCCGTTGATCGGCCTGTTGCTGCCGTCACCCAACCCGTTGCCGAGGTGCGCCATGCCGCTTGACTGGTCTGATGTCAAGGAAAAGTACGGCGCCGGCTTCCAGGTCCCGACCTGCGCCGGTGGCAAGTTCCTCAAGGTCGCGCGGGTCGATGACGAGGCGATCCACATCGAGTCACCGATCTGGAGCGCCAAGCTGCACCGCGTCAACCTCGAAAAGGGCGTGGCCCTGATCGAGGACGGAACCATCTCGCGCGACCCCGGCCTGTTCGTCGAGGACTACATGCTGTACGTCGCCAACGAGCGGGCCACGTCGGTCGCGCACATCCTGCGCGACCTCGAATTCCTCGACAAGACCGAGACATTTTCGATTCGATGCTGAAGCCGACGGCGGCTTCACCGAACCCGGCGGGACGAATGGGTACCGACCCCGCCAATCACTTGCCAAGTACCCGTTCAGCGTCATTCCATCCCATCAACGACAGGAGCAGAAGATGACATCATCGATGTATCACAGTGCCACGGGCACGCAGTCGCCGCACTGCATTCACGCCATCGGCATCGGCCGCACCGGCATGGCCTATATCGAGGCGCTGCTGCGCACCGGCGAGATCGAAGACCTGCTGCAAGACCAGCGCGCCACCTTCGCGGCCATGATCGTCGACATCGGCGACCAGGACATGGGCGTCGTCACCGACTACGCGAATTCGTTTAAGAAGCGTCTCGAGTCGCGCGGCATTCCGAGTGATCGATTCCAGTTCCAGGCCATGGCACTGCCGGTGCCGCCGAAGGCCGAATTCTTCGAAGGCATGAACCGCACCCGTGAGTTCCTGAAGCTCGAATATCCGCGCTATTACTGGAACCCGAACTTCGAGTCGTATGTGCCGCACAAGTACCAGTTGCCCGAGGCCGGCAATCACTTCCCGCGCGCCGTGGCGAAGGGCATCTACGCAAACGCTTACTACGCCGGTGAGCGGCCGATGGACGTGGCGCTGCGCAGCTTCGTCGACCAGGTCGAGAAGGCGACCTTGCCGTCGATCGTGTTGGTCGCCTTCGGCATGGCCGGCGGCACCGGCAGCGGCATGGTCGTGGACCTGGCGCGCCACCTGTCGAACGTGAAGCTCGGCCGGCGCATTCCGGTCATCGGCATCGGCCAGTTGTCGCACAGCGGCGATGACGCCGGCACGCACAACAACGCCACGCAGTACACCACCCTGAACGACCTCGACTGCATGCTTGACGACGACAAGAACGCCGGCGTCACGGCGGTCTGGGGCGATTTGTACCGCAGCCCGTTCACCGGCGGCTTCTTCGTCGTCAACCCCGAGCAGAGCTGGCAGCGCCTGACCGCCTACACGACCACCGGCGAGAAAGAGGTTCGGCAGAACTTCAAGCAGATGGTGACGAACCGCTTCGTGGCCGATTCCTTCATGCGCTTCGCGGTGATGGAACACGGCCGCGTGCTGTTCCGCACGATGCGCCCGGCGGGCTTCACCGGCGCGCCGCACGAGACGCTGTCGGCCAAGTCGCGCAACTGGACCCTGTTCGACGTCGCCAAGCTCAGCCACCCTGGCGTGCAGGTGCTGCCGGGTGAGGCCGGTTCGAAGTGGGACGCGGTGCTGGCCCAGTGGATCGACTTCATGCCCAAGTACGGCGGCCTGAAGGACGGCTTCAAGACCGACTACGCCGAAGTGCATGTGCACGCCTCGCGTGACATGGGCTTTGACCTCATCAGCAAGGGCTTCAAGGACTTGATCAGCAAGCAATACCTGCTCGAGAACGACTCGACCTACCAGACCTCGAACTACGAGTTCTTCGACGCGCTCACGGCCTATGCGAACGTGATCCTGCCGGGGGTGGCGAAGACCGACCTGCACGCGTTCTGGGACAGCCAGGCGAACTACGACAAGCTCGACTGGGAAACCAAGCTGAACGAGCACGCCTGGCTGATCGACATCGGGCCGATGCTGTCCGAACCGGCGATCCGCTTCGAAGGCATGGCAGGCGAGTGCATCTGGGGCTGCGCCTGCTGGGTGGTCGTGCCTTACGACCAGTTGCGCGGTGACAAGCTGCCACCGCCGAACCGCAAGGTCATCATGGAAGAGGGCATCGCGATGATGACCAAGACCGTGGTGAAGACCCCGGGCGGCGACGCGAAGAAGCCGGCCAAGGCACACGCCTGATCCACGAGTGACGACCTCTCCCCCGGCGGGGAGAGGGAATAACACACCGGGCCGTGGGTGCCGGTTTTCTGCACACCCAACTGACAGCTCCCCATGGACGAGCGCATTCGCCCCTACCTCATCGACCCCGAGCCTTACTACCGCGCCGCCGGTGACGAGGTGCGCTTGTTCGGTGCGGCCATGGCGCGCGGCCTGCCGATGATGTTGAAGGGCCCGACGGGTTGCGGCAAGACCCGCTTCGTGGAGCACATGGCGTGGCGCATGAAGCTGCCGCTGGTCACGCTGGCGTGCAATGAAGACATGACGGCATCCGATCTCGTCGGCCGTTTCCTGCTCGACGCGCAGGGCACCGTCTGGCATGACGGCCCGTTGACCCTGGCGGTGCGCTACGGCGCCATCTGTTACCTCGACGAGGTGGTCGAAGCGCGCCAGGACACGACGGTGGTGATCCACCCGCTGACCGACGGGCGGCGCATGCTGCCGCTCGACAAGCGCGGCGAGGTGGTGCACGCGCACCCCGACTTCCGCCTCGTCGTCTCGTACAACCCCGGCTACCAGAGTGCCGCGAAAGACATGAAGCCGTCGACGCGCCAGCGCTTCGGTGCGATCGACTTCGACTTCCTGCCGCGCGAGGTCGAGATCGCAGTCGTGGCACATGAAAGCGGCATCGCCACCACATTGGCAATGCGCCTGGTGAAGGTCGCCGAGCAGTCGCGTGCGCTGCGCGGGCGCGGCCTCGAGGAAGGCATGTCGACGCGCATGCTGGTCCATGCCGGTGCTCTGATGGCCGAAGGCATCGCCGCGCACGATGCCTGCACCCTTGCGATGACGGCACCGCTGACCGACGACCGCGACTTGCAGAGCGCGTTGGCCGGCTTCGTCGAAGCGCAGTTCGGACCTCGGGCATGACCTTGCCGACGAACCTGCACTACGGACCACTGGCGGCACGCCGGCTCGGTGTGCTGCGCGAAACCGACCTCGCCACGCACACCGCGTTGTCCGCCGCCTTGCCGGCGCTCGTGGACGGCATGGTCGGCGAGGGCGACGTGGCACTGCTCGTCGACCTGCTGGCCCAGGTGGCGGCCGAGGCGCCCGAGGCCGCGCTCGCGCTGGCGCGGCGGCTCGAAGACGTACCGGTGGCTCTGGCTGACCTGACGGGCCTGCGCAAGTGGGCGCTTCACGGCCTGCAACGCCACCGCAATGACGCCCCGCGACGCCTGCACTTCTTCGCACTTGAAGACCCGCTGGTCTTCACCGACCTGCGCACCGAAAACGACTCGGCGCACCTCATGGCGCGCCGCGAAACCCTGCTGCACTACCTCGCGGGCTTCGGCATCGCGACCCACCGCATCGAGCTGCACGAGCCGCAGCTTGCCGTGCTGGCGCCGCCGTCGGTGAGCGTGGATACGGAGCTGATCCGTTTCCCGCGGCGCTGTGCTGACGCGCCGGCCTGGCAGCGCGATGCGCTGTACCGGGCGGCCATCGCGCATGCCGCTGCCCACTTGCGTCACTCGCCACTGGCGCGGCCGGCCGGCAGCCGCCCACCGATGTTGCTGGCCATGCTCGCGCTCGTCGAAGATGCGCGCGTCGAGCGGCTGATGACGCTCGAATATCCGGGTCTGCACGCGTTGTGGGGGCGGTTTCACAGCGCCTGCCGTGAGACCTCCGGCTTCGAACTCGCGGGCCTGGCGGCGCGCCTGGCGCGCGCGCTGCACGACCCTTCGTATGAGGACGGTAACGCCTGGGTCGATGGCGGTCGGCGCCTGTTCGAGCAAGCCGCTGCGGCCGACCTGCACGATCTGCCGGGTTTCGAGAGAGTCGGCCGTCAGCTCGCCATCGGCATCGAAAAGATGCGCCTGACGCTGCCCGCTGACTACCGCACCCAGCCGTCCTACCGCGACGACAACATGTTGCTCTGGGACCTGAACCCGACCGTGGCGCCGGACGAACGCAGCAGCGTCGCGCGTGAAGACGTGGCGTTGCGTGCGCGCCATGAAGTGCCGCCCGACGTGCGCCAGATCGAAGTCGACACGCAGCGCCGCACCCGGCATCCGGAATGGGATTTTCGGCTGGAGGCATTGCGCGAGGAATGGGCCACGGTCATCGAACCTGCGGCGCATGCCCGACCGGTCGGTCCGGCCCGCACGGTCGCTGCATCGCGCGTGCGCCCGAAGGGCCGGCAGCGCACGCCGGACCGTGCGATCCGCCTGAACAAGCTGGCCGAGGGCGACGAGCTCGACCTGAACGCCGCGGTCGACAACGCCGTCGACCTGCGCGCCCGTGGCGTGCCCGACGGCCGGGTGTTCCGCCGCCACGGGCGGCGCCGGCGGTCGAGCGCCATCGTGGTGCTGATGGACTTGTCGGAATCGACCGAACGCTTCGTGCCGAGTTCGTTCACGACCGTGATCGAGGTCGAGAAGCGTGCGGCGCGTGTGGTGGCGACCGCACTCGACTGCGACACCGACAGCGTCGCGCTGCACGGCTTCGCATCGAACGGCCGGCACGAGGTTCACTACCAGCGCATCAAGGATTTCGACGAGCCCTTCGGCGTCGAACAGCAGGCGCGTCTGGGCCGGCTGCGCGGCGGGCTGTCCACGCGCATGGGTGCGGCCGTGCGCCATGCCAGCGCGGTGCTGGAGCGGCGCGCAGCCGACCACAAGGTGATCGTGATGCTGACTGACGGTGAGCCGTCGGATGTCGATGTGGTCGAGGACGACTACCTGATCGAAGACGCACGCCATGCCGTCGTCAGCGCGTCCGCGCGCGGCATCCGTACCTTCTGCCTGACGCTGGACCGGCGGGCCGATGCCTATGTGCGGCGCATCTTCGGCGCGCGCAATTACCTGATCGCCGACCACGCCGCAACCTTCGCCGGTCACACCGCGCAGGCGCTGGTGAAGCTGATCGCGCAGTGACGGGGGCAACGCCAGATGCACCGCAGCGCCACCCGAAATCAACCCGAATCCAGCCTGCGACCTCCAGGCTCATCAAGAAAGCTACCGCCATGAACGCGCCATTCCAGCCGGCCGCCAGAGACCGCAAGATTCCCGTCACCGTGATCACCGGCTACCTCGGTTCGGGCAAGACGACCTTGCTGAATCACATCCTGACCGGCCAGGTGGGCCGCAAGGTGGCGGTGATCGTGAACGAGTTCGGCGAGGTCGGCATCGACGGCCAGTTGGTCGTGCAGGACGGCGACGAGCAACTGATCGAATTCAACAACGGCTGCCTGTGCTGCACCGTGCGCGGCGACCTGATCGAGACCATTACCAAGCTGCAGGAACGCGCCGGCGAGCTCGACGCCATCATCATCGAAACCACCGGCCTGGCCGACCCGGCGCCGGTGGCGTCGACCTTCTTCGTCTCCGAGGAAATCCGCGCCTCAACCCGGCTCGACTCGTTCGTCACCGTGGTCGATGTGGTGAACCTGGCGAAGAACCTGGAACAAAGCGTCGAGGCGCAGGAACAGGTGGCGTTCGCCGACATCGTGCTCGTCAACAAGGTCGATCTGGCGACCGAAGAGGCGGTGGCGCGCGTCGAGCGCACGGTGCGCAGCCTGAACCCGCTCGCCACCATCCACCGCACCGAACAGGGCGTGATTGACCTGGGGCTGATCCTGAACTCGAACGCCTTCCAGCTCGACGCCAAGCTGCAGGTCGACCCCGAGTTCCTCGGCGACCACGCCCATGAGCACGACCCGGCCATTGCCTCGTTCGTGTTGCGCGAATCGCGTCCGATCGACATGAACCGCTTCATGTCATGGATCACGCCGATGCTGCAGGAACAGGGCGACCGCGTGCTGCGCACCAAGGGCGTGTTCAACGCCCACAGCTTCAACGAGCGGGTCGTCTTTCAAAGCGTGCGCATGTTGACCACGATGAGCCGCTTCAACCTGTGGGAAGCGGGCACGGTGCGGCGCAGCGAGTACGTAGTAATCGGCCGGCACCTCGACCCCGCAGCGTTTGCGGCCGGGTTCGCCAAGTGCGTCGCCGGCTGAATCGGACGGCCTGCTCCTGCTGCGCTGCCTCGCACTGGCTGTTGTTCCATCGCCTTCGGGAGTAACCATGGATGCCGAACTGCTCTCCTTTTCCGGGCTGGTGCTGATGTTCGTGCTCGGCCTGCGCCACGGGCTCGACCCCGACCACATCGCCTGCATCGACGGCCTGACCTGGCGCGCGTTGAACCACGAGCACCAGCACGCGCACTGGATCGGCACCCTGTTCGCCATCGGCCACGGGCTGCTCGTGACCGGCATCGCGGTGGGCGTGAGCCAGTTCACCCGCGGGCTGTCGGTGCCCGAGTCGGTAGTGGCCGTATTCGGCTGGATCCCGACCGCGCTGCTGCTGCTGGTGGGCAGCCTGAACCTGCGCCTGCTGATGCGCAAGGACCCGTCGTATGTGCCGACCGGCTGGAAGCTGCGGCTGATTCCACAGCGCTTGCGCAACCACTCCAGCCCATGGGCGGTGGTGGTGATCGGTGTGCTCTTTGCCACCGTTTTCGACACCGCCACGCAGGCCTCGGCCTGGGGCTATGTGGCCAGCAACAAGGGCGGCGGATTGATCGCGGCATTCCTCGCCGGCATCGTCTTCACCATCGGCATGGTGATCACCGACACGCTTGATGGACGGCTCATCTGCCGCATCAGCCGCGGCACCGACGGTCAGGCCGCAGGCCGGCGGTTTCGCCGCGCCCTCGGCTGGTTGATCGTCGCCATTTCGTACGGGGTGGCCGCCTACAACATCGGCAAGGCGTTCATTCCCGCGATCGAACTTGATGATGCGGCGTTCTCGGTCACCGGCTTCGCGCTGATGGCGGTGATGCTCCTGATCTGGGCCTGGGTCTGGTACAGCCGCCGCCCCTCGCGTTATGCCGCGCCCCGCCCGCAAGCCGACTGATTCCTTCCCGCAAGTCCTTCGACCCATCCTTTGACGGAGATATTCATCATGACGATCCAGCAAGGCGACCGCGTTCCGAGCGCGAGCTTCAAGCAGCTCACGCCCGCCGGCATCCTCGATATCAGCACCGACGCGCTGCTCAAAGGCCGGAAGGTGGCGCTGTTCGGCGTGCCCGGTGCCTACACGCCGGTGTGCTCGGCCAGCCACTTGCCGGGCTACATCGACAACGCCGCCAAGCTGCGCGCGGCCGGCTTCGACGCCATCGCCTGCGTCTCGGTGAACGACCCGTTCGTGATGGACGCCTGGGGCAAGGCGACCGGCGCCGACGACAAGGTGATGATGCTGGCCGATGCCGACGGTGCGTTCACCAAGGCCATCGGGCTGGTCATCGACCTGCCGGCCTTCGGCCTGTCCGGCCGCTCCGAACGTTACTCGATGGTGGTCGAAGACGGCGTTGTGACCAGGCTCGATGTCGAGAAGAGCGTGCTCGACCACGACGGCAGCAGCGCGGCCTGCATGCTGCGCAACTGAAGCCCGACGACGTTGCGGAGCGAGCCATGCACTCCCACGAAATGGTCGAACTCTTGCGCCGCACCGGCTGCGTCATTGCGGTGGTGTCGGTGTCGGTGGCGAAGGCGCAAGATGCCGGTGGCACGGCCAACGCCAACGCCACCACCATCACCACCACCGCGCCGACCATCGTGCTGGCACCGGTCTTGGTGAGCGGCCGGTCAGCTAACCTCGTTGGCGTGGCCGACTCAGCCACCGAAGGCACCATCACCGCCAAGCAGCTCGCGACGCGGCCGTTGCTGCGCGCCGCCGAGGTGCTCGAGTCGGTGCCCGGCATGACCGTGACCCAGCATTCGGGTGACGGCAAGGCGAACCAGTATTTCCTGCGCGGCTTCAACCTCGACCATGGCACCGACTTTGCATCGTTCGTCGGCGGCATTCCGATCAACAACGTTTCGCACGCGCATGGCCAGGGCTACACCGATCTGAACTTCCTGCTGCCCGAACTGGTGGCCTCGGTGCGCTACCGCAAGGGCTCGTACAGCGCCGAAGACAGCGCCTTCGCCGTCGCCGGCGTGGCCTACATCGACTACGCCCGCAGCCTGCCCGCGCCGTTCATCGACCTGACCTGGGGCTCCCACAACTACCGGCGCGGGCTGAGCGCCGGCAGCACCCGGCTGAACGGTGAACTCACCTTGCTCGGTGCGCTCGAACTCGGCAGCACCGACGGCCCGTGGGAGCAGCCCGAGCGTCTGCGCAAGGTAAACAGCGTCCTGCGGCTGTCGTCAGGCACCGCCTCGAACGGGTTCTCGATCACCGGCATGACCTACCTCTCGCACTGGACCGGAACCGAAGAGGTGCCGCAGCGCGCTATCCAGAACGGCGAGATCGGCCGCTACGGAACCCTGGGCCCCAGCGACGGGGGCCGAACCTATCGCCGCAGCCTGTCCGCCGACTGGGCGCGCAACGCCGATGGCGCCAGCGGCCACGCCACCGCCTACGTCGTCGGCTACGGCTTGAATCTGTTCTCGACGCCTTCGGGGTACCTCGAAAGCCAGCACGAGCAGGAAGATCGGCGCACGATCGTCGGCGGCGCCTTCTCGCAGGGCTGGGGCCTGGGGCCGGCGTGGCGCGATACCGAAGTGACGCTCGGAGCCCAGGTCCGCCATGACCGCATTGCCACCGCCGGCCTGTTCCAGACCGCCGACCGTGCGCGGACCGACACGGTGCGGGCAGACAAGCTGGCGCAGACTGCCCTGGGCATCTACGCCGAGGCCCGCACGCCGTGGCAGCCGTGGTTTCGCAGCACGCTGGGCCTGCGCGTCGATCGCGTCAGTGCCAGGGTCTCGTCGCTCGGTGGTGCATTCAATGCGGCCAATGGCGGCACGGCAAGCGGCTCGCAGGCCAGCCCGAAGCTGGCGCTGGCCTTCGGGCCGTTTGCCGGCGCCGAAATCTATGTCAACTGGGGCACCGGCTTTCACAGCAACGACTTCCGCGGCGCGACCACCACGGTCAACCCGAGGGACGGCAGCCCGGTCGACAAGGTGCCGCCACTGGCCAGTGCGAAGAGCGCCGAGATCGGCCTGCGTGCCACGCCTGTGCTTGGGTGGAGCACAGCGCTGTCGCTGTGGAAGACCGACCTCGACTCGGAGCTGGTGTTCTCCGGCGACCAGGGCGTGACCGAGCCGAAGGGCGCCTCGAAGCGCCACGGCATCGAGTGGTGGAATGACTACACGCCGAACGGCTGGCTGATTGTCGATGCCGACGTGGCGGTCTCGCAGGCGAAGTTCATCACGCCGACGAACGGCGGCACACGGGTGCCGAACTCAGTCCCGCTGTCGGCGTCGATCGGCGTCTCGGCTGACCAGGGCGGCGCCTGGTTCGGTGGCCTGCGGCTGCGCTACCTCGGGTCCTATGCGCTGGAGGAAAGCGGCACGCAGAAATCCACGCCCTTCCTGACCGCTAACCTGAAGATCGGCTACCGTTTCAACTCGCAGTGGCGCGCCACGCTGGACGTTTTGAACCTGTTCGATCGCAAGGCCAACGACATCGAGTACTGGGGAAGTTCGTGCACGCGCTCCGAAGGGCCGGGCTGCAATGGCGGCGGTGGCTTCGACGGCAAGCTCGTGCACCCGCTGGAGCCGCGCACCTTGCGGGTCAGCGTGCGGGCGAGCTTCTGAGCTCGCGTCTTGCCGGTAACGACTTGAAAAAAAGCGCCGTGATCTCCCGATGACCCGCCCGCCCAAACCGCAGATCGTCGAGTACCGGCGGCACCTGCTCGTGTGCACCGGCCGTTCCTGCGTTGCTGACGGCATGGACGCTGCCGGGCTGATCGAGGTCGGGCACAAGCTGATGGCCGCCGGCGTGCTGCGCGACAGCGAGTTGCGCGTCAAGCCGAGCCGGGTCGATTGCCTCGGAGCCTGCCGCAGCGGGCCGGTGATGTGCGTGCAGCCCGACGGTGTCTGGTACTGCGGCGTGACCCTGGCCGACTTCGACCGGATCATCGAGCAGCACCTGATCGGTGGCCGGGCGGTCGACGACCTGGTGTTCCACCGGGGCCCGGTGGCGGCCTGAAGTTCAAGTGCTTGCCTGAATGAAAGCCGCGTGATGCGCAGACAGACGGACGATCCCGAACCGGTGTACGAGGTGCACGTTTTCTGCTGCACCAACGAGCGACCGGCGACGCACCGCCGCGGCTGCTGCGCAAGCAAGGGCTCCGAGGCGCTGGCGAACTACATGTGCCGCCGCGGCATGGTCAAGGCGCACGGCCGGCATATCCGCATCAACCTGTCGGGGTGCCTGAACCTGTGCGAATACGGCCCGGTGCTGGTGGTCTACCCGGAAGGCGTGTGGTACCGCTACGAGACCGAAGCCGACATCGAGGAGATCCTCGACCGGCATGTGCTGCGCTGCGAGCGCGTGTCTCGTCTGATGGTCTTGCCGGACCCGGCGCGCATGCACCGCTGAGGCGGCCGACATCGGCTGCCCCGCGCAGCTCATTTCGGGGCCGATTCGGCGATCAGGCTTTCAAGCAGTTTCTTCAATTGCAATGTCTTGCGCGGCCCGAGCGCACTTTCGATCGTCTCGTGGTGGGCGTCCACACGCTCCTTCAACCGGGCCACGACCTCGAGCCCGAGATCGCTGATGAAGACCCAGACACGGCGGTTGTCGAAGTCATCGGCCGCGCGTTGCACGACACTGCGGCTGACCAGCTTGTCGATGTTCTTGGTCAGAGCCGGGCCGTTCAGCAGCGCCAGTTCGGCCAGTTGCCCCATCGAGTGCCCCTGGCCGTCGGAAAGCACATGAAGAATGCGCCAGTGTTCCTCGGTGAAATCTTCATCGCCCAGCGAGTTGCTCAGGCCGATGCGCATGCGTCTATGGGCCGACGCCAGCAGGTAGGAGAGATAGTGGGCTATGTCTTGTTCGGGCATGGTATTTGCGCTATGGTTTTGGCGCGCGCACTATTTTAATCCTGGATCGTTTCTCTGGAAAGTAACGGTGTCGCCCTGCAGCCCGGCTTCGTAAAATTTCGTCAATCTGGTGCGTGTATTGGAGTCCCCATGCAGCCGAACTGTTCCACCTCCTCGGCCTCGCTGAATTTTCCTATGCACGCGCTGCGCGGGCTGGAGCGCGTGCCGGTCGGCCCCAGGGAGCCACGCCCGCTGCGGCCGCGCCGGGTCGCCGGTAGGCGTGAGCCGCGCTTTGGCCTGGCCCCGGTGTATCGCATCGGCCTGTGCGTGCCGATGCGCGGGTCGGCCGGCATCTGGGGCCCGTCGTGCCTGGCCTCGGCCCAGCTGGCCGAGGCCGAGCTGAACCAGGCGTGCGGCATCTCGCGCCGGCCCTGCGAGTTGCAGCTCATCGACGCCGCAGCCGAGTCGCCCGATGTCGAATCCACGCTGACCGAGCTGGTCGAAGGCGGGCAGGTCGATGCGCTGGTCGGCATGTGCATCAGTTCGGTGCGCCAGCGCATCGTCGGTGCCGTCGGGGGCACCGTGCCGTTCATCTACACCTGCCTGTACGAAGGCGGTGCATCAACGCCGGGTCTGTTCGCGATCGGCGAGACCTCCCTGCGCCAGTTGCTGCCGTCCATCGCGTGGCTGAGCGCCCGCCACAAGACTCGGCGCTGGATGCTCGTCGGCAACGACTACGTCTGGCCGCGCGTCTCGCACCGCATTGCCCAGACCTGCATCACCGAGAGCGGCGGCGAGGTGGTGGCGCAGGCCTTCGTGCGGTTCGGTCTGGAAGACTATTCGCAGGTGCTCGACCAACTGCGCAAGAGTCGCGCCGATGCCGTGCTGATCTCGATGGTCGGGCAGGACGCGGTCGATTTCAACCGCGCCTTCGCCCGCGCCGGATTGTCGACCAAGGTGCTGCGCCTGTCGTGCGCGATCGAAGAAAACCAGCTGCTGGCCATCGGCGCCGAGAACACCGAGAACCTGCATGTCGCGCTCGGCTACTTTTCATCCCTGGACACCGACGCCAATCTGTCGTTCAAGCAACGCTATCGCCGCCGCTTCGGCGAGCGCGCGCCGACACTCAACTCTATCGGCCAGTCGCTGTACGAAGGCATGCATTTCCTCGCGACCCTTCTCGACGACGACGCCCACGCGTCGCGCCCGAGCGGCCGGCAGGCACCGTTGCCCTACGCGAGCGCGCGCTCCGCCATCTACGTGGGCGGGGGCGCCAACCACGCGCCGATGTACCTGGCGCGGGCCGAGGGTCACTCGTTTCGCGTGCTGGCGCGCTTTTGATCATCGCCGACCGACCCCGCCCGCTGCCCGAAACCGGCAACTACTTTCCAAAGCAAACAAACGGTTGACTCGGAAAATACTTTCGATCACGGTGGTGTGCTTTTCAACCGACACCGGGACCCCACCATGGCCGTCAAACGCCCTTCCGTCGCGCAACTCCAGGATGTTGCACTCGGCCTTGGCATCCACCTCACCGAAGCGCAGGCCGTCAGCTACAACGCTCTGCTGCAGCCCAATTTCGACGCCTACGACCTGCTCGACTCGCTACCCGACTACGTGCCGAATGTCACGTCCCCGCGCACCCCCGGGCTACCGGCCCGGTGGCGAAGAGAACCGGTACGGCGCTTGGTACATGAAGTCGACGATCAAGGGTGCGGCCAAAGGCAAGCTGGTCGGCAAGACGGTGGCCATCAAAGACAACGTCTGCGTTGCCGGTGTGCCGATGATGAACGGCTCGCCGACCACGGAAGGCAACGTGCCGAACATCGATGCGACTGTCGTGACCCGGCTGCTCGATGCCGGCGCCACCATCGCCGGCAAGGCGGTGTGCGAACACTTCTGCTTCTCCGGCGGTTCGCACACCAGCGCGTCGGGCCCGGTGCAAAACCCGCGTCGCATGGGCTACTCGGCCGGCGGGTCTTCATCGGGCAGTGCTGCGCTGGTGACGGCGGGCGAGGTCGACATGGCCATCGGTGACGACCAGGGCGGCTCGGTGCGAATTCCGGCGGCGTACTGCGGCACCTACGGCATGAAGCCGTCGCATGGCTGGTGCCGTACACCGGCATCATGCCGATCGAATTGACGATCGATCACACCGGCCCGATGACCGCGAACGTGGCCGACAACGCGCTTATGCTCGAGGTGCTGGCCGGTCCCGATGGCCTCGACCCGCGCCAGCACGCCGGCCGCGAGTCGCAGCCCTACAGCGAGTTGATGAAGAGCGGCGTGAAGGGTTTGCGAATCGGCATCGTCAGCGCAGGCTTTGGCTGGCCGAACTCGATGCCGGCGCTTGACGCGCAAGTTCGCAAGGCGGCAAAGCGCTTCACCGAGCTTGGCGCGAAGGTGGCTGAAGTGTCAGTGCCGATGCACCTGATGGGCCTGGCGATCTGGCTGCCGGTGGCGGCCGAAGGCGCAACCCAGCAAATGATGAAAGACAACGGCCACGGCTTCAACTGGAAGGGGCTCTACGTCACCAGCATGGTCGACTTCCACGCCGGCTGGAAGGCCCGCGCCGATGAATTGTCAGGCCCGTTGAAGCTGACGATGATCCTGGGCGAGTACTTCATCAAGCACTACCGTGGCCACTTCTATGCCAAGGCGCAGAATCTGACGCGCCAGTTGACACAGGCCTATGACGATGCATTCAAGGACTTCGACCTGCTGCTGATGCCGACTTTGCCGATTACCGCAACGAAGCTGCCAGCTCCGGGTGCGTCGACCGAAGACATCGTCGCGCGGGCGCTGGAGATGGTCGCCAACACCGCGCCGTTCGTCAGCACCGGCCACCCGGCAATGAGCATTCCGTGTGGCCTGGTCGATGGCCTGCCGGTGGGCATGATGCTGGTTGGGCGCCGCTACGAGGAAGCGACCATCAACCGCGGCGCCTACGCCTTCGAGCAAGCCGGAGACTGGCAAGCGCTCTGACATCCGTTTGCCTGTTGTCGAAGCCCTTCCTTCGACGGGCTCAGGACGATCGGGAACACAGGCTCAGGGCGAACGGTGGTTCGCAGCCGATTGGGTGCGAACCCGCCTCAATACGTCGCCCTTCCGCCCGACAGATCGAACACCGCGCCGGTGCTGAACGAGCATTCCTCGGACGCGAGCCAGGCGATCATCGCCGCGGCTTCGGTCACTTCGAGAAAGCGCGCCATCGGAATCTTGCTCAGCATGAA
>JANXZA010000218.1 GCA_025355745.1 Rhizobacter sp. | reverse complement strand
CAGCGACAGGATTTTTGCCTTCAGTCTCATGGCAGCGATTGTGATGCGAAGCCATCACACGGCGCAGCCCTGAGTCGGCCTAAACGCGGGTCAGGCGCGATTTCAGAACGGCTTGCTGATCCCCACGTAGAGCGCGCGCCGGGTTCCGAACTGCGGCGCCCCGACGCCGATGCCCGACCCGTCGCGAAGCTGGTAAGTCCGGTCGAACAGGTTCACCACGGCGAGGCGCGTGTCGAGCTTGCCGAAGCCGGGGCCGAAGTCAAAGGTCTTGGCAATGGCGGCGTTGACCGTGGTGTAGCTGGGCAGGTGCTCGGTGTTCGCAAAGCCGTTGCGCAAGCCGCTGCCGTACAGCGCGTCGGCACTCAGGGTCAGGCTGGCGTCGATCCGGTAGGCCGCGCCGGCCGACAGGCTGAGCCGCTGCTCGTGGTCGAGGTGGGCCCAGTGGGCATTGATGTAGTCGAGTTCGACCTGATCGAAGTTGAACTGGCCGGTCTCGATGGCCTTGCCCCGGGCGTGGGTGAAGCCCAGGTTCACATAGCCCGACAGCGCCTTGTCCTTGTAGCTTGCCGACAGGTCGAGGCCGTAGATGCGGCCCTGGGCGAAGTTGAAGGCCGAGAAGATCAGCGCGTTGCCGAACTGGCCTTCGTCCTGCAAGTGCTTCACCTTGCGGTAGTAGGCGTCGAGGCCGAGCGTGATCTGCGGCGTGAGCTGCCAGGACAGGCCGGCGTCGAAATAGTCGGAGCGTTCCGAGCGCACGGCGGTGTTGGCATCCGAGGGCAGCGCGTTCGTCGTGCCGATGAATTTCGCGATCGAGGTGGTGTCGATCTTCTCGGTCGGCGGCGGCGTGAAGTAGCGGGCATAACCCGCGTGCACGCGCAAAGTCTTGCTCAGTTCATAGACCAGTCCAAGCCGCGGGCTGAGCTGGTTCTCGTCCACCACGGTGCGCGCCTGGTCGTAGCGCAGCCCGTAGTTGACGGTCAGCTGCTTCGTCGCTTGCCACTCGTCCTGCAGGTACACGCCCCACAGCGTGCCTTTGATCTGCGTGTCGTCCTGGATCGTCAGCGGTACGCCGCTGGTCTGGTTGTTGTCGGCATCGGCCGGGAATACCGACGCGGTATTGCGGGTTGTGAAGGTCTCGCGTTGTGCGAACAGGCCGGCGCGCAGCGTGTGGGCCGGGTTGATGCGGTAGCTCAGATCGGCCTGCACGCCGCTGGCAACGTTGCGCCGCAAGATGTCGGCGGCGATGCCGTTGTATTGCAGGTCGGCCACGGGGTCGGGCCGGTAGCGCACATCGGTCGAGCGGTTGAACGCCGACACCTGGTAGTCGAGCGAAGGCCCGGCCGTGCCCTGGTACGACAAAACCAGAAAGCGATTCCGCTCGCGCTGGTTCGCGTCGGCAAGGGCGGAGTCTTTCGGCGGCGCCGAGTCGAGCGTGAAGCTCGGCGTCTCGCCGGGCACGTTCGGAATCTGGAACCGGTTGTTCGAGGTTCCGAACACGACGCTGACGCGGCTGTCATCGTTCAGCAGGTACGACAAGTTGCCGAAGCCCTTGGCCTGCCTGGTCTCGTCATGCAGCGCGTTGCGCTCCGGCGTCGGGTTCTCGATGCCCAGCCGGTTGCTCAGGTAAGAGCCGGTGAGGTAGTAGCTGAAGGCACCGCGTGTGCCGCCCAGGTCGAGGCTGGTTTCGGCATGGGCGCGGCTGCCGCCCGTGAAGCCGATGCTGCCGCTGTTCTCAAGCGCATCGCTCTTGGTCTGGATGTCGATCACGGCCGCCGTGCGGTAACCGTACTGGGCCGGCAAGGCGCCGGTCAGGATGCTCAGACGATCGGCGAAGCGAAGCTCAAGCGACTGGCCGAAACCGCTGATCGCTTCGGGAATGATGACGCCGTTGATGCGGTACTGAACGTTGCCGTGGTCGCCGCGCACATGCAGCTGACCATAGGAATCCTGCACCACACCGGGCGTCTGCAAGACCACCTGATTCAAGGGCGTGGCATCGCCCAGCGGCAGGTTGCGGATGTCTTGCCGGTCGAGGCGGTAGATGGTGCTGCCGGTCTCGGGCGACAAGCCGTTGCGCGCCGCATCCAGGCGCTCGCGGGTGCCGGTGACTTCGACCGGCGCAAGGGTCTGGGTCGGGATTTGGATGGGTGGCTGCGTTGCTTGTTGGGCGGATGACAGAGCGGGCGAAGCACACACAAAGCCGAGCGCGATGGCCCGCCTTGCGCGCTTGCGGGGAATGACCATGGGGACTTTCCTCTGAACATGACAGTGAGGCGCACCTCGCAGGCATGACGCGCTGCGCGGCGGCTACGACAGGCAGATCGATCAGAGAAAAGTGGGCGGGCCCCGGCTTTGTTCGGGCGGCGCGGGTGGCGCCCGGGTCAGCACGCGGCTGACGGCGGCCACGGCGAAGCCGAGTACCGGCGGCTGGATCGCCAGCGGTTCGGGCTTGGCGGCAGCATCGAGATGGGCGAACGCCAGACACAGTTCGCACGGCCCGCTGTGCTGCTGCTGACGTTCGGGATCGCCGCGCGGGTCGGTCGAATGGGTGGCGCTGAAATGACTCAGCCCGTGCAGCACCGCGCCCTGCTGTGCGAACAGCAACAGCAAGGGAAGCAGCAGGCTCCGGCACAACATGCCCGGGGACATGGCGCGAAGCGTGATCGGACGGCGTGCGATCATGGGATCAAAGTCTTCGTTCTCATTGTGCACGACGGCTCGGCGATGCCGCTTTCACACCGGCAACCCAAGGCCTTGTACGCGACGCCCTCACGTATTCCCTTACGCATTGATACGCAGGCAATCCAGGCACTCATGCGCATGCATAACGGCAAGGTCACGCGGATAATTACGCCGTGCTGCAGATCGGCCCGAGCCGGGGTTGCAGCGTCCACACCCACCGATATCAGGAGACCTTCGATGACCCGTTTGACCCAGATCGCCACTGCCTCTGCACTGGCCATGGCACTTGCCAGCGCCGCCTCCATTGCGGTGGCTGCCGACCCGATCAAGATCGGCGTCGCCGGCCCGTTCACCGGCGGCTCGTCGTCGATGGGCGTGAGCATGCGCGACGGCGTGCGCCTGGCGATCGAAGAGATCAACAAGTCCGGCGGCGTGCTCGGCCGCCCCCTGCTCGCGGTCGAGCGCGATGACGAAGCGAAGAACGAACGCGGCGTGCAGATCGCCCAGGAGCTGATCAACAAGGAAAAGGTCACCGCCACCGTCGGCTACATCAACACCGGCGTGGCACTGGCCTCGCAGCGCTTCTTTCAGGAAGCCAAGATTCCGGTGATGAACAACGTCGCCACCGGCTCGGTCATCACCAAGCAGTTCGAGAAGGAGCCCGAGAACTACATCTTCCGCAACTCGGCGCACGACAGCATCCAGGCACCGATGATCGTCGAGGAAGCCATCACGCGCCGCGGCTTCAAAAAGGTCGCGATCCTGGCCGACTCCACGAACTACGGTCAGCTCGGCCGTGAAGACCTCGAGAAGGCGCTGAAGGGCAAGGGCGTCACGCCGGTCGCAGTCGAGAAGTTCAACATCAAGGATGTGGACATGACGGCGCAGTTGCTGAAGGCCAAGGAAGCCGGCGCCGAAGCCGTGCTGACCTACGGCATCGGCCCCGAGCTGGCGCAGATCGCCAACGGCATGACCAAGCTCGGCTGGAAGGTGCCGATGGTCGGCAGCTGGACGCTTTCGATGGCCAACTACATCGACAACGCCGGCCCCGGCGGTGAAGGCGCACGCATGCCGCAGACCTTCATTCAAGAGCCGACCAATCCGAAGCGCCAGGCCTTCATCATCAGCTACCTGAAGACCTTCAACCCGAAGAACGCGCGCATGGATTCGCCGGTCTCGGCCGCGCAGGGCTACGACTCGGTCTACCTGCTGGCCGCCGCGATCAAGCAGGCCAACAGCACCGACGGCCCGAAAATCAAGGCCGCGCTCGAAGACCTGAAGACGCCGGTCGAAGGTGTTGTCACAACCTACAACAAGCCGTTCTCGAAGGGCGACCATGACGCGATCACCGCGAACATCCCGGTGTTCGGCGAGGTCAAGGGCGGCAAGGTCGTCTACGCCTACCCTGACGACCAGAAAAAGGCCTCGGTCGTGCAAATGAAGAAGTAGTCTTCCGCCAAGCCTCGCGCCGCCCCGGGTCGAACGACCTGCGGTGGCGTCTTCTTGTCCACGCGGGAGCCACCATGCAAATCCTTACCCAACTGGTCTTTTCCGGCATCGCGCTGGGCATGATCTACGCCGTGATCGCGTTCGGCTACCAGCTAACGTTTGCGACCAGCGACACGCTGAACTTCGGCCAGGGCGATGCGTTGATGCTCGGCGCGCTGGTCGGACTGACCCTCGTCGGCCTGGGGGTGAACTACTGGCTGATGATTCCGCTGGTGTGCCTGTTCGGCGCGTTCCAGGGCGCACTGGTCGAGCGCATCGGGGTGCGGCCCGCCATCAAGATCAAGTCGGAGTTCGGCTGGATCATGTCGACGATCGCGCTCGGCATCATCTTCAAGAACGTGGCGGAAAACGTCTGGGGCCGCGACGACCTGAAGTTCCCGTCGCCGCTGCCGGAGTCGCCGCTCAAGTTCCTCAACGCGAATGTGCTGCCGATGGAAATACTCGTGGTCGTCGGCGCCATCCTGATGATGCTGGCGGTCGAGTTCTTCAACCGCAAGACGATCTACGGCAAGGCCGTGGTCGCGACCTTCAACGACCGCGACGCCGCCAAGCTGATGGGCATCAACACCGGCCTGGTGATCACCTTTTCATACGCGCTGTCTTCCCTCACGGCCGCGTTCGCCGGCGTGCTGATCGCGCCACTCACGCTCACCGGCGCGACCATGGGCGCGGTGCTGGGCCTGAAAGCCTTTGCCGTGGCCATCATCGGCGGCCTGACCAGCGGCCTGGGCATCGTGGTGGGCGGCATCATCCTCGGCGTTGCCGAAACGACGACCGGCTTCTACCTGAGCACCGGCTACAAGGACGTGCCCGGCCTGGTGCTGCTGCTGATCGTGCTGGCCGTGCGCCCGCAAGGCCTGTTCGGCAAATCGCTCATCAAGAAAGTCTAGACATGACAACCCCCACGTCACTTCGTTCCTGCCCCCCGCGGGGGCGCTCAGCCGCCTTGGGGCGGCCCGGCGGCGCCTGAGAGATGAAACGCAACCACCTCCTCCTCGCCATTGTCGGCGTCGCCGCCCTGCTGCTGTTCCCGGTCGGGATTCACAACCCCTACTACATCCACCTGCTCGAAACCATCATGATCTACGCGATCGTGCTGTTCGGCCTGGACATCGTGGTCGGCTACACCGGCCAGGTGTCGCTCGGCCACGCCGGGCTGTTCGGTATCGGCGCGTACACCGCCGGCGTGCTGGTGTTCAAGCTCGCCGCGCCGCTGTGGATCACCTTGCCGGCGGCCGTGCTCATCACCGCCGGCTTCGGCGCGCTGCTGGCGCTGCCGGCGCTGCGCGTCTCCGGGCCCTACCTGGCAATGGTCACGCTGGCTTTCGGCACCATCATCCAGATCCTCATCAACGAGATGAGCTTCCTGACCGAAGGGCCGCTTGGCATCAAGCTCGAAAAGCCGAGCTTGTTCGGCCACAAGCTCGACGATCGCGAGTTCTACTGGCTGGTGGTGGTGCTGATGGTGCTGGCGCTCGTCGTCGTGCACCGCATCCTGCGATCCCACCTCGGGCGCGCGTTCGAGGCGCTGCGCGGCAGCCCGGTGGCGTCGGACTGCATGGGCGTGTCGGTGTACCGCTACAAGGTTTACGCCTTCGTCATCAGCGCCGGCTTCGCCGGGCTGGCGGGCAGCCTGTATGCGTACTCGGAGCAGTACATCTCGCCGAACTCGTACAACTTCGAGCTGACGGTGCTGTTTCTGCTCGCCGTCATCATGGGCGGGCGCAAGAGCCGCATCGGCTCGCTGGTCGGCGCGGCCATCATCGTGCTGCTGCCCAAGCTGCTCGACGACATCGAGATGTTCCGCTACGTTTCGGTGGGCCTGGCGCTGCTGGTCGCCCTGACGGCGGTCATCGGCATCCAGAAGGGCCGAGCCACGTGGCAGCAGATGGCGATCCCGGTGGTGGGCAGCGTCGCGCTCGCAGCGCTGTCGTTCTGGCTCAAGACGATGACCGACTGGCGGCTCTCGATCTTCGGCGTGATCATGCTGTTTGTCGTCTACTACCTGCAGGACGGCATCGTCGGCTTTGTGCGCAACGCGCTGAATCTTAAATCGCGGCCGACCGACGACGCCGAGAACGAGGACCCCAGCCACCTTCCGAGCGTCAGCGACGGTATGTCGGTGACACAGGCCGGGACCGGTGAACTGCTCAATGCCAACGGCGTGCTGATGCAGTTCGGCGGGTTGAAGGCGCTCAACAATGTCGACCTGAGCATCAGGCGCGGCACCATTCACGGCCTGATCGGCCCGAACGGCTCGGGCAAGAGCACGATGATGAACGTGTTGACCGGCATCTATGTGCCCACTGCCGGCACGATCCTGTTTGCCGGCAAGTCGGTGGTCGGCCGCTCGTCGTCAGACATCGCTTTGTCCGGCATCGCGCGCACCTTCCAGAACGTGCAACTGTTCGGCGAAATGACGGCTTTGCAGAACGTCATGGTCGGCCTGCACCACACCTTTGACAGCAACCTGGTCGATGTGTCGCTGCACTTGCCGCGCTACAAGCGCGAGAACCTGCAAGCCACCGCGCGCGGCATGGCGCTGCTCAGGTTTGTCGGCCTTGCGCCACTGGCGCATGAAGAAGCTCGCAACCTGCCCTACGGCAAGCAGCGGGTTCTGGAGATCGCCCGCGCACTGGCGCTCGACCCGCAATTGCTGCTGCTCGACGAGCCCGCCGCAGGGCTGACCGCGCCGGACATCAAGGAGCTGATCTCGATCATCCGCAAGATCCGCGAGCACGGCGTGACCGTGATCCTGATCGAGCACCATATGGACGTGGTGATGAGCATGTGCGACACGGTCACCGTGCTCGACTTCGGACAGAAGATTGCCGAAGGCGAGCCGGCCAAGGTGCAGGCCGACGAGAAGGTGATCGAAGCCTATCTCGGCGGCACCGCGACGTGAATGTGAACCCCCCGTCCGACGAGTACGTCGGCCGACCCCCCGAGGGGGTGCGGGCCGGCTTGGGGCGGCCCGGCGCTCGGCCCGCGCGCGCCCGGAACCTGAAAGCCAGATCATGCTGACCATCAACAATCTGTTCGCGGGCTACGGCAAGGTGCAGGTCTTGCACGGCATTTCGATCGACGTGCCGAAGGGCAAGATCGTGACCCTGATCGGCTCGAACGGCGCCGGCAAGACCACGACGATGCGCGCCGTCTCCGGGATGATCGCGCCGACCGCCGGCGAGATCTCGCTGAACGGCAAGCGCATCGAAGGGCTGGAGTCGTATCACATCGCCAAGCTCGGCCTGGCCCATTCGCCCGAAGGCCGGCGCGTGTTCGCCACCATGACGGTGGCCGACAACCTGACCCTCGGCGCCTTCCCGCGCCTGACCGGCAGCCGGCCGAAGGGCGATGTGGCGGGCGACCTGGAGCGCGCACTCGAGTTGTTCCCGCGCTTGAAGGAGCGGCGTCTGCAACTGGCCGGCACCTTGTCGGGCGGCGAGCAGCAGATGCTGGCGATGGCGCGCGCCATCATGCTCAACCCCGAAGTCGTGCTGCTCGACGAGCCGTCGATGGGCCTGGCGCCAATCCTGGTTGCCGAGGTGTTCCGCATCATCGAGCGGCTGAAGAGCGAAGGCGTGACGATGCTGCTGGTCGAGCAGTTCGCCGCCGCCGCGCTGGCCGTGGCCGACTACGGCTACGTACTGGAGAACGGCCGCATCTCGGTCCACGGACCGGCGTTGAAGCTGCGCGACGACCCGGCAGTGAAGGCGGCTTATCTGGGCGGTGGGGCGCACTGAGGCTTTGAGGTCTGCCAGTTGATGGGCGCGCAAGGTTCGAAAAGCCCACTCACCACCGCACAGTCGCTGAGGACGCAGAGTTGCGCAGAGTTGCGCAGAGTAAATCAAGAGAAATTGTGTTCTCTGCGGGCCTCTGCGTTCTCTGCGCCTCTGCGGCGGTGAGTTTTCTTCGCCTGTGATGCCGTCCTTGCCGCATGCAAAAATCGCGGCCAATCAGACTTACCCTGTTCGCACCCGTGAGCCTCGTCTTCCCCCACACCTTCGTACCCTGGTTTCGCACCGTCGCGCCGCACATTCATGCGTACCACGGCAAGACCTTCGTCGTCGCCATTGCGGGTGAGCTGATCGCGGCGGGCAAGCTCAATTCCTTCGCGCAAGACCTGGCCATCCTGCAGGCGATGGGCATCAAGATCGTGCTGGTGCACGGCTTTCGGCCGCAGGTCAACGAGCAGTTGCGCTCCAAAGGCCATGCGCCGCGCTACAGCCAGGGCCTGCGCATCACCGACGCGGTGGCGCTCGACTCGGCACAGGAAGCCGCCGGCCAGTTGCGCTTCGAGATCGAGGCAGCGTTCTCGCAAGGCCTGCCGAACACGCCGATGGCGAACGCGATCGTGCGCGTCGTGTCGGGCAACTTCCTGACCGCCCGACCGGTGGGCATCGTCGACGGCGTGGACTTCATTCACAGCGGCGTGGTGCGCAAGGTCGATGGGGCCGCGATCCGCGCCGCCATCGACATCGGCGCGCTGGTGCTGCTGTCGCCGTTCGGTTTCTCGCCCACCGGCGAGGCCTTCAACCTGACGATGGAAGACGTGGCCACCAGCACCGCCATCGCGTTGCAGGCCGACAAGCTGCTGTTCGTCACCGAGGTGCCCGGCATCCATGAAGACCTGCACGATGCCGACAGCCCGATCGACACCGAACTCGCGCTGGCCGATGCCGAAAAGCTGCTCGCCACCTTGCCGCGCCCGCTCGTGCCGACCGACACCGCGTTCTACCTGCAGCATTGCGTGCGCGCCTGCCGCGGCGGCGTCGAACGCTCGCACATCCTGCCGTTCGCACTCGATGGCGCGCTGTTGATGGAGGTCTTCACGCACGACGGCATCGGCACCATGGTGGTCGATGAAAAACTCGAGAGCCTGCGCGAAGCGACATCTGACGACATCGGCGGCGTGCTGCAACTGATCGAGCCGTTCGAGCGGGACGGCACGCTCGTCAAGCGCAGCCGCACCGAGATCGAACGCGACATCGGCCACTACACGGTGATCGAACACGACGGCGTGATCTTCGGCTGCGCCGCGCTCTACCCATACCCGGAAGCGAAGACGGCCGAGATGGCGGCGCTGACGGTCTCGCCGCAAGTGCAGAGCCAGGGCGACGGCGAGCGAATCTTGAAGCGCGTCGAGCAGCGCGCCCGCGCCATGGGACTGGACAGCATCTTTGTGCTGACGACGCGCACGATGCACTGGTTCATCAAGCGCGGCTTCGTGCAGCACGACCCCGACTGGCTGCCCGACGCGCGCAAGCGCAAGTACAACTGGGACCGGCGCTCGCAGGTGCTGGTGAAAAAACTTGGCTGACCAATGCGGTCGGCCTTCCGCCCGGCACTGACCTGCCGGCACCTCGTCACAAGGAGATTTCCATGGCTCGCATGGTGCAATGCATTCACCTGAAAAAAGAGGGCGAAGGGATGGAGTACGCGCCCTACCCCGGTGAACTCGGCAAGAAGATCTACAACTCGGTCAGCAAGGAAGCGTGGCAACTCTGGATGAAACACCAGACCATGCTGGTGAATGAAAACCGCCTGAACCTGGCAGACCAGCGGGCCCGGCAGTATCTGGCTCGGCAGATGGAGAACTTCTTCTTCGGCGATGGTGCCGAGCAGCCCGCCGGGTACGTGCCGCCGTCGGCCTGAGCCCACACGACAATGCGCCGGCATCGAATTACCGCGAATTTGATTGGGGTGCAGGTTTTCATGCGGGTTATCGGAAAACACAGCGGACTTTCTGCGAGCTGATTTTTTTTGAATAGAATCCGGCAGACGGATTTTCCGTCACGGCGTTAATTTTCAAGGAATCAGCATGGCCTCGTTGAAAGAACTGATCGCGCAAAGAGAAGCACTTGATCGACAGATTGAAACCACCTCGAAACAGGTGCGCGAAGACGGTATTTCCAAGGTGCGGGCGATGATGGCCGAATATGGTCTGTCGCTGGCCGATCTTTCAACCCGCGCGGCGCCGAAAGTGCGGGTTGCGGCGGGCAAGAAAGTCGCCGCGAAATACCGCGACAAATCCACCGGCGAGACCTGGAGCGGTCGCGGGCTGCAACCCAAATGGCTGAAGGCCGCCATCGCTGCGGGCCGCAAGATCGGCGATTTCGCGGTCTGATCCACCGCGGCCACCGAGCGCGGCCAGCGCTGCGGGCGCATGGAGCGCAGCAGAGCGCCTTAGAGCGCCGCCGGGTTTGAAACGGCGACCTGATTCACCTGTGCGGCAAGCCTCGCCGGAGCAAACTCACCCGTGTTCGTCGGCCGCGTCTCGCGCTTCCCTGGCGCCCTGTTGACTCCTGATATCTCACGCGCCGGGTGGCTGCGCGCCGCCTTGCTGTTTGCGGCGTACAGCGCGCTGGGTTACATCGGCCTGGGCGTCGCCTCGTTCGGCGAACCCGGCATGTCCACCTGGCTGCCGGCGGGCGTCGCGCTGGCCGGATTGCTGCGCTTCGGCGTCGGCGTGTGGCCGGGCGTTTTCCTCGGCGCACTGGCGCTCACGCTGGTCGCCGGCTTGCAACCCTGGCTGGCCGTCATGATCGCGATCGGCAACACGCTGGGGCCGGTGCTCGGCGCGCTGGTGCTGCAACGCGAAGGCCTGCACATGGCGCTCGACCGGCGCCGCGACATCTGGCTGTTTGGCGTGGTCGGTATCGGGTTCACGATGGCTGTGAGCGCCGGCAGCGCCAGCTTCTGGCTCACCGCGAGTGGTCTCGTCAGTGGCTCGCTGGCCTTGCGCGCCTGGCGCGAGATGTGGCTCGGCGATGCGCTCAGCGCCCTGCTCATCGGCATACCGCTGTTGACCTGCAGCCGCGCCGCAGTGCGGCAAGCCAGCGCTGGCTGGCGCTGGCTGCCGTCGGCGCTGCTGGCGCTCGGCGCTGTCGGCAGCGGCGCGCTGGCGTTGTGGCTTGCCAGTTCTGACGTGGCGGTGCCATCGGCGTGGTTCTTCGTCCCGATATGTTTGTTGCCGCACGCGCTGCTGGGCTGGCTGGCGGCCCGCAGCGGCCTGTTCGCAGCCGCGCTGAGCGCCCTGGCGCTGGCGGGCCTTGCGGCGCTGACGAGCTTGACAGACGGCGGCCCGTTCACGTGGGCAGGCAACGACCACGGCATGGCGTTGCTGGTCGCGTGGGTTTTAAGCCTGCCGCTCGTGCCGCTGCTTTTGACCGCGTTGACCGGCGAACTCTCAGCGAACGAGCGCCGCTGGCGCCTGGCGCTTGATGGATTGCAGATCGGCGTCGGCGAGTGGGATTTGCGGCGCGGGCGCTTCGACATGTCGGCGCGCTGGCTGGCCCTGCTCGGCTACACGCCGCAGGAGTTCGGCCACGACCCGCCGGCGTTCTGGTCGCGCGTCCACCCCGATGACGTGCTGGCCGTGCAGCGCGCCTTCGAGCCACTGCGAACCTCCCGGCCGACTGACCCGGAAGCCGGCTGCCGCGCCACCTGCCGCATGCTGTGCCGCGACCGCAGCTGGCGGACCTTCGAACTGCACGCGCTGGTCATCGAACGCGGCCCCGACGCCACGCCGCACCGCATCTTCACGACAGCGCGCGACACCACCGAGCTGGCATCGGCCCGCAACAGTCAGCACCTGTCGCGCAACGTCTTCGAGTACCTGCACGAAGGCTTGCTGATCACCGATTCGAGCCACCGCGTGCTCGAAGCGAACCCGACCTTCGAGCAGATCACCGGCGACTCGCGCGACGCGCTGCTGGCCACCGTGCCGCCGCTGCTGCGCCCGGCTAAGCCCGGCAGCGAGACCGCCGTCTGGCAGGCCGCGATGCACGCGGCACTGACCAGCCACGGGGTCTGGCGCGGCGAGGTGCGGGCGCAGCGGCGCGACGCCACACCCTGCCTGCTGCAGATCACCGCCTCGCTGGTCCGCCCGGCCGACGCCTCGGCGCGCAACCTCGTGTTCGCGATCACCGACATCACGCACGCGCGCCAGCAGCTCGAACAGTTGCAGCGCCAGGCCCATTTCGATGAACTGACCCGGCTGCCGAACCGCGTGCGCATGGCCCACATGCTGGAAGCCGCCTTGCAGACCAGCCGGCGCGAGGGCTCGCTGCTGACGGTGTGCTACCTCGACCTCGACCACTTCAAGCCGGTCAACGACCGCTTCGGCCACGAGGCCGGCGACCGCCTGCTGCTCGA
This sequence comes from Rhizobacter sp., assembly GCA_025355745.1. GTDB lineage: Bacteria > Pseudomonadota > Gammaproteobacteria > Burkholderiales > Burkholderiaceae_C > LMDS01. The sequence goes on along the minus strand of JANXZA010000218.1, from coordinate 5,559 downwards.
ACTGGCGAACCGCATGCGGCGCTCGCTGCGTTCCTGGGCCGGTGGCGACGACGTGGTGGCGCGCATCGGCGGCGACGAGTTCGTGCTGCTGCTGCGCACCGCCACGCTGGAGGAAAGCCGGCATGCCGTCGAGCGCGTGCTGAACCAGGTCTGCCAGCCCTATGCGCTGGGGCTGGGCAGCGGGCCGGTGATGGTGACGGCGAGCATCGGCGCCACCGTCTTCCCGCTCGACGGCGCCGATGCCGAAACGCTGCTGCGCCATGCCGACCACGCCATGTACGGCGCCAAGCAGGCCGGGCGCAACGGCTACCTGTTCTTCGACGCCGAACACGACCGCCGCGCCGAAGCGCGCTTCGTCGCGCTCGGCCGCGTGCAGGAGGCGCTCGATGCCGACGAGTTCCGGCTCTACTACCAACCCAAGGTCGACATGCGCAGCGGCGCCGCGCTCGGCGTCGAGGCGCTGTTACGCTGGAAGCACCCCGACAAGGGCGTGATCTCGCCGGCCCAGTTCCTGCCGCTGATCGAGAACACCGGCCTGAGCAGCAGCGTCGGCAACTGGGTGCTGCAGCAAGGCATCGGCCAACTGGCGCAGTGGCTGAGCCAGGGGCTGGACCTCACGGTGAGCATCAACATCTCGGCGCGCCACTTGCAGGAGCCGCTGTTCGCCCAGCATCTGGCCGGCCTGCTGGCGCGCCAGCGCGCACCGGTGGCGCAGCACCTAATCATCGAAGTGCTGGAAACCGCCGCGCTCGCCGATATCGACTACACCTGCACGCTGATGGAGGAATGCCGCGCGCTCGGCGTGCGCTTCGCGCTCGACGATTTCGGCACCGGCTACTCGACCTTCACCTACCTGAAGCGGCTACCGATCGACATGCTGAAGATCGACCGTTCGTTCGTCACCAACATGCTCAGCGACCGGCATGATCTGGCGATCGTCGAAGGCGTGATCGGCCTGTCGCAGACCTTCGGCTGCACCGTGGTGGCCGAGGGCGTCGAGACTTCGGAGCAGGCGCAGCGCCTGATCGAGATCGGCTGCACGATGGGCCAAGGCAACGGCATCGCCGCCGCCATGCCGGCCGATCAGGTGCCGGGCTGGATCGGCAGCTACACCGGCATGTCGGCCGATGACGGCATGCCGGGCGGCGCGGGGCCGCGACCTCGTTAGACTCGTTGCGTGATCCCGCCGACCTTCATCCACGACCTGCTGTCGCGTGTCGACATTGCCGAAGTGGTGGGCCGCCATGTGCAGTTGCGCAAGGGCGGCGCGAACCTGAGCGGCCTGTGCCCGTTTCACGCCGAGAAGTCGCCGAGCTTCACGGTCAGCCCGAGCAAGCAGTTCTATCACTGCTTTGGCTGCGGCGCGAACGGCGACGCGATCCGCTTCCTGACCGAATACAGCGGCATGACCTTCATCGACGCGGTGAAAGACCTGGCGCAGCAAGTCGGCCTGACCGTACCCGAGGAAGACAGCTCCCCCGCCGAGCGCGAACAGGCGGCCGCCCAAAAGCAGCGCCGCGCCACCTTGACCGAGGTGCTGAGCAAGGCCGGTGACCACTACCGCAAGCAGCTCAAGGCCAGCCCGCGTGCCATCGACTACCTGAAGGGCCGTGGCCTGAGCGGCGAGATCGCGGCCCAGTTCGGCCTGGGTTACGCGAGCGACGGCTGGCGCGGCCTGGCCAGCGTGTTCGCGCACTACGACGACTCGCTGCTGGCCGAGAGTGGCATGGTCATCGTGCAGGACGCCGAGAGTGGCGACGAAGCCGAGCGCAAACGTTACGACCGTTTTCGCGACCGCATCATGTTTCCGATCCGTTCGGTGCAGGGCGATGTGATCGGCTTCGGCGGCCGGGTGCTGGACCGCGGCGAACCCAAGTATCTGAACTCCCCCGAGACGCCGGTGTTCAGCAAGGGCCGCGAGCTGTACGGCCTGTTCGAGGCGCGCGCGGCACTGCGCCAGCGCGGCTATGCGCTGGTCGTCGAAGGCTATATGGACGTGGTCGCGCTGGCCCAGGCCGGCTTCGGCAACGCGGTGGCCACGCTCGGCACGGCGTGCACTGCCGACCATGTGCAGAAGCTCTTTCGCTTCACCGATTCGGTGGTCTTCAGCTTCGATGGCGACAAGGCCGGCCGCCGCGCCGCCGGCCGTGCCCTGGAGGCCTGCCTGCCGCACGCCAGCGACACGCGCACGGTGCGCTTCCTCTACCTGCCGGCCGAGCACGACCCCGACTCCTACGTGCGCGAACTCGGCGCTGCCGCGTTCGAGGCCGGCGTGGCCCAGGCCGTGCCGCTGTCGCGCCAGGTCGCCGAGACCGCGCGCGAAGGCAAGGACCTGGACACCGCCGAGGGCCGGGCCCACATGCTGGCCGATGCGAAGCCGCTGTGGAGCGCCCTGCCCGACGGCGCGCTGAAGCGTCAGCTGGTCGGCGAGCTGGCCACGCTCGGGCGCCTGGAGGCCGCCGAGCTGCTGGCCTTGTGGGGCGCTGGCAGCGCCCCGCGCGGCGAGCGCGACGCGGCCCCCGCCCGCCCGCCGCCGCGCCGCGCCAGCCGCCTCGGCAAGGGCACGGCCAGCCTGCTCGACCGCGCCCTCTGGCTGCTGCTGCAACGCTGCGAGATGTGGTCGGACCTGGACGGTGGCTCGCACGACGTGCTGGCGGCCCAGCCGGCGCCGTACGACATGTTCTTCAGTTGCATCGAACGCTGCCTGCACGACCAGGGACCGGTCGCCCCGGCCGCGCTGCTGGAGGCCTTGCGCAGCAAGGCCGAGGCCGAGAACGAAGGCAGCGCCGTGCTCGCCCGCGTCGCCGAATTTCACGACCCCGAGGTCGGCGCCGACGTGGCTCAGGAGCTCGCCCTGGTGGTGAGCAAGCTGCGGCTCCAGGCGGTCGACGATGAACTGAAGCTGCTGTTCGAGTCGGGCGTGCAATCGCCCGATGCGCAACTGCGCAGCCGCGAACTGATGGCCGCGCGCCGCAGCCTGAAGGCCTGAACGAGCCGGCCCCGGCGCGGCGTGCCGGCAGCGAAAAACGCATCCGGCGCGGTATAATCCTCGGCTGATGTAAATGCGGCGAACGTGACAGCAGTACCTCCGGACCCCGGCCACCCTCTGACCCAGGGCCCCCTCAGACGGGTTCAGGCCACCGTTCCCCCGCAAGGGCTGCCTGCATGACCCCCACCGCAAATCGTCCGAGCTTGCAGGCTCGATGTCGGTCGAAGCGCAAGACACCGCAGTGCAGCGCAAAAGCACCGCAACCCGCGCTGACAGCCTTGAATTTTGCACTCCGGTGCGCAATTCTTTGACACGGCTTGCCGACCGCAAGCCGCCACCCTCCGAGGAATTGCATGACCGCAAAGAAGAGCGCCCCCGCTACCGCCCACGCAACGGCACCGGCCCACGCACCGGCCCCGCCAGCCAAGCCGGCCGCGCCGATTCTGGCAACCAAGGCTGCCGCGACGCACGCTGTGCCGGTTTCTGGCGCGAAGCCCGTGGCGCTGGCCCTGACGTCCAAGGCGCCGGCTCCCGCACATGCCGTGAAGGCGCTTGCGCCGGCCCGGCCCGCCAAGATCGACGACGCGAAGAAGCCCGTCAAGCCGGCGGCCAAGGTCATCGCCAAAGCCCCCGAAGCGTCCAAGGCCAAGCCCGCCCGCAAAGGCAAGCCCGACGAGGCGCCGAAGGCCGCTGCCGACGTTTCCGACGTTGATCTGTCCGACCTCGAAGCCGATCTGGAAGGCGAACCCGAAGTCGAGTCGGCCGCCGATGCCGAGTCGAAGGTCAAGGTCAAGCCGCTGCGGATGAAGGTCTCGCGCGCCAAGGAACGGGCGCTGATGCGCGAGTTCGGCCTCGAAGAAACGGCGCTCACCGAAGAGGAAGCCGCGAAGCGCCGCCAGGAGCTGAAGACGCTCATCAAGATGGGCAAGACGCGCGGCTTCCTGACCCACCAGGAAATCAACGACCACCTGCCCGAGAAGCTCGTCAACGACGAAATCCTCGAGGCCATCGTGTCGATGTTGAACGACATGGGCATCGCGGTCTACGAGCAGGCGCCCGACGCCGCCACCTTGCTGATCGCCGGCGGCGGCGCCACCACCGCGACCGAAGAAGAGGCCGAGGAAGCGGCTGAAGCGGCGTTGTCCACGGTCGACTCCGAGTTCGGCCGCACCACCGACCCGGTGCGCATGTACATGCGCGAAATGGGCACGGTCGAGTTGCTGACGCGCGAAGGCGAAATCGAGATCGCCAAACGCATCGAAGGCGGCCTGCAGGCGATGATGTACGCCATCAGCGCATCGCCGACCACGATCGCCGAAATCCTGAGCTATGCCAAGCGCATCGGCTCGGGCGACATGAAGATTTCGGAAGCGGTCGATGGCTTCGTCTCGGTCGACGAGGCCGACGACTACGTGGCCGAGGAAGACGTCGACTTCTTCGACGAAGACGATGACGACGACGGCCAGGGCGGCAGCAAGGCACTGACCAAGAAGCTCGAAGAGTTGAAGGTCTCGGCGCTCGCCAAGTTCGCGAACCTCGAGATCAACTTCGACAAGATGCGCAAGGCCTTCGAGAAGGAAGGCTATGAGTCGCCTTCGTACACGAAGTCGCAGCAGGCCATCAGCGGCGAGCTGATGACGATCCGCTTCACGGTCAAGACGATAGAGAAGCTGTGCGGCATCCTGCGCTCGCAGGTCGACGATGTGCGCCGCTACGAGCGCGAGCTGCGCAAGATCCTGGTCGACAAATGCGGCATGCCGCAGGAATACTTCATCAAGCATTTCCCGCCCAACATCCTGAACCTGAAGTGGGCCGAGAAGGAAGTCGCGGCCAACAAGTCGTACAGCGTGATCCTGGCGCGCAACCTGCCGCCGGTGCAGGAGCTGCAGAAGAAGCTGATGGACCAGCAGGCCAAGGCGGTGGTGCCGCTCGACGATTTGAAGCGCATCAACAAGCGCATGAACGAAGGCGAGAAAGCCTCGCGCGACGCGAAGAAGGAAATGATCGAGGCCAACCTGCGCCTGGTGATCTCGATCGCGAAAAAGTACACCAACCGCGGCCTGCAGTTTCTCGACCTGATCCAGGAAGGCAACATCGGCCTGATGAAGGCGGTCGACAAGTTCGAATACCGGCGCGGCTACAAGTTCTCGACTTACGCGACCTGGTGGATCCGCCAGGCGATTACCCGCTCGATCGCCGATCAGGCGCGCACCATCCGCATCCCGGTCCACATGATCGAGACCATCAACAAGATGAACCGCCTGAGCCGCCAGCACCTGCAGGAATTCGGCTTCGAGCCCGACGCGCCGACACTGGCCGAGAAGATGGAGATCCCCGAAGACAAGATCCGCAAGATCATGAAGATCGCCAAGGAGCCGATCTCGATGGAGACGCCGATCGGCGACGACGACGACTCGCACCTCGGCGACTTCATCGAGGACACCAACAACACCGCGCCGATCGAAGCGGCGATGCAGGCCGGCCTGCGCGATGTGGTCAAAGACATTCTCGACAGCCTGACCCCGCGCGAGGCCAAGGTGCTTCGCATGCGCTTCGGCATCGAGATGAGC
>JANXZA010000185.1 GCA_025355745.1 Rhizobacter sp. | reverse complement strand
GCACCGGAGGGATCCTCCGCGACGCGCGCCATCGGCGTGGTGCTACCCCTGTCGGGCAAGAACCGGGTGCTCGGCGAACGTGCCCTGCGCGGCGTGCTTTTGTCGTCGGGAACGGTGCCGCCCAGCACGTCGGCGGCGGACCTTCGCGTGCGCGACTCCGGCTCGCGGCCCGATCTGGCGACCGCCGCCGTCGAGGATCTCGCGCGCGAAGGGGCGATCGCGATCGTCGGCTCACCCGATCGCGCCGAAGCCACCGCAGCCGCTGCGCGCTCGGCGGCACTCGGCCTCACCTTCATCGACCTCTCTTCCGACGAGAGCCATCACGCCCCGTCGGATCCGGTGTTCAAGATGCTCCGCCCGAACGGCGCGCGGGCTGTGGCGCTGGCGGCGCAGGCGCTCAAAATGCGGGCCCGTCGCTTCGCCGTCCTTCGCCCCGACACCGTCTATGGAAAGAAGATGGGCGAGGCCTTCGCCGAGGCGGTGCGCGCGCACGGCGGAGAGGTGGTGGTGGATCTGCACTTCGACGAAAGGGCCACCACGTTCATTTCGCCCGCCAGACAGCTCGCCGCGCTCCATCTCGACGCCGTGTTCGTGCCCGCTGCCGTCGGACAGCTCGAGTTGATTGCGGCGCAGCTGGCGGCCACCGGCGTGACCCGCGCCGCCAACGGTGGCCACGGCGCCGTGGCGACGCTCTATGCCACCGCCGACGGCCTGGTGCCGGCAAAGTTTCTCGCCAACGGTGGCCGCTACGCGCAGGGCGCCGTGCTCGCGCCGGCGTTTCTCGCCGACCAGCGCAGCGCCCTTCACGCCGACCGCTTCCGCGCCGCCTACGGCGACGAGCCGAGCACCGTCGACGCCCTCGGCTACGACGCGATCTATGCGCTCCGCGACGCGCTCGCCCGCGCCGCCGAGGGTGATGTCGACGTTCGCCGCGCGCTCCCCGCGCTTCTTTCGGCCGGACACGAGTCCGGGTTCACCGGCGGCTTCGGCTTCGGCGCAGGCGGCGAGCGTCTCGGCAGCCCGCAGCTTTACGTCGTCGACGGCGATCAGATTCGCGCCCTGCCGATCGAACTCGACGTCAGCCAGATGGCCATGGGCGACGTGATCGAGCTGCGGCCGTACCAAGGCAAGGCGCTGAAAGACGGCAAGGTGATCGCCGAGTTCAAGGTCAAGAGCGAGGTGCTGTTCGACGAAGTGCGTGCTGGCGGCCGCATTCCGCTCATCATCGGCCGCGGCCTGACGACCAAGGCGCGCGACGCGCTCGGCCTGCCGGCCAGCACCTTGTTCCGCCTGCCGCAGGTGCCGTCGGACACGCACAAGGGCTTCACGCTCGGCCAGAAGATGGTCGGGCGCGCCTGCGGCCTGCCGGTGCTGAACGGCAACCAGCAAGGCGTGCGACCCGGCACGTATTGCGAGCCGCGCATGACCAGCGTCGGCTCGCAGGACACCACCGGCCCGATGACGCGCGACGAGCTGAAAGACCTCGCCTGCCTGGGCTTCAGCGCCGACCTGGTGATGCAGAGCTTCTGCCATACTGCGGCCTACCCGAAGCCGGTCGACGTGAAAACGCACCACGAGCTGCCCGAGTTCATCAGCACCCGCGGCGGCATCAGCCTGCGACCCGGCGACGGCGTGATCCACAGCTGGCTGAATCGCCTGCTGCTGCCCGACACCGTTGGCACCGGCGGCGACAGCCACACGCGCTTCCCGATCGGCATCAGCTTCCCCGCAGGCTCCGGCCTGGTGGCGTTCGCCGCCGCCACCGGCGTGATGCCGCTCGACATGCCCGAGAGCGTGCTGGTGCGCTTCAAGGGCACGCTGGCCGATGCCGGCAAGCGCGGCGTGACGCTGCGCGACCTCGTCAACGCGATCCCGCTGTACGCCATCAAGGCCGGGCTGCTGACGGTCGAGAAAACGAACAAGAAGAACATCTTCAGCGGCCGCATCCTGGAGATCGAAGGCCTGCCCGATTTGAAGGTCGAGCAGGCCTTCGAGCTGAGCGACGCCTCGGCCGAGCGCAGCGCCGCCGGCTGCACCGTGCACCTGAACCCGGCGCCGATCGCCGAGTACATCACCAGCAACATCACGATGATGAAGTGGATGATCGCGAACCGGTATGCCGATGCGCGCAGCCTGCAGCGCCGCATCGCCGCGCAGCAAGCCTGGCTCGCGAACCCGCAGTTGCTGCAGGGCGATGCCGACGCCGACTACGCCGCCGTGATCGAGATCGACCTGGCCGATGTGCACGAGCCCATCGTCGCCTGCCCGAACGATCCGGATGACGTGAAGACCTTGTCGGACGTGGCCGGCGCTGCAATCGACGAGGTGTTCATCGGCTCGTGCATGACCAACATCGGCCACTTCCGCGCCGCCAGCAAGCTGCTCGAAGGCAAGCGCGACATCCCCGTCAAGCTGTGGGTCGCACCGCCCACCAAGATGGACGCGAAGAAGCTCAGCGACGAAGGCCACTACGGCGTGCTCGGCAATGCCGGCGCGCGCATGGAGATGCCGGGCTGCAGCCTGTGCATGGGCAATCAGGCCCAGGTCAAGGAAGGTGCGACGGTGTTTTCCACCAGCACCCGCAACTTTCCGAACCGGCTCGGCAAGAACGCCAATGTGTACCTCGGCTCGGCCGAGCTGGCGGCCATCTGCGCCAAGCTCGGGCGGATTCCGACCCGCGCCGAGTACCTGGTCGACATGGGCGTGCTGACGGCGGCGAGCGACAGCGTCTACCAGTACCTGAACTTCGACCGGATCGAGGAGTTCACGCAGGCGGCGGAGAAGGCGGAGAAGGCGGAGAAAGTTAACGCCTGACGATCCGTCGACCTCGCGTCTGCGCGCCACGCCGTGCGACGAAGGCGCTGGGCCAGGCCCAGCGGCCTGGTTTCAGCCCAGCCCTGGCTTCACCAGTTCGCCTCCCGCTCCGGTGTCGCGCCGATCCGGTGGATCGACAGGTCGGCCCCGTCGTATTCCTCCTCCAAGGTCAGCCGCAGCGAGGTCACGGCCTTCAAACCGCCGTACACGACCAGGCCCGCCACCAGCGCCCAGCCCACACCCATCAGCGTGCCGAGCACCTGGGCGCCCAGGTTCACGCCACCCATGCCGCCCAACGCCCTGGCGCCGAAGATGCCGCAGGCGATGCCGCCCCAGGCGCCACACAGACCGTGTAATGGCCAGACGCCGAGAACGTCGTCGATCTTCCAGCGGTTCTGCGTCAAGGTGAACATCGAGACGAAGACCGCGCTGGCGACACCGCCCACCACCAGCGCGCCCACCGGGTGCATCACGTCGGAACCCGCACACACCGCCACCAGGCCCGCGAGCGGGCCGTTGTACGCAAAGCCGGGGTCATTGCGGCCGAGCAGCACCGCCACCAAGGTGCCGCCGGCCATGGCCATCAGTGAGTTCACCGCCACCAGGCCAGAGATTTTGTCGATGGTCTGGGCGCTCATCACGTTGAAGCCGAACCAGCCCACCGCCAGCACCCAGGCGCCGAGAGCGAGAAACGGAATGCTCGACGGCGGGTGCGCGCTGATGCCACCGTCCTTGCGGTAGCGGTTGCTGCGCGCTCCGAGCAGCACCACCGCGACAAGGCCGACCCAGCCGCCGAACGTGTGCACGACCACGCTGCCGGCGAAGTCGTGGAACTCGGCCCCGGTGAGTTGCTTGATCCAGCCCTGCACCCCGAATCTTTGGCCCCAGACAACACCTTCGAGCAGCGGGTAGGCCAGGCCGACGAGGACGGCGGTGGCCACCAGCTGCGGGCCGAAGCGAGCGCGTTCGGCAATGCCGCCCGAGACGATCGCCGGAATCGCCGCCGCAAAAGTGAGCAGAAAAAAGAAGCGCACGAGTTCAAAGCCGTTCTTCTGCGCCAGCGTCTCGGCCCCACTGAAGAAGCCGACGCCGTAGGCCACGCTGTAGCCGATGAAGAAGTACGCAATCGTCGAGACCGAGAAGTCGACCAGTATTTTCACCAGCGCGTTGACCTGGTTCTTCTTGCGCACAGTGCCGAGCTCGAGAAACGCGAAGCCCGCGTGCATCGCCAGCACCATGATGGCGCCCAATAAAATGAACAGTGCGTCCGTGCCCTGCTTGACCTGATCCATCGATGCCTCCCGATTGTTTTAGGTTGGTGCCTCTTGCACCTTGCAAGAAGTCAAACGCACCAGGGAAGCAAGTTGCGAGCCTTGTTTGGTGCAGTCGATGACAGCGAATCGAGCTCGATGTCGCACCGGCACGCACCGAATTGGTTTTTCATCGCCCGGAATTGGGGCGCGAGACCCGTGTCGATCAAGTGGCGCCACCAACGTGGAGCCGGCGCATTACTGTCGCTCGGGCGCGATCTCGGTGGCGTAGTCAACGAGCGCGCCGAGGACCTCCTGGCCGCGCTCGTCGGCCGCTTCCTGCAAGGCGTCGATCTGCTCGAAGAAGGCGCTGAGCGTCAGGCCGCCGCCCGCACCGTCATGCAGCCGATGCGCGCAGTGCTCGCGCCATTGCGACTGCTCGACCTCGTTCAAGGTCGCCGGGAAATTGCGCGCCCGATAACGGAAAAAGATTTCGTCGAGCCGCGCGTCGGCGAACACCGGCCGCTTCGACGCGAGCTGCTCGCCGGTCATCGTGCTCAGGCGCTGCAAGGCACGCCGGTCGTCATTGCCGATGAAGCCGCCGTACAGGTCTTCGTCCACATCGACCGTGCCGTCGCGCGCCGGCCGCTCGAACACCGCCGGCCACATGCCGGCGAGCAAGCTGGCCTGGCGCGCGAGCACGTCGGCGTGGCGCAGGCACAGCGCCACATCGAGCCCCCACTTCGCCGCGACCGCCGGGCTCACGGTCTTCAGGTTGCCGATCACGATCGGCGACTTGTTCAGGTGAATGGTCTTGATCGGCAGGCGCGCAACGCCTTCGGGCAGGTCGGCCGCCTTCGCGAACATGCGCTGGCGGATGCTTGTCACATCGAGCGTGAAGAGTTCGCCCGGGTCGGCGCTCAGGTCCCAGACGATGACCTCGTTCTTGTTCGTCGGGTGCGGCGCCAGCGGCCACACCAGCGCCATGCAGCCGCGTTCGGTGCCGTACATGCCGGAGATGTGCAGGAAGGGCTGGCCAGCGCGCTGCGCATGGTCCATCTCCTGCTGCACCGCGTCCTTGCGGCGCAGGCGCAGGCAGAAGTCCCAGAGCTTGGGTTGGTGCGCCTTGACGAGCCGCGCCAGCGCGATGGTGGCGCGCACGTCCGACAAGGCATCGTGCGCGGCCGCGTGCGCAAGGCCGTTCGCGGCCGTCAGGTGTTCGAGCTTGAACGATGGCCTGCCGTCGTCGTGTCGCGGCCATTCGATGCCTTCGGGGCGCAGCGCCCAGGTGCAGCGCACCACGTCGAGCAAGTCCCAGCGGCCGCATTCGTTCTGCCACTCGCGCGCGTACGGGTCGATCAGGTTGCGCCAGAACAGGTGGCGCGTCACCTCGTCGTCGAAGCGGATCGAGTTGTAGCCCACGCCCACCGTGCCGGGCTGCGCGAGCTGCCGCTCGATGGCGTCGGCGAACGCATGCTCGGGAACGCCGTTCGCCAGGCAGGTCTGCGGCAGGATGCCGGTCAGCAGGCAGGCCTCGGGGTCGGGCAGGAAATCAGGTGCGGGCTGGCAGTAGTGCATCAGCGGCGCGCCGACTTCGTTCAGGTCGGCATCGGTGCGCACGCCGGCGAACTGGCTCGGCCGGTCACGTCGCGGCACGCGGCCGAAGGTTTCATAGTCGTGCCAGAAGAAAGTCATGTCACTCATGGTTGCAAGATAACCGATCTGGGCACGTCCATCGGCTACGCGCGGCGGGTTTCCCCGGCATGCCGGGCCTTGACCGAACCCTATAGTTGACGCGGCGCCATCGAACGGCGGCTCGCGTTTGCCGGGTCAACGAGGGAGTTCGAATCATGAGCAAGAAGACCTGGGGCATGTCGATCGTCGCGGCGCTGCTGCTGGCGGCCTGCGGTGGCAGCGACCCCGACGTTCCGGGCAGCGGCTCGCCGGCCGGCGCGCCGACGACGAAGGGAAGCTTTCGCGCCGTCGTGTCGTTCGGCGACAGCCTGAGCGACGTCGGCGCCTACACCCCGGCGACCGTCGTTCCCGGCACCAACCCGCCGGTGTACTTCGGCGGCAAGTTCACCACCAACAGCGCCACCGGCACGGTCTGGGTCGAGAACCTCGCCGGCTCGCTCGGCCTGCTGGTGACGCCGGCCGAGGTCGGCTTCAACGGCAAGTCGGCGCTGTGCCCGTCGGCGGCGAGCCCGAACCCGGTCGTCGCTGCCTCGTGCACCGGCTATGGCCAGGGCGGCTCGCGGGTCACCGACCCGAACGGCATCGGCCACGACCCGGCCACCGGCAACGGCGCGCTCACCGTGCCGATGGTCAAGCAGATCGCCAACCATCTGGCGCGCTTCGCCACCTTCAAGGACAGCGACCTGATCCTGGTCTACGGCGGCAACAACGATGTCTTCACACAGTTCGGTGGCTTCGCGGCCAGCGCCGCAAAGATCCAGGCCGATGCGGCGGCCGGCAAGATCACCGCCGACCAGGCGAATGCCTTGCTGTTCGATGCCCAGGCGACTGCCCAGGCCGGCATGAAGACGGCGGCGCTGGAACTCGCCGGCTACGTGAGCACGCAGATCCTCGCCAAGGGCGGAAAGTACGTCGCGGTGATGACGCTCAGCGACATCGCCGATTCGCCCTTCGGCAGTTCGGTGCCGGCCAGCGCGCGGCCGGTGCTGAGCAACCTGTCGCAGATCTTCAACCTCTGGCTGCGCGACAGCCTGACCGGCCAGCCGGTGCAACTGATCGACACCTTCGCGCTGTTCAAGGAAGCCTATGCGAACCCGGCGAAGTACGGCATCACGAACAACACCACGCCGGCCTGCGACGCAGCGAAGATCAAGGCCATCACCGGCGGGGCGGTGACCGATGGCTCATCACTGTTCTGCAACAGCACGGCCGGAGCGCCGTTCAACGGCCTGGCCAGCGGCGCGAACGTCACGACCTGGCAGTTCGCCGACGGCGTGCACCCGACGACCGGTGGCCACAAGATCATCAGCGACGCGTTCACCGCGCAGCTGAAGTCGTTCGGCTGGCTCTGACGGGCGGCTTCGAGGAGATATCGAATGACATCCAGACTCCAGATGCCGGCCGGTGCAACCGCGATCGCAACCGCAATCGCAATGGTCACGCTGCTGGCCTGCGACGCGGCGGCAGCCCAGGCCAATGTCGTGAAGCTCGGCATCACCGAATACACCACACATTCGAAGAGCAACGGCATCACCGGCATCGGCGTGCCCCCGGGGGCCGACGCCAGCACCGGCAACGCCACCACGCTGATCCTGGCCTTGGAACGCATGCTCACGCCGAATATCGGGGTCGAGGCGGTGCTGGGCATCCCGCCCAAGATCAAGGCCAACGCGGCGGGCTCGGTCGCCTTCCTCGGCGACGACGTGCTTTCGGCCAAGATCATCGCGCCGACCTTCTTTGCCAACTACCACTTCGGCACACCGGGCGACGCCTGGCGGCCCTATGTGGGCGCCGGTTTCAACTACACCAAGTTCGTCAGCGCCACGTCGAAGTTGGCCGCCGACGTGAAGCTGAGCGACTCGCTCGGCTGGGCCGCGCAGGCCGGCATCGACTACACGCTGAACCGCGACTGGAGCCTGTTCGCCAGCGTCGCCGCGCTGCAGGTCCGCAGCAAGCTCGTCGCAGCCGGCAGCACCGTGCTGCAGACGACGATCGACTTCCGGCCGATCGTCTACACGGTGGGAACCGCGTACCGGTTCTGAGGCGGCGCACGGCGCAGCGCCGCAAACCCTCATTGCAGCGCAGTTGTTGCGGTGTCGCTGCGCTGCGGCGGCACCCCGCGCGAGCGCCGCCGCATCGGCTAAGCTGCAAGGCGGGTTTCGTCTGCCGCTTCACGCGGGCGGCACGTCCCGTCCCCCACGCCATTCCTTCGGAGTCTCTCGATGACACGCGTTTTCAATTTCAGCGCCGGCCCGGCCGCGCTGCCCGAACCGGTGCTGCGCCAGGCCGCCGACGAGATGCTCGACTGGCACGGCTCGGGCATGTCGGTGATGGAGATGAGCCACCGCGGCAAGGAGTTCATCGCCATCCCCGCCGAGGCCGAGGCGCTGCTGCGCGAGCTGATGGCCGTGCCCGCGAACTACAAGGTGCTGTTCATCCAGGGCGGTGCGATGGCCGAGAACGCGATCGTGCCGATGAACCTGCTGCGCGGCAAGGCGAGCGCCGACTACATCAACACCGGCGAGTGGTCGAAGAAGTCGATCAAGGAGGCGAAGAAGTACGCCAAGGTGAACGTCGCGGCCAGCGCCGAGGCCAGCCATTTCAGCTGCATACCGAAGCGCGACACCTGGCAGCTCGACCCCGACGCCGCCTATGTGCACATCTGCTCGAACGAGACCATCGGCGGCGTCGAATACCACTTCACGCCCGACGTGGGCAACGTGCCGCTGGTGGCTGACATGTCGTCCAGCATCATGTCGCGGCCGGTCGATGTGGCGAAGTACGGCCTGATCTACGGCGGCGCGCAGAAGAACATCGGCCCGGCCGGCCTGACCCTCGTGATCGTGCGCGACGACCTGATCGGCCAGGCCCTGGCGTGCACGCCGTCGGCCTTCGATTACAAGCAGCAGGCCGACAACGACTCGATGCTGAACACCCCGCCGACCTACGCGATCTACATCGCCGGCCTGGTGTTCAAGTGGATCAAGGCGCGCGGCGGCCTGCCCGGCATGGAGGTTCACAACCGTGCCAAGGCGGCGCTGCTCTACGACCTGCTCGATGCCAGCGCGTTCTACTCGAGCCCGGTGGCGCGCGAAGACCGTTCGCTGATGAACGTGCCGTTCAAGCTGCGCGACGAAGCGCTCGACGAGGCCTTTCTGAAAGGCGCGCAGGCGCGTTCGATGATCCAGCTCAAGGGCCACCGCTCGGTGGGCGGCATGCGCGCCTCGATCTACAACGCGATGCCGGTCGAAGGCGTGCAGACGCTGGTGGCCTACATGAAAGAGTTCGAGGCCCGCCATGGGTGAGCGTGGACACAAGGGCCAGCTGTTCAAGGTCCAGGTGCTGAACCAGATATCGGCGACCGGCTTGAAGCGGCTGCCGGCGGCGCGCTACGTCGTCGCCAAGGACGTGGCCTCGCCCGACGCGGTGCTGCTGCGCTCGGCCGACATGCATCCGCTCGACATTCCCGTCAGCGTGCTGGCGATCGGGCGTGCCGGTGCCGGCACCAACAACATCCCGGTGAGCGCGATGAGCGCGCGCGGCGTGCCGGTCTTCAACGCGCCGGGCGCAAACGCCAACGCAGTCAAGGAGCTGGTGCTTGCGGCCATGCTGTTGACGGCCCGCAACCTGGCGCCGGCGCTGCGTTTCGTCGCCGGCCTCGACCCGGCTGCGGCGGGCATGGAGAAGGCCGTCGAGGAAGGCAAGAAGGCCTTCGCCGGCTTCGAGCTGGCGGGCCATACGCTGGGCATCGTCGGCCTGGGCAAGGTCGGCTGCCTGGTGGCCGATGCCGCCATCAAGCTCGGCATGGATGTGTACGGCTTCGACCCGCACATCACGGTCGATGCCGCCTGGAGCCTGCCCGCTCAGGTGAAGAAGGCCGCCAGCGTGGCCGAGGTGCTGAAGCATGCCGACTTCGTCTCGCTGCATGTGCCGTTGATCGATGCCACGCGCGACCTCGTCAACGCCGACAACCTCGGCCTGCTGCGGCCC
This sequence comes from Rhizobacter sp., assembly GCA_025355745.1. GTDB lineage: Bacteria > Pseudomonadota > Gammaproteobacteria > Burkholderiales > Burkholderiaceae_C > LMDS01. The sequence continues at coordinate 16,985 of JANXZA010000185.1, read as the reverse complement.
GCTGCGGTGCTGATGAACTTCTCGCGCGAGGGCGTCGTCAACGAAGCGGCCGTGCTCGCGGCCTTGAACTCACAGCGCCTGGCCTGGTACGCCTGCGACTTCCCGAGCCCGGCCGTGAACGCGCATCCGCGCGTGATTGCACTGCCGCACCTGGGCGCTTCCACCGCCGAGGCCGAAGAGAACTGCGCCGTGATGGTCGCTGACCAGCTGCGTGACTATCTCGAGCACGGCAACGTGGCCAACGCCGTCAACTTTCCGGCCGTGTCGATGGCGCGTGAGTCGGCCTACCGCGTGGCCATCGCCAACGCCAACGTGCCGAACATGCTCGGCCAGATCTCCACCGCGATGGCCAGCGCCGGTCTGAACATTCACAACATGGTGAACAAGTCGCGCGGCGAGATGGCCTACACGCTGGTCGACGTCGACAGCGCGGTGGCCACCGAGGTGCTCGACAAGCTGCGCGCCATCGCCGGCGTGCTGTCGGTGCGCTACCTGCCCGATGCCGCCGACTGACACTTGACGGGCCGCGCTCGACTCCGGCCTTCCGCCCCGTTCCCACCGCCCGAGGTACCTGCCATGCCAGCCACCCAAGCCGCCCCCCACGCCTTCGCCAGCACCCGCAAACGCTTCAAGACGCCGTCCGGCAAGGAGGGCCGTTTCTTCTCGCTGCCCGAACTCGCGAAGACCTTTTCGAACGTCAGCCGGCTGCCGGTGTCGATGCGCATCGTGCTCGAGTCGGTGCTGCGCAACTGCGACGGCCGCAAGGTCACGAAGGAGCATGTCGCCACGCTGGCGAACTGGCAACCGAACGCTGCGCGCACTGACGAGATCCCGTTCGTCGTCGCCCGCGTCGTGCTGCAAGACTTCACCGGCGTGCCGCTGCTGGCCGACCTGGCCGCGATGCGCCATGTGGCCGCCGCGATGGGCAAGGATCCGAAGACGATCGAGCCGCTGGTGCCGGTCGATCTGGTGGTCGACCACTCGATCATGATCGACCACTTCGGCACCCGGAATTCGCTCGACCTGAACATGAAGCTCGAGTTCCAGCGCAACCAGGAGCGCTACCAGTTCATGAAGTGGGGCATGCAGGCCTTCGACACTTTCGGCGTCGTGCCGCCGGGCTTCGGCATCGTCCACCAGGTCAATCTGGAGTACCTGGCGCGCGGTGTGCACAAGACGATCGAAGTGGTGGGCAAGGGCAAGAACAAAGGTCAGAAGGAAACCGTCTACTACCCCGATTCGCTGGTTGGCACCGACAGCCACACGACGATGATCAACGGCATCGGCGTGGTCGGCTGGGGCGTCGGCGGCATCGAGGCCGAGGCCGGCATGCTGGGCCAGCCGGTCTACTTCCTGACACCCGACGTGGTCGGCTTCGAATTCACCGGGCGGCTGCGCGAGGGCGTGACCGCCACCGACCTGGTGCTCACCGTCACCGAGATCCTGCGGCGCGAAAAAGTGGTCGGCAAGTTCGTCGAATTCTTCGGCGCCGGCACCAGCACGCTGCCACTGCCCGACCGCGCCACGATCGGCAACATGGCGCCCGAATACGGCGCGACGATGGGCTTCTTCCCGGTCGACGAAAAGACCATCGAGTACTTCAGGGGCACCGGCCGCACCAAGGCCGAGATCGAAGCCTTCGAGGCCTACTTCAAGGCGCAGGGCCTGTTCGGCGCACCGCGCGCCGGCGACGTCGACTACACCCGCGTGGTGACGCTCGACCTCGGTACCGTCACGCCCAGCCTGGCCGGCCCGAAGCGTCCGCAAGACCGCATCGAACTCGGCAACGTGAAGGAAAAGTTCACTGCACTGTTCAGCCAGCCGCCGACCGAGAACGGCTTCAACCAGGCCGCCGCGCTGCTCCACACGCGCCACCTCGTGCGGGCGCAAGATGTGCCGGCCAAGACTGCGCGCACCGCGCCGGCGGCTGCGCCGGGGGCGCCGCGCCAGGTCGTCGAGATGGCCAGCGGCCACCCGATGCTCGAGGCCGCGCAGTCCGAAGCGGCGTCGGTGCAGCGCCGGGTCGGTGATGTGTCGCTGGGCAATGGCGATGTGCTGATCGCGGCCATCACCTCGTGCACCAACACCTCGAACCCGAGTGTGATGATGGCCGCCGGCCTGCTCGCGAAGAAGGCGGTCGAGGCCGGCCTGAAGGTGGCGCCGCACATCAAGACCTCGCTCGCACCGGGCTCGCGCATCGTCACCGAATACCTGACGAAAGCCGGCCTGCTGCCCTACCTGGAGAAGCTCGGCTTCGGCGTCGCGGCCTATGGCTGCACGACCTGCATCGGCAACGCCGGCGACCTGCGGCCCGAGTTCAACGAGGCGATCACAAAGAACGACCTGGTGTGCGCGGCGGTGCTGTCGGGCAACCGCAACTTCGAGGCCCGCATCCACCCGAACCTGAAGGCCAACTTCCTCGCCAGCCCGCCGCTGGTGGTGGCGTATGCCATCGCCGGCACGGTGCTGAAAGACGTGATGACCGAGCCGCTCGGCAAGGGCAAGGGCGGGCGCGATGTGTACCTGGGCGACATCTGGCCGAGCAGCGACGAGATCCACGCGGTGCTGAAGTACGCGATGAACGGCAAGGCCTTCAAGGCGAACTACGACAAGGTCGCGGCCGAGCCGGGCAAGCTGTGGGAGAAGATCAACGGCGTGACCGGCCAGGTCTACGACTGGCCGGTCTCGACCTACATCGCCAGGCCGCCGTTCTTCGATGGCTTCACGATGGAGCCCGCCACGCTGGTGCACGGCGTGACCGGCGCGCGCGCGATGGCCTTGTTCGGCGACTCGATCACCACCGACCACATCTCGCCGGCCGGTGCCATCAAGGAAGCCTCGCCGGCCGGGAGCTGGTTGAAGGCGCACGGCGTGGCCAAGGCCGACTTCAACTCCTACGGCTCGCGCCGCGGCAACCACGACGTGATGGTGCGCGGCACCTTCGCCAACGTTCGCATCAAGAACCTGATGATTCCGGCGGCAGCCGACGGCTCGCGCGAGGAAGGCGGCGTGACGCTGTTCCAGCACGCACACGGCAGCAGCGCCTACGTCCCCGGCGGGAACAAGATGTTCATCTACGACGCTGCGATGAAGTACCTGGCCGAGGGCACGCCGACGATCGTTTTCGGCGGCGAGGAGTACGGCACCGGCTCGAGCCGCGACTGGGCCGCCAAGGGCACGCAGTTGCTCGGCATCAAGGCGGTGATAGCGCGCAGCTTCGAGCGCATCCACCGCAGCAACCTGGTCGGCATGGGCGTGCTGCCGCTGCAGTTCAAGGCCGGCGACTCGTGGGAAAGCTTGAGCATTCGCGGTGACGAGCGCTTCGACATCCGGCTGGCGACCGAGATCCGGCCGCAACAGCCGGCCACGCTGATCATTCACAGCCCCGATGGCCGCAACCAGGAGGTCGAGCTGGTGCTGCGCATCGACACGCCGATCGAGGTCGACTACTACCGCCACGGCGGCATCCTGCCGTTCGTGCTGCGGCAGTTGCTGGCGGCGTGACGGCGTGATGGCGTGACGGCGTGACAGGGGCGGCCGATGGGCGGCCGGCGGGCCTTAGATCAACGCGCGGCCCAGGCCGCCGCATCGAAGCCCACCGTCACCGCGCCATCGCCCCACTCGACCACCGGTCGCTTGATCACGCTGGGCTGCGCGCGCAGCAATTGCATCGCGCTCGCGGCATCGACGACCGCATCACGCAGCGCACCATCGAGCTTGCGCCAGGTCGTGCCCTGCCGGTTCAGCAGGCGTTCCCAGCCGAGCGCGTGGACCCAGTCGGCGAGCCGGTCGGCGGGCACACCGGCCTGCTTGAAATCGTGAAACGCCACGTTATGGCCGTGCGCGATGAGCCAGGCGCGTGCGGCGCGCACGGTGTCGCAATTCCGGATGCCGTACAGCGTGATCGGCCGCGCACCGGGCCGCGGCTTCGGCATTGTCGAGAGCGAACTCATTCGCGCGTGGACGGGCCATCGCAGGCCGGGTCATAGCCGTTGCCCGCCTGGGTCACGCGCTGGTCGGCATTCGAGATCGAGACCTGGAACCAGACGCAGTCGGCGCCGAAGAAGCGGTAGTTCCAGACCTGCAGCTTTTGCCAGCCGACGTTGAACACATGGGCCGGCCGGCCCAGGCGCATGCGAACGTCCTGGCTCGACATGCCGGGCTCGATGGCGGCGAAATTTTCTTCGGTCAGCACCTGCTGCGAGCTGAGCAGGCTGCCCTTCGCGTCGAAGTCGAGCATGTAGGTCTCCCGGCCGAACGAGCCGCGCGCGTACTCGAGCCGGGTGCCGCCACCGGGCAGCGCGTATTCGCCGGTCGGCGTCAGCCACGACTGGCGCACCTGCGCGATCGGCGTTCCGGCCGGCAGCCCGCCGGTGGTGAGGATGGCGCAGCCGGCCAGGGCTGCGGTCAACGCCAGCAGTGCAGCGAGCGGCGCCAACGCGTGCCCGCCAGCGTGCGCTTGAACGGCGCGTCGGATTGAATTCATGGTCGTTCCAGTGCTCAGTGTTCGGTACCGCTTCGGAGTTTGCACCCGCGCGGAAGTTTCATCGGTGCAGCCACCGACGCCAGCTTTCCTAGAATGCGTTGACGCAGTTTCCCGCACCATATCGCCCATGAGCCACAGCCTTGCCCACGTCCAGCCACTCGCCCACGGCATCCACGTCATCGACACCGGCTTTCACCGCCCGATGTTCGATGCCAGCTACTTGATCGTCGAGGCCGGCCGCGCCGCCTTCATCGACACCGGCACCAACCACTCGGTGCCGCGCCTGCTGGGCGCGCTCGACGCCGCCGGGCTGGCGCGCGACGCGGTCGACTATGTGATCGCAACCCATGTGCACCTCGACCACGCCGGCGGCGCAGGCCTGCTGATGCAGCAGTTGCCGGGCGCCACGCTGGTGGTGCACCCGCATGGCGCGCCGCATCTGATCGACCCTGCGCGCCTGATGAACGGTGCGCGCGCGGTTTATGGCGATGACGAGGTGGCGCGCTCCTACGGCGAACTGGTGCCGGTGCCGGCGGCGCGCGTGCAGCGCACTGAAGACGGCATGACGATCCGGCTCGCCGGCCGGCCGCTGACGTTCCTCGACACCCCCGGCCATGCGCGCCACCACCATTGCATCTGGGACGAACGCAGCGCGGGCTTCTTCACCGGCGACACCTTCGGCATCTCGTACCGCGAGTTCGACACCCCGGGCGGCCCGTGGCTGGTGCCCACCACCACGCCGGTGCAGTTCGAGCCCGAGCCGATGCGCCGGTCGGTGCAGCGCATGCTCGCGCACGAACCTTGCTGGCTGTACCCGACGCACTACGGGCGCATCGGCGGCAGCCTTGGTGAAGTGCAGCATCTGGCCGGCCAGATGCTGCAGCAGATGGACGCGATGGTCGCACTCGCCCTGGCCTTGCCGATCGGCGCCGACCGCCACGCCGCCATGATGCGCGGCTTTGCTGCCATCCACCTCGCCAGTCTGCGCGCGCACGGCTGCACGCTGAGCGAAGCCCGCATCGACGAGCTGCTGGCGCTGGACGCGGTGCTGAATGCGCAAGGCGTGGGCGTGTGGCTGGACCGGCGCAACCGCTGAATACAGCCTGGACCCTCACCCAGACGCACCCCGTCATCCAACCACCCAGGGCACCGACATGAACCCCGTTCACTACCACCTCGAAGGCCGGGTCGCGGTCATCACCGGCGCGGCCCAGGGCATCGGCGCGGCCTGCGCCGAGCGGCTCTCGCACGACGGCGCAGCGGTGGCGTTGTGGGACATCGACATGGCGCGCGGCGAAGCGCTGGCGCACAGCTTGACCGAGCGCGGCCGGCGTGCCATGTACCTGCACTGCAATGTGGCCGACAAGCGCGAGGTCGATGCCGCCGTTGCCGCGACCGTGCAGGCCTTCGGCCCTGTTGACGCGCTGGTTAACAACGCCGGCATCTTCAAGGCGGCGGCCTTTCTCGACATCACCGAAGCCGACTGGGACGCCGTGCTCGACGTGAACCTGAAGGGCGCCTTCCTCGTCGGCCAGGCGGTGGCGCGGGCGATGCTCGCGAACCCCGCTGGCGGCGCGATCGTCAACATGAGTTCGGTGAACGGCGTGACGGCGATCCCGAACATCGCCAGCTACAACGTCAGCAAGGGCGGCGTGAACCAGTTGACGCGGGTGATGGCGCTGGCCCTGGCCGAGCATGGCATTCGCGTCAACGCGGTGGCGCCGGGCACGATCGCCACCGAACTTGCCCAGCGCGCCGTGCTCGGCAGCGAAGAAGCAAAGCTGCGCATCATGAGCCGCACGCCGCTGCGGCGCCTCGGCGAGCCGCACGAGATCGCCGAGGTCTGCGCCTTCCTGTTGAGCAGCGCCGCCAGCTACATGACGGGCGAGATCGTCTATGTTGACGGCGGCCGGATGGCGCTCAACTACACCGTGACGCCGTGACGTGATGACACCGGCGTTCGAGTTCGGCCCGGTCACTGACGCCGATTTCGACGAGTTGCTGGCACTGCGCATCCGCACAATGCGCGTGAGCCTGGAGCGCCTCGGCCGCTTCGACCCGGAGCGCGCGGCGCAGCGCTTTCGAAGCACCTTCCGCTCTGCCGACACGCGGCGCGTTCGGGTCGACGGCAAGCCGGCGGGCTGCGTCGCCTTCTGGCCCGAGCCGGGCGCGATGCGCATCGAGCACTTCTACATCGATGCGGCGTACCAGCGCTGCGGTCTCGGGTCGGCCGTGCTGAGCCGCCTGTTCGGTGAGTTCACTGAAACCTTGCCAGCAGTCAGTTGCTGTCGCGTCGGCGCATTGCGTGGCAGCGATGCGAACCGCTTCTACGAACGGCACGGTTTCGTGCGCGTGTCCGAAAGCGAATGGGACATCGACTACGAGCGACCTGGCCCGCAGCAGGCCTGATCGGCGTCGCGGCGGCGTCGAGATGCGACGCACCGCGGCGACTCAATCGCCGGCCACATCGACCGGCTCGTTCATCGCCAGCAGGCACTTGTCGATCAACGCGTGCAGCCGCACCACCGCTCCCGCGCCAAGGCGGGCGTTGAGCGCCGTCTGCGCACGCTTCCATTCGCGCCGCGCCTCGATGCGCTTGGCGCGCCCGGCAGACGTGATGGTCACGCAGCGGCTGCGGCCATCGGCGCCGGCGACCACCACCACCCAGCCTTGATCGACCAGCGGACGCAGGTTGCGGGTCAGCGTGGAGGCGTCCATTTCCATCACCGCGGCCAGTTCACCCGGGCGCACCGGGCCGAGCTTGACGATGTGCGACAGCAGCGAATACTGCGTCGTCTTCAGTCCGGCAGCGCAGACGATGTGATCGAAGTGCTGGCTGACGCGGCGCGACAACTGACGCAGCTTGAAGCTGCTGCAACCGGTGGGTACCGGGGCGACGGAGCGGATGGATCGCGGTGTCGTCATGGAAAATCCATTGTAGCTACAATCATTGCAGTTGCAACGATCAGGCACACGATGGACTCAAGCACAGAAGCGGCCACGGACACACCCACTGCGCCGGCGCTGACGGCAGCGCAGACCGTCGCCCGGTGGGAAGCCGATGAAGCTCGGCGCCGCAGCGCGACGCGCAGCAGCGGCGTGGCCCGCCCCGAACAGGTCGCCGGGCTGACCGGCCTGCAGGTCTTCGCGGCGATGATCGCCGGCGATCTCCCCGACCCGCCGATCGGCGACACGCTCGACTTCTTGCTGATCGAGGTCAAACTCGGCCGCGCCGTGTTCCAGGGCCGGCCGTTACTGCGCCACTACAACCCGCTGGGCACCGTTCACGGCGGCTGGATCGCCGCCCTGCTCGACTCCTGTGTCGGCTGCGCCGTGCACACCACGCTGCCGGTCGGCAAGGCCTACACCACGGCCGAGCTGAAGGTCAACTTCGTGCGCCCGGTCAGCACCCGCACGCCGCTGCTGCGCGCCGTCGGCAACGTCATCCACGGTGGCTCGCGCATGGCCACCGCCGAAGGCCGGCTGGTCGGGCCGGACGGCAAGCTGTACGCGCACGCATCGACCACCTGCTTCATCTTCAACGCTTCCGAACTCCACACTGCAAAGGCACCTTGATGAGATTCCTCCACACCATGCTGCGCGTCGGCAACCTGCAGCGCTCGATTGATTTCTACACCCAGTTGATGGGCATGACCCTGCTGCGCCAGTCCGAGAACGCGTCGCAGAAATACTCGCTCGCCTTCCTCGGCTACGGCCCGAACCCGGAGCATGCCGAGCTCGAGCTGACCTACAACCACGGCGTCGATGCGTATGACCTGGGCACGGCCTACGGCCACATCGCGATCGGCGTGCCGGACGCGGCCGCTGCCTGCGAAAAGATCCGCAGCGGTGGCGGCAACGTGACGCGTGAGGCCGGCCCGGTGAAGGGCGGCACGACCGTGATCGCCTTCATCACCGACCCGGACGGCTACAAGGTCGAGCTGATCGAACGCAGGGCGCTCTGAGCGCGGCCCGCATCCGATCCGACTCCGACTCCGACTCCGACTCCGGCCGCCATGGTCGCTCAACTCATCGCCAATTCGCTCGAACGGCGCGGCATCCACTACGCGTGGGTGATCGCTGCGGTCACCTTCTTCGCGATGCTCACCACCTCGGCCGCTCTCGGGCTGCCGGGCCTGATGCTGCAGCCGTTGGCGAAGGAATTCGGCTGGAGCATCGACCAGCTGTCGTCGGTGTTCGCGGTGCGATTCGTGCTGTACGGCCTGCTCGGGCCGTTCGCGGCGATCCTGATCGCGCGCTTCGGGCTGCGCCGCATCATGGTGGTTGCGGCCTGCAGCATTGCGATGGCGATGCTGGCCGCCACCGGTGTGACGCACCTCTGGCAATTGTTCATCCTGTGGGGGCTGGTGCTGGGCTGCGCCTCGGGCCTGACGGCGCTGGTGCTGGGCGCGATGATCGCGAGCCGCTGGTTCACCGCGAACCGCGGGCTGGTGGTCGGCCTGTTCGCGGCCAGCGCTGCCACCGGTCAACTGATCTTCCTGCCGGCCGGCGCCTGGCTGATCGAGCACTTGGGCTGGCGCTTTGCCGTGATACCGGTGGCCATCGCCTGTGCGCTGGTGGCGCTGCTGGCCACACTGTTCATGCACGACCACCCGCGCGATGTCGGCTTGCGTTCCTATGGCGAGCCCGAAGGCACGCCGCTTGAATCACCGGCGGCACCGGCCGCAGCAGTGCCGCTGAACTTCCTCGGGCCGTTCACGCTGCTCGCGCAGGTCGCGCGCAACCGCACCTTCTGGGTCCTGGCCGGCACGTTCTTCATCTGCGGCCTGAGCACCAACGGCCTGGTGCAGACTCACTTCATCTCGCTGTGCAGCGACAACGGCCTGGCCGCCGTGCCGGCCGCGTCGGTGCTGGCGATGATGGGTGCGTTCGACCTGATCGGCACCACCTTGTCGGGCTACTTGTCAGACCGTTACGACAACCGCAAGCTGCTGTTCTGGTACTACGGCCTGCGCGGGCTGTCGCTGTTCTGGCTGCCCTATTCCACCTTCACCTTCTACGGCCTGTCGATCTTCGCGATGTTCTACGGCATGGACTGGATCGCCACCATCCCGCCCACCGTCAAGCTCGCCGCGCAGGAGTTCGGCAAGGAGCGCGCCGGCATGGTGTTCGGCTGGATCTTCGCCGCGCACCAGCTCGGCTCGGCCGTGGCGGCCTACGGCGCGGGCCTGACCCGCACCCTGCTGCTGACCTACAACCCGGCCCTGTTCGCGGCGGGTGCGGCCTGCCTGGTCGCGGCGACGATGATCATGACGATGCGAAGGCCGGTGAAGACCGCTTGAGCTGAAGTGACAGATCAAAGCCAACTCACCACCGCAGAGGCGCAGAGAACGCGGAGTGGCGCAGAGAAGAGATCGCCTGCTCTTCTCTGCGAATCTCTGCGCTCTCTGCGCCTCTGCGGTGCGTGAGTTTCAGAGTTGAGACCCGCCGAAATTGGGTTGCGAAATGCGCTCAGATCCGCAGCGCGCTCGCTTCGCGCGCCAGCGACGTGATGCGCGCCCAGTCCTTCGCGGCCACAGCATCGGCTGGCGTCAGCCAGGAGCCGCCGCAGACCTTCACGTTGGGCAGTGCCAGGAATTGCGGCGCGGTGGCCAGCGTGATGCCGCCGGTGGGGCAGAAGACGACGTCGGTGAACGGCCCGCCGAAGGCCTTCAGCATGTCGATGCCGCCGGCTTGCATCGCGGGGAAGAACTTAAGGAAGAAGTAGCCATCGGCGTTGGCCTGCATCACCTCGCTGCCGGTTGCCGTGCCGGGCAGCAGCGGCAGGCCGATGCTGCGGCAGGCCTGGCCGATGCTGCTGGTGTAGCCGGGGCTCACGGCAAAGCTGCAGCCGGCATCTTTCGCGGCTTGCGCATCGGCTGCACTGCGCACGGTGCCGGCGCCGAGGATCGCCCCCGGCACCGACCGTGCGATGGCATGCATGCACTGCAACGCGATCGGCGTGCGCAAGGTCACTTCGAGCACCCGCACGCCGCCATCGACGAGGGCCTGCGCCATCGGCACGGCGTCTTCGAGGCGGTGGATGACGATGACCGGGATCACCGGGCCGTGGGCAACGAGATCGAGGGTGTTCATGGGGCTGGTTTCCATTCGTTGGTCCGGCTGTTTTCAAAGCCAGGTGCAGGCGCCCTGCTCGGCGCTGAGCACGTTGCGCCGCATGCCGGCGAACAGCTCGCGCCCCAGACCGTGGCCGTTGACCTGCGCCTGCGAATCACTGAGCCGCGCCGGTTCGCGGGCCGCCCAGGTGGCCGCATCGACCAGGGCGTCGAGTGTGCCGGCGATGGCGTCGAGCCGCAGCACATCGCCGTCGCGTACCTTGCCGAGCGGGCCGCCGTTCATCACTTCGGGGCTGACGTGAATGGCAGCCGGCACCTTGCCCGACGCGCCGCTCATGCGGCCGTCGGTCACCAGCGCGACCCGGAAGCCGCGACCCTGCAGCACGCCGAGCGGTGGCGTCAGCTTGTGCAGCTCCGGCATGCCGCAGGCGCCGGGGCCCTGGAAGCGGACCACGGCAATGAAGTCGCGCTCGAGCGCACCCGCCTTGAACGCGGCGAGCAACTGCTCCTGCGTGTCGAAGACGATGGCCGGCGCTTCGATGACATGGTGGTCGGCCGGCACCGCCGAGACCTTGATCACCGCGCGGCCGAGGTTGCCGGTCAGCAGCTTCAGGCCGCCCTCGGCACTGAACGGCTCGGCCGCCGTGCGCACGATGCCAGCGTCGATCGGCGCGGCCGGCAGCTCGCTCCAGCGCAGGCCGTCTTCAGTGCGCGCCGGCACGGTGGCGTAGGCGCGCAGGCCACCGGCCGCGACTGTCGCCACGTCGGCGTGCATCGCGCCGCTTTCGATCAGCTCGCGGATCACGAAGCCGGGGCCGCCGGCGGCCTGGAACTGGTTCACGTCGGCCACGCCGTTCGGGTACACGCGGGCCAGCAGCGGCGTGGCGTGAGACAGGTCGGAGAAGTCGGTCCAGTCGATCACGATGCCGGCCGCACGCGCCACCGCGACCCAGTGGATCAGGTGGTTGGTCGAGCCGCCGGTGGCCAGCAGCGCGACCATCGCGTTGACGATGACACGCTCATCGACGAGCCGGCCGATCGGCGTGAACCTCGACGTGGCGCCAGGCGCGCCGGCATGCTCGCCGCCGATGATGCCGAGCAAGCTGCGCACCGCCTCGCGCGTCAGCGCCTCGCGCAGCTCTGCATGCGGGTGGATGAAGGCCGCGCCTGGCACATGCAGGCCCATCGCCTCGAGCAACATCTGATTGCTGTTCGCGGTGCCGTAGAAGGTGCAGGTGCCGGCGCCGTGATAGGCCGCCGACTCGGCCTGCAGCAGCTGTTCGCGGCCCACCAGGCCTTGCGCGAACTGCTCGCGCACCTTCGACTTGGCGGTGTTCGACAAGCCGGTGCTCATCGGCCCGGCCGGCACGAACACGCACGGCAGGTGGCCGAAGTGCAGCGCACCGATCAGCAGGCCGGGCACGATCTTGTCGCACACGCCGAGCAGCAGTGCGCCGTCGAACACATCGTGGGTGAGGGCGATGGCGGTGCTCATCGCGATCGTGTCGCGCGAGAACAGGCTCAGCTCCATGCCGGGCAGGCCTTGCGTCACGCCGTCGCACATGGCGGGCACACCGCCGGCCACTTGCACGGTGGCGCCGCATTGGCGGACCTCGTCGCGGATCAGCGCCGGGAAGCTCTCGTACGGTTGGTGCGCCGACAGCATGTCGTTGTACGAGGTGACGAGGGCAATGTTGGGCGCGCGCTCGGCGACGATGCGCAGCTTGTCATGGCCCGGCAGCGCCGCGAACGCATGCGCGATGTTGGCGCAGCCGAGCCGGTCGGCGCCACGCGGGCGATGGATCAGCGCATCGACGCGCGCAAGGTAGGCCGACCGCGTGGGCGCGCTGCGCTCGCGGATGCGCTGGGTGACTTCAATGACAGCTTGCTTCATGGCCAGGCCCGTATGTAACCGATGCATTGATTATCAAGTAACTAAGTTACAACGTCAAAACATTCGAGTCAGAGGCCAGCTGCTGGGACGGTGCCGCCAGGTGCACCGCGATGCCACGGCGGCGTGCTGCCGCCGCAACTTCAGCGCACCCGCAACTCGACGCGCCGCGCCTCACGGGCATCGGCGCCGCCGGTCATGACGACGGGCTGGTCGAGCACCAGGTGGTCGGGCGCGACGCCGTTCGCCTCGAGCGCATGGCGCACCGTCTGCGCACGGCGCTTCGCCAGTTCGGCGTTCTGGGCGGCGCCGCCGCTGGCATCGTGGAAGCTCGAGATCAACACGAACTTGCCCGCCTGGGCACGCGCCGCGTCGGCGACCGTCGCAAGTACCTCGGAAGCGTTGGCCGGCAGCGCCCCTGAGCCCGGCTCGAAGTCGATGCGGCCTTCGGGCTCGCCAGGATCGGCGGCTGCCGTGGCCGGCGCGACCGAGGCCAGCGGCGGCGCCGATGGGGGCGAGATGGCTGCGGTCTTGCCACTGTCGCCCAGCGTGGTGGACACGACCAGCGCAATCGCCCCGGCCACCACCAGCAGCAGTAACAACATCACCCCCACCCCGGTGCGCACCGGCCAGGGGTAATTTTTCGCGGCGTCGTCCGGTTCGTTCATTCGTCGTTCTTTCGGGTCAATTTTCATTTTAGAGTCCGGCCATGGGCTCCCTGTATTCGACGCTGCACGTGCGCGACCCGCAACCAATGCTGGCCCAGGCACTGCGCACTTGGGGCGGCCACGAAGACCTCTGGGTGTTCGGCTATGCGTCGCTGATCTGGCGGCCCGAGTTCGACGCCGCCGAGCAGCGACCCGCCGCTGTGCACGGCTGGCACCGCGCGCTGCAGATGCGCTCGCGCGTCAACCGCGGCACGCCCGAGTGCCCGGGCCTGGTGTTCGCGCTGGTGCCGGGCGGTTCGTGCCGCGGCATGGCCTACCGGATCGAGCGGCGCCGCGGCGCTGCCGAACTGGAGCGTCTGTGGGCGCGCGAAATGCCCACTGGCGTGTACGACCCGAAGTGGCTGGCGTGCCGAACGCCGGACGGGCCGGTGACCGCGCTGACATTCACCCTCAGCCGCAGCAGCCCGGCCCACACCGGAGCCGTGCCCGACCCGCAGATGATCGACATCCTGCGCTGTGCACAGGGCCGCTTCGGCAGCACGCTCGACTACCTGCTCGACACCGCCACGTCGCTGCGCGGCTGCGGCATTCGCGACCGCGAGATCGAGCGCCTGGTGGCACTGGCGCGGCACCACGCGCTGGTGCCTGATGAGCACTCCAAGGTCTGCCGTGCCGGCAGCCCGAACGCGCCGCCCTGACACACTACCCGCCGCGTGATCACGTCACCAGCGCGGTGCTGGCGCGGCCACCTCGTGCTGCGCCTGGCGCACGCCTTCCAGATCGGCCAGTGTGTCGACATCGACCAGCACGCCGGGGTCGTCGAGCTCGACGCCGAACGCCGGATAGCGCGCCACCAGCCGGCGCGCGCCTTCGTCACCATCGAGTGCCACCAGCTCGGAATACAACTCGGCAGAGAAGCCGACCGGATGCCCGCGCCGACCCTTGTACTGCGCATACGCCACCGGGTGCAGCGCGAGTTCGCGCGCCACCGCCTGCAGGGTGGTGGGCAGCACCAGCGGCATGTCGGCCGGCAGCATCAGCCAAGCGCTGGCCTGCGGCCGGGCCCCGACGCCGGCGCTGATCGAGTGGCCCATGCCAAGCGCCGCCAGCCCGGCCGAGCCCACCTCGGGCAGCACGATCACGTCGCGGGCGGCCACATGGCGGCGCGCCAGTTCGGCGAACCCTGCGGTGGTGACGACAACCACCTGCAAGTGGCTGGCGATGGCATTGCGCAAGGTCGCGCCGAGCACGGTCGATCTCCCCAGGCCTTGCGCGAGCTTGTGCTCGGGCCCGAGAAAACGCGAGCCCTTGCCCGCCGCCAACACGATCACCGCCGGCCGCGACGTCATTCGACCTTCCTGTTCATGCGAGTTCACATTCCCGCGCCGCACGGCCGGGCGAATTGCGATGTGCCAAGGATGGAATCTGCATCGGCTTTGAGCTAGTGGTGCGTCTACCTAAGGCCTTCCCCGTAAGCGTTTCTCGATGCGATACGGCGCTAAACATAAGGCCTGTCACCACTTCGCCATCTGACTTTGTGGCCTTTCTATACTCGTCGCATGATGGACATCTCGACCCTCCGCAAGAGCTACGAACGCGCCGAACTCGACGAGGCCGCGTCGCAGCCCGAGCCGACGGCGCAATTCGGCCTGTGGCTGCAGCAGGCGCTCGATGCTCAGTTGCCGGAACCGAATGCGATGACCCTGGCCACGGTGGGTGCGAACGGCCGCCCCTCGACTCGCGTGGTGCTGATCAAGGGCTTCGACGCGAACGGCATCGTCTGGTACACGAACTACGAAAGCCGCAAGGGCCACGAGTTGCAGACCAATGCCTTCGCGGCCCTGCAATTCCATTGGGTCGAATTGGAACGGGTGGTGCGCATCGAAGGCCGCGTCGAAAAGGTCTCGGCAGCGCAGTCTGATGCCTACTTCGATGCCCGCCCGCTCGACTCGCGCATCGGCGCCTGGGCCTCGCCGCAGAGCCAGGTGATCGCTTCGCGCGCGGTGCTTGTCGCGAACGCCGCGAAGTTCGGCGCCCGCTTCCTGCTGCGCCCGCCGCGGCCGCCGCACTGGGGCGGCTACCGGCTGGTGCCCGACGCCTGGGAGTTCTGGCAAGGCCGGCCGTCCCGCCTGCACGACCGCCTGCGCTACCGGCCGAGCGGCACGCAGTGGCTTCGCGAGCGGCTCGCGCCGTGAGCCCGGGCGCGATTGCGCCCGATTTACGCCCGATCTACGCCAGATGATCCGCTTAACTTTCGACGTTAGGCATCCGGCTGCCCTGCCCATCAATGATCAGCCCGGCTGCACCCTCGCGGCGAAGGTCTTGCGAAACTTCTCGACCTTGGGTGCCACGACCATCGCGCAGTAACCCTGGTCCGGATGGTTCGCAAAGTAATGCTGGTGGTAGTCCTCCGCGCGCGAGTAGTTGGCCTCGGCCATCAGTTCCGTCACCGCCCGCCCGCGGTGATGGGCGTTGACCTCGGCCAGCACCTCGCGCGCCGTCGCTTCCTGCGCGGCGTCGTGAAAGTAGATGCCAGACCGGTACTGCGTGCCGGCATCGTTGCCCTGTCGGTTCAAGCTGGTCGGGTCGTGGATCACGAAGAAGATTTCGAGCACTTCGCGCAGCGTGATCTGGGCAATGTCGAAGCTGACGCGCACCACCTCGTTGTGGCCGGTCGTGCCGCTGCACACCTGCTCATACGAAGGCCGGTCGACGTGCCCGTTGCTGTAGCCGGATTCGACCTTGAGCACGCCGCGCACGCGCTCGAATACCGCTTCTGTGCACCAGAAGCAGCCGCCTCCCAGCGTGATGGTGTCGGTGGTGGATGTCATTCGTTTCTCCAAACAAGAGGGGTCGCAATCGGAGCGAGCGGCTTACATGGTGGCAGGGCGCGACGATATCAATTGACCGACAGCGCAAGGCGCACCTGTGGCGTCCACGCCGCTGCGGTGCCGTCAGCGGCGTGCAACTTCGGCGCTGCCAGAAACAGGCGCTCGCTGGGCAGGCCTTTGGCGATCAGCGCGTCGCGCACTGCCAGGCCGCGCTGCAGCGCCAGCTCGCGCATGGCATCTTCAGGAACCGGCGCGCGAGCCTTCAGCAGCGCTTTCATCTCGGGGCCGGGAATGTCCTTCGCAAAACCGATTGCATTGCGCGGCTTGTTCGGCAGGTCGGTGCCCTTGTAGGCCAGCTTCAAGAGGCGCGGGCGCTCGTCGGCAACCAGCTTCTCGGGCGCGCTCGCTGCCTCGGCGGGCGCGCCGGAGCGCAGTGCCTCGCGACGCCGTTCGGCCACCAGACGTGCCTCGAGCGCCGCTTGCTGAAAGGCGTCGCGCCCAGAGACCGGGTCGGCCGCGCCGGTGACGGTCACCTTCAGCGCCGGATTGTCGTTCAGGGCCTTGGCGACCTTCTCGACCGAGCCGCTGCCGGTAGCGGTCATCAACGCCGTACCGGGCTGGAAGTCGACCACGCTCAGGTCGTCGCTGCCGCCGCCGGCGAGCAGCGCGAACGGCGCGTTGAAGGCCTTCGTCAGCAGGTTCACGATGACCTTGATGATGATCGCGCCGACGCTGAACTTCGGGTCGTCGAGGCTGCCGCTGACCGGCAGGTTGATGTCGATGACACCGTTGCGGTCCGTCAGCAGCGCCACCGCGAACAGCACAGGCAGCTTGGTTGCGTCCTTCGATTCGATCCTGTCGCCGAAGGTGAGCTGGTTCAGCACGACCTGATTCTTCGCGTCGAGCTTGCCGTCGGCGTCGATCTTGTAGGCCACCTCCATGCTGAGCTTGCCACGCTCGATGGCGTAGCCGGCGTACTTGCCGGCATACGGCGACAGGGGTGCAAGTTCAAGGTCGGTGCCCTTGGCGCGA